>NZ_JBIDFB010000030.1:0-1164 GCF_046635565.1 Gilliamella sp. BG7 | reverse complement strand
TTAACTGACGTAATAGAATATTGTAAAAATAACGGCGTAGTACGATTTGAACAAAAATTAAAATCCCGATTTTTAAAGAGAATTTACATTATTGGGGATTATCAGACTATACACGATTAAACAAACTACATGATGAATTTTTGGACTTAGATAAAAAATTATCGGTGAATGCTATGGACTTTGAAACGGTTGCTGAACAATTAATAAGATGTGGCGTAGTTGATACAACACGCTCAGCCAACACAACTGCCATGTATGCATTGCAGTGGATGCACGGGCAAACGTTTGATTTTAGAAAATCACAGGTGCAAATTCACAGAGCCAGATTACGTAAAATCGGTATTGATATAGCACAACGTGACTGTTAGGGAAATAAGGAAAGTGGAAGTTACAGATTGTCCGATCCCAGATTGGTATCAACAACCGCAAATTTTTAGGATTGCGTCATAACTGGATATAAATACAGTTAACTTAACATAATATACATTATTGTAACGTATTGATTTTAATGATTATTTATTTTTGTTAATTTGTTAGTAGATTGATTAATTTAACATTTTACTGGTAAATCGTGTTTTTTTAAATTGAGGTCATGATTATACAGGTTTCATCGTCTAGTTTTACGTACGTTTATCGTGGTACGCATAATGTATATTATGTTAAATTAACTGGATATAAATACAGTTATGACGCAAGCCTAAAAATTTGTGGTTGTTGATACCAATCTGGGATCGGACAATCTGTAACTTCCACTTTCCTTATTTCCCTAACTGTCACTGGGCTAAACTTAGCTAAATTACAACGTTGTGCTATATCAATACCAATTTTACGTAATCTTGCCCTATGTGTCTGAACTGCTTTTTTATTAAAATCAAACGTTTGCCCATGCATCCATTGCAACGCATACATAGCGGTCGTATTGGCTGAGCGTGTTGTATCAACTACGCCACATCTTATTAATTGTTCACTAATCGTTTCAAAGTCCATAGCATTCACCGATAATTTTTTATCTAAGTCTAAAAATTCATTATGTAAGTTATTTAATCGTGTATAGTCTGATAATCCCCAGTAATGTAAATTCTCTCGTTTTAAAAATCGGGATTTTAATTTTTGTTCAAATCGTACTACGCCGTTATTTTTACAATATTCTATTACGTCAGTTAA
>NZ_JBIDFB010000029.1:0-1190 GCF_046635565.1 Gilliamella sp. BG7 | reverse complement strand
TTTGATTACTTAATAACTTTAGCAACAACACCTGCACCAACAGTACGACCACCTTCACGAATCGCAAAACGTAAACCTTCTGCCATTGCAATTGGGTGAATTAAGGATACTGTCATTTTAATGTTATCTCCAGGCATTACCATCTCTACACCTTCTGGTAATTCGATAGTACCAGTTACGTCAGTTGTACGGAAGTAGAACTGTGGACGGTAACCTTTGAAGAATGGAGTGTGACGACCACCTTCATCTTTGCTTAAAATATACACTTCTGATTCAAAATCAGTATGTGGAGTGATTGAACCTGGTTTTGCAAGTACTTGACCTCGTTCGATTTCTTCACGTTTTGTACCACGTAGTAATACACCAACGTTTTCACCTGCACGACCTTCGTCTAGCAATTTACGGAACATTTCAACACCAGTACAAGTTGTTTTAGTAGTTGGCTTGATACCAACAATTTCAACTTCTTCACCAACTTTAATTACACCGCGTTCAACACGACCAGTTACTACTGTACCACGTCCTGAAATTGAGAATACGTCTTCAATTGGTAATAGGAATGGTTTGTCGATATCACGCTCTGGCTCTGGAATATAGCTATCTAATGCTTCTGCTAATTCAACAATTTTGTCTTCCCATGCTGCATCGCCTTCTAACGCTTTAAGCGCAGAACCACGAATTACTGGTGTATCATCACCTGGGAAATCATATTGAGATAGAAGTTCACGTACTTCCATTTCAACTAATTCTAATAATTCTTCGTCATCAACCATATCACATTTATTTAAGAATACGATGATGTAAGGAACACCTACTTGACGACCTAAAAGGATGTGTTCACGAGTTTGTGGCATAGGACCATCTGTTGCTGCCACTACTAAGATAGCACCATCCATTTGTGCAGCACCAGTGATCATGTTTTTAACATAGTCAGCATGGCCTGGGCAGTCTACGTGTGCATAGTGACGAGTTGGTGTATCGTATTCAACGTGTGAAGTGTTGATGGTGATACCACGTGCTTTTTCTTCCGGTGCGTTATCGATTTGATCGAATGCACGAGCTTGACCGCCGTATTTTTTTGCAAGTACAGCTGTAATTGCAGCTGTTAAAGTTGTTTTCCCGTGGTCAACGTGGCCGATTGTACCAACGTTAACGTGGGGTTTTGTACGTTCAAATTTTTCTTTAGACAT
>NZ_JBIDFB010000028.1:0-1214 GCF_046635565.1 Gilliamella sp. BG7 | reverse complement strand
CTTTAGGCCAGGTGGAAAGGAACGCATAGCGAGCCTTTCCGCTTGGACGACCCCCAAAATTTAGTTATAATTCAGCCTAAATATCACAATAATAATTTATCAATAAACCAATATTAAATAGGAGTGGATCATGGCGACGTTTGATGAAAAAGAGTTTTTATTGGAAGAAGTTTATAATAGTGTCCGAATTTGTATATCCAAAGCAAAAGGTTATAGCAACGAATATACAGCAGATATGTTAGAAGATATTGCAAAATTAAGGGAGTTTAGACAAAAAATTGCTGACACTACCTATGAGGAAATTAATTATGAAACTGCATTAAAATTTTTCCAATTAATTGAAAATAAATATAAGTAATTAATATGAATAAGAATGAAATTTTATCTCAGATATGTATTCAAGAAAAAAGTAAAATAATTAATGATGTATGGAATGATATTCATATAGATCAACCCGAATTAATTTCACAGCAATCGAATCCCAAAGCTTATGTTATGGGAGGTCAACCTGGTGCAGGAAAGTCGACATCTACAAATAAACTTGAAACTAAATATAAAAATAATATTTTAACTATTGACTTAGATGCCTATCGAGAACGTCATCCAAACTTCAAAGCGTTATATGAAAAATATGGCAAAGATTCAGCCGTATATACCCACGAATTTGCGAGTGAAATTAAGGAGGAAATTCTAAAACGTGTGATTGAAGCTAAATACAACATCATTGTAGATGGCACATTAAAAAATACAAATAAAGCTAAAAAGCTTATAGAGACTTTAAAAAATAAAGGGTATCAAGTCGACGTTCTTATTCACACTTGCCCTAAAGAAGTAAGTTGGGATAGCGTAAATAACCGTTATGAAAATGCGTTAAAAGCTGGTCGAATTCCTCGTTATGTTCCTAAACATATACATGATAAAGTGGTTGCTGTACTGCCTAATAACGCAGATGAGTTAAGTAAATCTAGCCAAATCGAAAAGTTATCTGTTTATAACCGTGAAAAGCAATTATTTGATTCGAAAGTAGATAAAGGATTACCTTCAGTAGTTATTCAAGCGGAAATAAATAAAAATGATAAACAATTAAATAAAAACAATCTAACACAACCGCCTAATGATCCTTTTTCTAAGGCATTGCAAACCGCCACGGAAAGATTGGAGCAAAGAAGTACATCAAATCAAAAAACAAGGCATCAAGGAATGGGGAGAAATTG
>NZ_JBIDFB010000027.1:0-1321 GCF_046635565.1 Gilliamella sp. BG7 | reverse complement strand
GTTCCTCGCAAAGCTGCGGTACAACGAATACAGGCTATCTTATTATTTATTAATTTAATATTTTATTATTTTTCTATTTTTTCAACATGCAAAATAACAACAATATCCGTCTTGATGTCTTCTTTTCCTGACGATTTTAAAAAAGGTAATAAAGTAAAACTTGTCGAATTATTACCGTTTTTAGTTTCCGCTAAACCACCAAGTACAACAATTTCACCGCTTTTTATTGATACCTGCGTATTAACATCACGTTTAATCAACGTTGGACTATTGTTAATCCCTGTCTCCGTTTTAACAAAGTTTGATAACTGCTGTTGTATTGTTAAATCAATCGTGTTTAGTCTAATTTCAGAACGAATATCAAATAATACCCCCGACGAACGATACTCTATTGACTGAATCGGTTTGCCGTCCTGATACGTTGTTGAGCCTAAAACAGGCACGTCCGAGCCAACACTAAATGACGCATTAGAGCCATTTTTAACCCGTAATTGCGGGGAGCTAATTACCTTAAAATGGCTATCTTTATTAAATAACTCCACCAAAGCATTAAAAGAGCCACTCGAAAAAGTAATTAAGTTACCCGTCAACGGATTATAATTTGAATTCACCTGCACCCCTAATTTGCTATCCAGCAAATTAGCTATAAATGATAAGCCATTCCCTTCCTGCTTCGTCGTTGACACCTCAACCACATAACCAGTAACCAATATCTCATCAGTTACCGTATCAATTTTAGGTAACAACTGTTTAACTAATTTTATATCCGCTTTTGTGCCACGATAAACCAACACATCACCAGAACGTGAAAACTGACCACTAGCACTATTTGGATTGACGTCCCCACTGCTGTAACTTGTCTGGGAGGTATTCGATATCGTCCCTTGTGAATTAAATACCCCTTGTACCTGACTGCTTAAAATGTCAGATAAATAACTAACACTTCGATATTTTGGAGTATAAATAAAAGTTTCCGTCGGCTGAGCCATTGGTTTAGGTGTGTAAACCGCTATATAATCAACCCCGTTTTTATCCCAAATTTTAATATTCATATTGGAAAAATAACGCTCTATAAACTGCCGTTCATCAATCTCTTTAGTGATTCTCAATGTCAATAATCGTTCATCATTTGCTAAATCTGGTGACAACATATATGGACGTTTAAAAATTTCACTATATATAATACTAATAGCATCAGGCAATTTAACCCTGTTTAGCTCAAACTCTACACCGCTTGCCAATGTATTACGTGATAAAAATAACAGTATTACGTAAAAAAATAACGTAAAACGTAATAATAAATATTTAATCATTGCCCCGT
>NZ_JBIDFB010000026.1:0-1351 GCF_046635565.1 Gilliamella sp. BG7 | reverse complement strand
ATTTATTAATAAAAGAAAGTATAAAAAATAAACAACTAGGAAGGGGAGGTACACTTAATGAAATTAAAAAAAGTAGTATTATTCATATCCTGTATGTTTTTCTCATTATTAGCGAAAGCAGGTACAGATGCAGTAAATTTACCATCAACAAAGTCAGCAAATTTAAAATCAAAGTCAGCAGTAGTTATTTCCTCAGCTAGCAAATTATTTGATACGGCTTTAACGTTAGAAAAAGGTGATGTTTGGGTTTGGGGGAATAGAGGTTTATCACAGCAAGGTAACGGAAAATCGTTTGAAATGTCAAATAGCAAACCTGCTAGAGTAAAGTATTTTGCTAATAAAGGGCTCTCTATTACACAATTAACCGCAGGAACATATCATATTATTGCATTAGATGAAAAAGGTAATGTCTGGGGCTGGGGATACAATAGATATCATGAGACATCTGGTAATAATAGTGCAGGGAATTATCCAAGCTCGCCTGTTTTAGTTCTAAACAAAAAAAATGTTGTTATGGTTAGTACTGGAGAATCTTCATCTTATGCTTTAACCAAAAGCGGTGATGTTTATACTTGGGGGCATGGTATATATGGCCAAATAGGGAACGGAAAAAAGAATGCGGTTAATAATGTTAATAAGCTCCCTCGACAATATTTTAACAATAGACCGGTGGTATTAATTGGCGATGGGGACAACACTGGATATGCCATTAATAATGCTGGTGAAGTTTTTGGATGGGGTAATGACTCAGCTACTCTTTTATTTCAAGCTAAACCTAAAAAAATTACAAATCTCCCCCGTGGTGTTAATGGCAAGAATATAGTACATATCACTGGAGGCGATCGTTTCACTGCGTTTTTGACCTCGTCAGGTGATGTTTATGGTATGGGGGAAGGAATATATTTAGGGCTTAATATTACAAAAAGTGGAGAAAAAGTAACAAAACCTAGGCGCATCATACGAAACATAAATGCGCTTTCTTGTCAATTTATGGGGTGTGTTGCTATCGATAAAAACAAAAGATTATGGACATGGGGGGCAGCAGATGGATCTAATTTGATGCGAATACCACTATATGGACGTACTCCAACGAGAAGAAACCACATTGGAAATTTGACTAAAATTGATATGGGTAAACAGCATTTAATATATTGGAATGATAAGGGGCAAGCCTTTGGTGTTGGATATGGAGCTTTGCATAAATTTTCGCAACAAACCAACGAGGATGTAAGGTGGCCGGGAAAAGAGCTTAAATTTGTTGTTGATGAAATGAAAAGGGTTTATGGTAAAAAACATATTCCAGGGCAAGGAAAATAATGATTAGTTAAGAATTAGTGGATGATATTATTAT
>NZ_JBIDFB010000025.1:0-1952 GCF_046635565.1 Gilliamella sp. BG7 | reverse complement strand
TTTGATTATTTTTTAATTCATTCACCATGGGAAACCATGGTAAAGTTCGGGTGTCACTGAACATCCGAACTTAAAACTCAATCGCCGTCGAAAAAGTGACAAACAGAATTGTATAAATAGCAATCTATTTGTTCCAAAATGGAACAAGGTTGAACTATTATATATAGTTCAACCTGTACAAAATACAATCACCATACTTTTGTCACTTTTTATAACTTACTAACTGGATAACAGGCATGGCATGTAAAAAAGAAAGGAATAATAATAACAATACAGATGACACGCCAAAATATTTAGTTTTTATCGTGGGGTTTTGTGTCGGGTTTTATGTATGTCATAGTTTTTTTTAGCTCGCATAATCTGCCGTTATGCTAAATTCTTGGCAATCTGCGCCCTACTCGGTCGCCAATATTTTACAGCCTGCGAATTAAACATAACGGCATTAATACATTATGCGAACTAAATTTTTATAGAAATTCAGTTTTTCTTAAACGTTTCGAATACCGATAAATTTGATTAAATTATCGTTCAATTTCTCCCCATTCCTTGATGCCTTGTTTTTTGATTTGATGTACTTCTTTGCTCCAATCTTTCCGTGGCGGTTTGTAATGCCTGATTAAAAATTTCATTTGATACCCCATGCTGTTTTTTAGCATCAAGGTATTTACCTTTTGTTAGTGCTACCACCTTATCCGATTCAATTAATGCCTTTTCTAACTCCATCTTTTGAATGGCTTTATCATCACTAAATTTAGCCAAATTAAATTTAATATAAGCTAAATTTTTAGTTTTATTAGCGTTGATTTTAGTTAAATTGCATAGCTTGATTGCTGTTGTCTCGGCAACTAATTCATCCCTTGGTGAGAATAATCTTTTTTCATCATGTGTAATCGGTATTCTGTCCAATTCTTTCGCCGTTGAATGCCCAATTTCATGGAAAACATCATTATAGTAACCTTCTGCAGTATCATACTGGGATTTATCGGGCATATGAATGGTATGAGTTTTAGCATTATAACGTGGGGTGGATGTGCTGTTATGTAATACCTTAACTCCCTGACTTTCAATAAATTGCTCTATTTTAAAATTTTCCTGCCACTGTTTTTCTGGCTTAATTTCTGGAGGAAGTTTATCAAATGAGGCTTTATCCAGTTGTTCAACATTATAAAATTTAATATTTTCATAATATTCATTATTCTTATGTAAATCACTTTCAATAAAGTTATTTTTTTCATCGGGATTTACCCGCAAATTATTTACCTGTATTTCATCCTCCGTTAACCAACGTGTTTCTAAAAAACCCTTTTGATGTCCATATTTATATAAATCTTGGGCTTGATATATTTCTTGAGTATAAGGGTTCTTAGGATAGTTTACATTAGTTTGAGTGAAGTTCGAAATCCCCTGATTATTATCAATTTGCTGTATCCGCTCAAAAAGCTGATTAATATTATTCAGTTCCATTATTTACATCTCGATAAGCCAAATTGATTCTAAATTATCTTTTGTGCGTTGTCTTACAAAATCCAATCCTACGATTTTTTCATAGTAATTATTTATCTTATCCCAATCATCTGGATAAAAACTTGGGTCATCTTTATACTTTTCATAAATATAAGCAGTTAATTCATTCAACTCTTGCAGGTGTTTATCATGCTGTTCTTGCGTGATTAAATTGACCGCTAATGCATGTCTAAATTCATTTTTCATGGTACTTTCAATTGTTTCTACTCGTTCTTTTTGGTCTCGCATCTTGTGTTCCTTAGGTAGTTTTAGTGATATTTACGGCTGAATTATAACTAAATTTTGGGGGTCGTCCAAGCGGAAAGGCTCGCTATGCGTTCCTTTCCACCTGGCCTAAAGGGTAAAATTGGGAGAGTTGTCAATAGTTCACTTCGTCAAGTGCTCACTCGGTTCACTTCGTGACTGCGACTTCCGCCTTGCTATTGACA
>NZ_JBIDFB010000024.1:3489-5286 GCF_046635565.1 Gilliamella sp. BG7 | reverse complement strand
GTAGTATACGCAACCCTTGAGACAGCGAACTAAGTCAACGAAAAGTTGATGGGGAATATAAGCTGTCAGCTCTTTAAAAAGAAGAAACAGACAATCTGTGTGGGCACTTGCGAGACGAAAGATTAAAGTCTACGGACTAAAAAAATTAAGTCTTGATAAGTGACACTGAAGATTCATTTGAATATGTCAGAGACAGTTATTGAGCATCAAACTTTAAATTGAAGAGTTTGATCATGGCTCAGATTGAACGCTGGCGGCAGGCTTAACACATGCAAGTCGAACGGTAACATGGGTGCTTGCACTTGATGACGAGTGGCGGACGGGTGAGTAAGGTATGGGGATCTGCCGAATGGAGGGGGACAACAGTTGGAAACGACTGCTAATACCGCATAAAGTTGAGAGACCAAAGCATGGGACCTACGGGCCATGCGCCATTTGATGAACCCATATGGGATTAGCTAGTTGGTGGGGTAAAGGCTCACCAAGGCGACGATCTCTAGCTGGTCTGAGAGGATGACCAGCCACACTGGAACTGAGACACGGTCCAGACTCCTACGGGAGGCAGCAGTGGGGAATATTGCACAATGGGGGGAACCCTGATGCAGCCATGCCGCGTGTATGAAGAAGGCCTTCGGGTTGTAAAGTACTTTCGGTGATGAGGAAGGTGATGTATCTAACAGGTGCATTAATTGACGTTAATCACAGAAGAAGCACCGGCTAACTCCGTGCCAGCAGCCGCGGTAATACGGAGGGTGCGAGCGTTAATCGGAATGACTGGGCGTAAAGGGCATGTAGGCGGATAATTAAGTTAGGTGTGAAAGCCCTGGGCTCAACCTAGGAATTGCACTTAAAACTGGTTAACTAGAGTATTGTAGAGGAAGGTAGAATTCCACGTGTAGCGGTGAAATGCGTAGAGATGTGGAGGAATACCGGTGGCGAAGGCGGCCTTCTGGACAGATACTGACGCTGAGATGCGAAAGCGTGGGGAGCAAACAGGATTAGATACCCTGGTAGTCCACGCTGTAAACGATGTCGATTTGGAGTTTGTTGCCTAGAGTGATGGGCTCCGAAGCTAACGCGATAAATCGACCGCCTGGGGAGTACGGCCGCAAGGTTAAAACTCAAATGAATTGACGGGGGCCCGCACAAGCGGTGGAGCATGTGGTTTAATTCGATGCAACGCGAAGAACCTTACCTGGTCTTGACATCCACAGAATCTTGTAGAGATACGAGAGTGCCTTCGGGAACTGTGAGACAGGTGCTGCATGGCTGTCGTCAGCTCGTGTTGTGAAATGTTGGGTTAAGTCCCGCAACGAGCGCAACCCTTATCCTTTGTTGCCATCGATTAGGTCGGGAACTCAAAGGAGACTGCCGTTGATAAAGCGGAGGAAGGTGGGGACGACGTCAAGTCATCATGGCCCTTACGACCAGGGCTACACACGTGCTACAATGGCGTATACAAAGGGAGGCGACCTCGCGAGAGTAAGCGGACCTCACAAAGTACGTCTAAGTCCGGATTGGAGTCTGCAACTCGACTCCATGAAGTCGGAATCGCTAGTAATCGTGAATCAGAATGTCACGGTGAATACGTTCCCGGGCCTTGTACACACCGCCCGTCACACCATGGGAGTGGGTTGCACCAGAAGTAGATAGCTTAACCTTCGGGAGGGCGTTTACCACGGTGTGGTTCATGACTGGGGTGAAGTCGTAACAAGGTAACCGTAGGGGAACCTGCGGTTGGATCACCTCCTTACGAAGTGCTCGTAAGTGTTCACACAGATTGTTTGTTTAGAAGAG
>NZ_JBIDFB010000024.1:0-3393 GCF_046635565.1 Gilliamella sp. BG7 | reverse complement strand
CATAAATTATGTTTGTATTTACTTGATTTAGTGTTTAAGTGAATAGAAAGATAAAGCTCTTTAACAATTAGGAACAAGCTGAAAGAAACGAGTTCTCGTTTTTACGAAAGGCTTTTGATTATAGATTGAGTTAAAGTTTATTGAACTTTAATTGAATAATTTATAAATAAAAAGAGAATAAGTAAGAAAGAGAAAAAAGCGTAATTTAAACCAAGACAACTGTGAGTTGTAAGGTTAAGAAATTAAGCGTACACGGTGGATGCCTAGGCAATCAGAGGCGAAGAAGGACGTGTTAATCTGCGAAAAGCGACGGTAAGCTGATAAAAAGCGTAATAGCCGTCGATGTCCGAATGGGGAAACCCAGTGTAGGAAACTACACTATCATCTAATGAATTCATAGTTAGATGAGGCGAACCGGGAGAACTGAAACATCTAAGTACCCCGAGGAAAAGAAATCAACCGAGATTCCCTGAGTAGCGGCGAGCGAAAGGGGAGGAGCCCAAGCGGGTAGCATAAGGTATTAGTGGAAGCGTCTGGAAAGTCGCACGATAGAGGGTGAAAGTCCCGTACACGAAGGTGCGTTATGTGGAAGCTTATAGAGTAGGGCGGGACACGTGATATCCTGTCTGAAGAAGGGGGGACCATCCTCCAAGGCTAAATACTCCTGATTGACCGATAGTGAACCAGTACCGTGAGGGAAAGGCGAAAAGAACCCCGGGAGGGGAGTGAAATAGACCCTGAAACCGTGTACGTACAATCAGTGGGAGCTGTTACCGTTGGGTAATAGTGACTGCGTACCTTTTGTATAATGGGTCAGCGACTTATATTCTGTAGCGAGGTTAACCGAATAGGGGAGCCGAAGGGAAACCGAGTATTAACTGTGCGTTAAGTTGCAGGGTATAGACCCGAAACCCGGTGATCTAGCCATGGGCAGGTTGAAGGTTGGTTAACACTAACTGGAGGACCGAACCGACTAATGTTGAAAAATTAGCGGATGACCTGTGGCTGGGGGTGAAAGGCCAATCAAACCGGGAGATAGCTGGTTCTCCCCGAAAGCTATTTAGGTAGCGCCTCATGAATGACTGTTGGGGGTAGAGCACTGTTTCGGCTAGGGGGCCATCCCGGCTTACCAACCCGATGCAAACTCCGAATACTGACAAGTTGAATCATGGGAGACACACGGCGGGTGCTAACGTTCGTCGTGAAGAGGGAAACAACCCAGACCGCCAGCTAAGGTCCCAAAGTCATAGTTAAGTGGGAAACGAAGTGGGAAGGCTTAGACAGCTAGGATGTTGGCTTAGAAGCAGCCATCATTTAAAGAAAGCGTAATAGCTCACTAGTCGAGTCGGCCTGCGCGGAAGATGTAACGGGGCTAAAACTATGCACCGAAGCTGCGGCAGTGCACGCAAGTGTATTGGGTAGGGGAGCGTTCTGTAAGCCGTAGAAGGTGTGTTGTGAGGCATGCTGGAGGTATCAGAAGTGCGAATGCTGACATAAGTAACGATAAAGCGGGTGAAAAGCCCGCTCGCCGGAAGACCAAGGGTTCCTGTCCAACGTTAATCGGGGCAGGGTGAGTCGACCCCTAAGGAGAGGCCGAAGGGCGTATCTGATGGGAAACGGGTTAATATTCCCGTACTGGCTATAACTGCGATGGGGTGACGAAGAAGGCTAGGTTTACCACCTATTGGATGGTGGGTTAAGCGTGTAGGGGTGTGATTAGGCAAATCCGGTCACTGAAACTCTGAGGCGTGATGACGAGCTGCTAAGGCAGTGAAGTAATTGATGCCCTGCTTCCAGGAAAACCCTCTAAGCTTCAGGTTATAGTTAATCGTACCCGAAACCGACACAGGTGGTCAGGTAGAGAATACTAAGGCGCTTGAGAGAACTCGGGTGAAGGAACTAGGCAAAATGGTGCCGTAACTTCGGGAGAAGGCACGCTGATGTGTAATTGAAATCCCATGCGGACGTAGGTGAAATCAGTCGAAGATACCAGCTGGCTGCAACTGTTTAATAAAAACACAGCACTGTGCAAACACGAAAGTGGACGTATACGGTGTGACGCCTGCCCGGTGCTGGAAGGTTAATTGATGGGGTTATGCGAATGCAGAAGCTCCTGATCGAAGCCCCAGTAAACGGCGGCCGTAACTATAACGGTCCTAAGGTAGCGAAATTCCTTGTCGGGTAAGTTCCGACCTGCACGAATGGCGTAATGATGGCCAGGCTGTCTCCACCCGAGACTCAGTGAAATTGAAATTGCCGTGAAGATGCGGTGTACCCGTGGCAAGACGGAAAGACCCCGTGAACCTTTACTATAGCTTGACAGTGAACATTGAGCCTTAATGTGTAGGATAGGTGGGAGGCAAAGAAGCATGCACGCCAGTGTGTGTGGAGTCGACCTTGAAATACCACCCTTTAATGTTTGATGTTCTAACCTATACTTCTGAATCGAGGTAAGGGACACTGTCTGGTGGGTAGTTTGACTGGGGCGGTCTCCTCCCAAAGAGTAACGGAGGAGCACGAAGGTTAGCTAATCCTGGTCGGACATCAGGAGGTTAGTGCAATGGCAAAAGCTAGCTTGACTGCGAGAGTGACGGCTCGAGCAGGTACGAAAGTAGGTCATAGTGATCCGGTGGTTCTGAATGGAAGGGCCATCGCTCAACGGATAAAAGGTACTCCGGGGATAACAGGCTGATACCGCCCAAGAGTTCATATCGACGGCGGTGTTTGGCACCTCGATGTCGGCTCATCACATCCTGGGGCTGAAGTAGGTCCCAAGGGTACGGCTGTTCGCCGTTTAAAGTGGTACGCGAGCTGGGTTTAGAACGTCGTGAGACAGTTCGGTCCCTATCTGCCATGGGCGTAGGAAAATTGAGAGGGTTTGCTTCTAGTACGAGAGGACCGAAGTGAACGCACCGCTGGTGTTCGGGTTGTGATGCCAATTGCATTGCCCGGTAGCTACGTGCGGAATAGATAAGTGCTGAAAGCATCTAAGCACGAAACTAGCCTTGAGATGAGTTTTCCCTGAAGAGATTCAGTAAGGTCCGTTTGAGACTAAGACGTAGATAGGTCAGGTGTGTAAGTGTAGTGATACATTGAGCTAACTGATACTAATGAACCGAGAGTCTTAACCTTACAACTCGGAGTTGTTTTGTGTTACGCGATAGCGATTTGATTAAAAGTTGAAAGAACAGTTTGTTCCGGATTGAGAGATGAGTATTGATATGAGATAATGAATAGATATTGATACTGATTGAGAGAGACAGGATATGTCTGGCGGTAATAGCGCGGTGGTCCCACCTGACCCCATGCCGAACTCAGAAGTGAAACGCCGTAGTGCCGATGGTAGTGTGGGTATTACCCATGTGAGAGTAGGGTGCCGCCAGACTTTTAAAT
>NZ_JBIDFB010000023.1:0-8412 GCF_046635565.1 Gilliamella sp. BG7 | reverse complement strand
TATCCCCATATCATAAAAATAACCTCTGTTTGCACTTGTAGCATTGCTATTGTTGGGCAAGGTGTGGGTGGGTTCTGTTTTTCATATAAACACTTTTTTGTTCCGCCAGTTAAACTTTGTGCTAATAACTACCTCCGAAGAGCTGGCTACCATTAAAAAAAACTCGTTTTTTTTAATAAAAAGGTTAAAAATTACTTGCGTTGATACATCAACGTGATATAATAATATTCATAGAGTTAATTAAACAAATGAATGAAAGGAAAATAAAATGGCAAACAGAGGAATTAATAAAGTTATTTCAGTGAATAATTCAGGTGAATTTTCAGTAAATATTTCTATCCAAGATCTTTACATTGAGGTTTCGGATTTGAATAAAGAAATCGGGATTGAAGAACCTCTTTTAGGTTCGATTCAGGTTAATACTTTTTTTATATATAATAACATCTATTATGGTTTTAGTTTTCAAACTTCTAATACTTTTGATGCGGGTGGAGTGAATCCAAAATTAGTAGTTTATAAAGAAGGAAATGAATATCAAGAATTTGTTAACTCTATAGCCGACGAAAAAAAATTAGATTTTTGGGAAGCAGAAGAATTAACTAGTAAATTTTTTGAAATGTTGGCCATAGAAGAAAATATTCAAAATTTGTTTGATTCATATGTTGAAGAAAATTATGAAACTCAACCGTATGGTGGTTTGGATGCTAACTCTTTGTCTAATTACCTTGAAGCCAAGAAAATTTAGACACTTAATAATTAGGAGTAAATTATGAGTAAAGCTAAGCTTACAACAGCAAGCATACTTGCTTTTGAACGTAGTATCGATGTTTCAGATGCGATCTTTGCACAGCAAAATAGTGATGATATTAATATATCTCCTGTTAAGTTAACCGAAAAATCAATACGAGGTACTATTTCAAATCGTCTTAAAAAAAAGATAGCAGATGATCCAGCAAAATTAGATGTAGAAATACAAAAGGCTAATTTGCAAAAAATTGATGTTGCTACTTTGGATGCTGATAAAGATACCTTGGTCGTTAAATGGAGTTGTAAAGTGTTACCTTTTTTAGGTAACCCTTCAATTTGTAATAATATGGAATATCGGAAAAGATTACAAGAAACTGCTCAGGATTATATTCGACAACAAGGAATGTCAACATTAGCTAAACGTTATGCTATTAATATTTTGAACGGACGTTGGTTATGGCGTAATCGTATGGCGGCAGAGCAAATTAGTATTTCAATTACTTGCAAGGATGCTGAAAAACCAATGGTCGAAGTCAGTGATGTTAAACAATATCAACTAAACTCATTTGATTATGATGATAAATCAGTAAATGATCTTGCTACACTGATTGAGGTAGGATTATGTGGTAAAGAGTTTGTCATTTTTAATGTTGTAGCCAAACTAAAAATGGGTTTAGGACAGGAAGTTTATCCATCTCAGGAATTGATTTTGGATCCAGTTAACGGTAAGAGTAAAGTTTTGTATGAAAAAAATCGGCAAGCAGCAATGCATTCACAAAAAATTAGTAATGCCATTCGAACTATCGATACATGGTATGAGGATAATGCTCAATTTCCGATAGCAATAGAACCATATGGATCCGTAACTAACATGGGACATGCTTTTCGTCAGCCAAAAGAAGAATTGGATTTTTATTCATTATTTGATGATTGGGTTTTAAAAGATGAAGCTCCATCAGTTGACCAACAACATTATGTGATTGCGGTATTAATTCGTGGTGGTGTCTTTGGTGCGAGTGGTAAGGAGTAAATAATATGCTCTCACATTATTTTGAATTGCGAGTTATATCTCAAATAGAGATAACCGAGGTGGAAGTAATTAATCAAGTAATGCAATCATTACATCAGATTTTGGTTAATCAGAAAGGAAATATCGCAATTAGTTTTCCTTGTTACAAGTTACGAAAAACAGTAGGCGGAGTAATTCGCCTATTTGGTAGCGAGCAAGAATTGCAAAAAATAAAAATAGACATACAGCAAAAATCATCAATTAGTGATTATGCTTTATTGACATCTGTTGCAAAAGTACCGTCGACAATAAAAGGTTATTTACGGTTCAGACGATTTAATCCTAAAAATAAGAGTTCTTTGAGACGTGCTGAAGAAAGGTTAACAGCACAAGGTAAATGGACACCTGAAGTGAAAAATAGGCTTATTGAAAAGTGGGGAAACGGTGATTTGCAATACCCATATTTTCATTTGAATAGTAAAAGTACAGAACAAAGATTTATTTTGTGGTTAAAGCGAGAAAAATGTTCAGAGCCAGTACAAGGTATATTTAATAGCTATGGGTTAAGCCAAACTGCCACTGTTCCTGATTTTTAAATCATTAACCCTTTTTTTGGGGAGTTTTTTAACATATTGATTATTATTAATATTAAAATGTACTCAAAAAAAGGGTAAAAAATAGGGAAAAGTGCAGTATGCTCTTTTACAAAAAGAAACCATTGAGATAGAACTCACCTTTAATGTCGAGTAGGCAGTTTAGAAATAATGCTACAGCGCTTGATGCCCTGATTGAAACTTTAATGTCGAGTAGGCAGTTTAGAAATTAGGATTAGCAAATATGAATAATGAAAAAGTCTTTAATGTCGAGTAGGCAGTTTAGAAATATTAAATTCTATTTCTTTAAAATAAGATTGACTTTAATGTCGAGTAGGCAGTTTAGAAATATTAAATTCTATTCAAAATTAAATTTGTTGACTTTAATGTCGAGTAGGCAGTTTAGAAAGTATAGGCAGTTTAGAAAATGTAAAGTTAAACCTTTAATGTCGAGTAGGCAGTTTAGAAAATATCAAACAGTAATTTAAAACCAAATCAACACTTTAATGTCGAGTAGGCAGTTTAGAAAGAATAAATCAGTATCTGAGGCATTAAGCTGTTCTTTAATGTCGAGTAGGCAGTTTAGAAATGAATATTTCTTTTTCTTGCAATACAGAGATTCTTTAATGTCGAGTAGGCAGTTTAGAAATTTCATGGAACACGATCCTCAACAATGGTTAGCTTTAATGTCGAGTAGGCAGTTTTAAAATGTTGCGTTGATGTATCAACGGTGATATAATATTCAATACTACGTAAGTAGTTTAATGTATATATCATTCTGTAGCTAAAAATAGCTGATAAATTAGTTGATTTTAAATAAGTAACTTAAAATGAGGTAGTTATGATAATTACACACTCAAATAAATTTTTAACACCAAAAAGTAAGGTTGTAGGTTGTCTGTTTAATTCTAGTTTAGATGTACCTGATTTCCTGATTAGTTCAAACTGTGTAACACAATCTAGAAAATTTTGGGCTAACCCTTCTTCTGCCGCTTATTACAAAGAAGCAAAAGAAATGGCTGAAAAAGCAAATATGGATGGAGTGGATGGTAGTGATTTTCCTAATTTTGTTGACGGTTACACAAAACAATTATTTTTAAGGACTAATGTTGGTTATATAGTGCATTCACCATTAACATCATGTGCACTAATTGATGAATTTTCAACAAAAGCTAGAGCATTTAATAAAGTTTTATTAGATAAATATCTTGAGTATAAAGAGTATTTAGAGTACATGAAAAATAAAGATCCGAAAGCTCACAGTGAAATGAAACCAGCAAAATTTTTTGGGGCAGGGTATTTTTCACATAGAATACAACCTCGTGGTGTCACCTTAGGTAATCGTGGTGAATTAGCTGTAGCGCATGGCGGCGAGTTTTTGATAAAAACAAACCCGTTTTTGGGGTGTTTCAGAAGAAACAAAGAAATTATGATTGATTTGGATGAGAATAAAAAATATCTCTATTTTTATGGAACACTAAATGACGCTAATTTTAACTCTGGGTTTATATCATCTGGATTGCCAGCGTTAACCGCTATCGGTGGAATGATTGAATCTGTTGAATTAAAATTAAATTATGATGAGGCAATACCATTTGCGTTCGGATTGAAAAATTGTCAAGAATCGAAAGGAGGGAAACTCGGATTAAGCCTGAAAAAGGGAGCTTTTACTCCACACTTAGCATTAGAGGAAAAAAAAGGCTCTTTAGATTTTGTTATTGTTCTAGATGTTACTAACTTTAATAGTGATGATATTATTGCTGAATTGATGAGGGTGAAGAGACTGGCAGGAGGGGTAATATTTGATTATCATTTTTCTAATGAAGCTATAGATGAAGATAGCAACTATTTTTTCATTAGAAGTTTTAAATCAAGAATGCAAAAAGCAATTGATAGTAAAGATGTTATTAATTATATTATAACTCATCGTTTACACCCTATTGCATGTGGTTACGCAATACTCCAGCAACCGAATTTTAAAGATGGAGTGAGAGTTGACAAAGCTAATAATCAATACCTTCATGCGTTCTCCGAAACTTTATTTATACCTATTCGATTAAGCAAACGTCTTGATTCTAAATCTTTTTTTAAAAGAAAAATTTATAAAAATTGCACTGTTTATGTTTAACTAATATTTGCTAGAATCTAGCTAACTAGTTATCTTTCTATGACCACTGGGTAAGTGGTCTATGGATGCAAAACTATATTTTATTGTTGAATATAAATATTTTAAATATTGTGTAGAGAATTTAAAAACATCTTTGTTGATATATCATCATGGTTGAGAAATGGATAATAATTTTTTATTTAATAGATTTTTACAGCTAACTAAATTATATAAAAATAATGATTTGGTTAGTAAGATATTTGAACTTGGCGGTTTTAGCTGTGTTACTAAAAACCAGATAAACCGCTGGTCAAAAATAAATCCTCAAACGTCGAACTATCAAGAATTTCCTGATTGTGCATTTGCGGCATTTATTCGTGGATTGCTGAATTATGTTAGAATAAAACAGTCTCAAGGCGTTGATGTATTTAATTTTGATAATGATTTCACTGAAAGTATCATAACAATGTTTTTTAATTATCGAGATGATAAAGCCTGCGAGGGCGTGAAAGTATTTAACTTTGATATATAATCTTAAAAAAGAGAATAATATGTTTAGTTTGCGAAAAGTTTCTCGGTTTGAATATGTTCTCCTGATGCGATCTGTTGTAAAGATATATGAAAAAGCATTAAAAAAGAAAAGAGAAAAATAAGTGAATAAAAAGATATGTAACTTTTTTTGGGGCATTTTCCTGCGGAAATCGGGCTATATTTTTACTAGCTTCAGCTAGTAAAAACTCAAACCTGCGGTTTTCGCCCATACGGGTAACTATCCCTATGCCATCCCCTCACTTGACCTCTTGAGACCATTTCTGCGATTGTTCCTTTTGAGTTATTCGACTGTTCATTATAACAAGTCTGATTAAAATGAAAGTGTCGTTCCTCAAATCCTCACTCGGTTCCTCTCTTCGTTCGGACTGCGACTTGCGGTTTATCACTTTCATTTTAATCTGTTCGACTTGTTGTCATTCACTTTGTCGAAGAACTCAAGGAAACAATCTTCATCAAAAAAATGTCTCTCGTTGATTCGGGGCAGGTCAAGGTCAAGGGCGTCTCAGAATCTAAGGAAATAATCATTTTTTTGCAAAAATTCAATCCTTTTTTTTGTAATTTAAATTATTTTTTTTCAAAAAAATATAATATATTACTTTCGTTGATGTATCAACGTGATATAATAATATTCATAGAGTTAATTAAACAAATGAATGAGAGGAAAATAAAATGGCAAATAGAGGAATTAATAAAGTTATTTTAGTTGGTAATTTAGGTAAAGATCCCGAAGTTCGTTACATGCCTAATGGTAACGCAGTTACGAATATTAGCATTGCAACATCGGAAACATGGAAGGATAAACAAACTAATGAAAATCGTGAACGCACTGAATGGCATCGAGTTGTTATATTTGGCAAATTAGCTGAAATTGCTGGCGAATACTGTAAAAAAGGCTCACAAGTTTACCTCGAAGGACAATTACAAACTCGAAAATGGCAAGATCAGTCAGGACAAGATCATTACACAACAGAAGTTGTAGTCAACCCAATTGGTGGTATTTTACAAATTCTAGGAACACGCAATGGTGGTGAAAACATGAGGGATGGTTCACAAAATACACCTGCACAGCCTGTGGCTACCTCAGAACAACCAGAGGATTTTGATGACGGTATTCCATTCTAGAGTTCACCTGAGATCTA
Organism: Gilliamella sp. BG7; assembly: GCF_046635565.1. Taxonomy (NCBI): domain Bacteria; kingdom Pseudomonadati; phylum Pseudomonadota; class Gammaproteobacteria; order Orbales; family Orbaceae; genus Gilliamella; species Gilliamella sp. BG7. Next base: position 2,265 of record NZ_JBIDFB010000023.1, on the reverse strand, counting down.
TTCTGTAAAGAATATTAAAAGAGGATTTAAATATGACTACATTAACTATCAATAAATATGATCTAGCAAATAGATTTGGAATGGGTGATGAATTTAGTAAGAATTTTGTTAGTAATTTGTTTGAAAAATATGCAGATGTTTTATTTGTTCCGAAAGTTTCTATTGATATTGTTGACTTTAATAAAACTGTTCGCATGCGAACAGTTATTTTTTTTCAATGCATTTCATTTAAAGTAAGGAAATATCAGAATCTCAGAAAATAATTATTTTTCCAGTAATTTAAATTCTTTTAAAAAAATAATATATCACTTGCGTTGATAAAGCAACTACAATATAATGTTATCAACAAGTTAAGGTTAGCTTGTTAATTTTAATCAAATTTATATCTACTACTTAGGAGATTTTTTTATGAACACTATCCTCCCAAAAATCAATTATCAGAATTGGTTACTAAATTATCTAACAAATTTAAAATTAAAAATTAAGTCGCATAAATACTCAATTGATTACTCTAATAACTATATTGATGAATTATGCGAAGAGTTGTTAGATCGTGGTGGATTTAATGAAAGCTGCGGACATTGGGAAAGTGTAACAGCAGAACAGGCATCGCAAGAAAGTTTTAAACTTTGGTTAGAAGATTATTTTGAAAAGAATGAAACAATGAATATTAATGAAACATTAGAACAACATCGGATCTGGGTTGAAAGTTTTCACAAAAATGGAGTTAGAGCTGATTTACGAGGTGCTGATCTGCGAGGGGCTAACTTGTGGGATGCTAACTTGCAAGATGCTAATTTGCAAGGGGCTAACTTACAAGATGCTAACTTACAAGATGCTTACTTGAAAAATGCCGACTTGAAAGATGCTGATTTGCGAGGTGCTAACTTGTGGGATGCTAACTTGCAAGATGCTGATTTGCGAGGTGCTAACTTGCAAGATGCTTACTTACAAGATGCTAATTTGCAATATGCTGATTTGCAAGATGCTGATTTGCAAGGGGCTAACTTGAAAGATGCTGATTTGCAATATGTTATTTTGGAAAAATCTAACTTGCAAGGGGCTAACTTGAAAGATGCTTATTTGCAAGGGGCTAACTTGAAAGATGCTTATTTGCAAGGAGTTAACTTGCGAAGTGCTAACTTGCGAAGTGCTAACTTGCAAGGAGCTAACTTGCAAAATGCTGATTTTTGGATTGCTAACTTGCAAGATGCTAATTTGCAAGGGGCTAACTTACAAGATGCTAACTTACAAGATGCTTACTTGAAAAATGCCGACTTGAAAGATGCTGATTTGCAAGGGGCTAACTTGTGGAATGCTGATTTGAAAAGTGCTATCTTAACAGGTGCTAACTTACAAGAAGCTGACTTGCGAAATGCTGACTTGCGAAGTGCTATCTTACCAGAAAAAACATTTATAATTACAGGTGAGAAATATTTTATATCAATCTGCAATGGCAAATATGTTAGAGCTGGTTGTCAATCGCATTTTATTAATGATTGGCGTCAATTTAGTAAGGAAAAAATAGCTGAAATGGACGGTAAACATTCATTAAAATTTTACCCTATTTTATTAGATATTATCGATTTTTATTGTGGGAATGGTGAACGTCCAGCTTGGTTAAACAATGAAAATTGATTGTGATATTAAAGATATCCTTGTTAATCTAAACAATTTTTTTAAAAATATAAAATATTTCTAGCGTTGATATATCAACGGCGGTATACTGTTATCAGTAAGCTAAGATTAGCTTGCTGATTTTAATCAAATTTATATCTACTACTTAGGAGATTTTTATGTTGACGGTTTAAGTTGGAGTGAAAAAAGAATGTTGGCATTTCATTGTTGTGAGATAGACAAAAATTTATGTAATATTTTGTATGGAATACAAAGGGATGAGGGGGATTTTGAGTTAAAAATTGTAGGGAATGATTTTTTAGAATTTCAATCAATCAATCAATTGATTTGTTAATTTATGGGAGGTTTAAAGCGTTTCTTTTGTGTTAATTATTTTATTATAACCATTGTTCGCATGCGAACATTTCCTTTTTTTTATTTTACTGGGCATTTTTTCTATGAAAAATCGGGCTATATTTTTGCTAGCTGAAGCTAGCAAAAACTCAAACCTGCGGTTTTCGCCCATACGGGTAACTATCCCTATGCCATCCCCTCACTTGACCTCTTGAGACCATTTCTGCGATTGTTCCTTTTGAGTTATTCGACTGTTCATTATAACAAGTCTGATTAAAATGAAAGTGTCGTTCC
>NZ_JBIDFB010000022.1:0-8972 GCF_046635565.1 Gilliamella sp. BG7 | reverse complement strand
TGCTCATTTGGTGTTTGTTACAAAATACCGAAGAACTGTATTTACTAAAAACATGATTGATGACTTAAAGTCCATACTTGAAAAGGTGTGCTTAGACTTTGATGCTGAACTTGTCGAGTTTGATGGAGAAGATGATCATGTTCATTTGTTAGTTAATTATCCACCTAAAATTGCATTATCTTCATTAGTTAACAGTTTAAAAGGCGTTTCCAGCAGAATGATTAGAAAAAAATATCATTCTCAAATTAAGAACAAATTATGGGGTGGTTCTTTATGGTCTCCATCCTATTTTGCTGCCAGTTGTGGCGGTGCGCCTATTGCTATTATTAGACAATATATAGAACAACAACGTACTCCAACTTAAAACATTAAAACGACTTCGTCGTTTAAGCCTTACATCCTGGCCCTGAACAACGAGGTTTTACGGCTTAACGGATAAATTTAAACTCATCAATACTAATTTGAATATTAGCTTTATATGTTTTTCGTTGCGTTAACTCTTTTAATAACCATTCATAAACACGCATTGAATACTTGTTTTCAAAGGCTTTAACGTGTTCAAGGTTATATTTAATGAATTTCTTTAACTGAAACAAATAAGGGTTTATGTCCTCACTAAAAGTGAGTTCTAGTGACTGATTTTTACGACTAAATTTAGCAAAATTCACCCATTGGAATATGGCTTTTTCTGTATCTCCTTCAGGGTAAATAATCTCAACCGTTCTAGTCATACACCGTTTAGGAGAGATTGTTAATTCTATGATTTTTAGTACACCTTTCTATATGTAACTAATTGATTTGAAAAGGTTAAAAAACTAGAATAAAAAAGAATAAACCTATACTTTGTGGATAAAATTGAATATTTTTAATTTTTAACATCTATTTAACTTAAAATAAGGAGAAAGTTAATGACAACTAATGTTACAAATCAAGATTTAAAATTAATTATAGAAAGTTATAAAGCTTGGAAATTTTTAAATGCCACACTTTCGCATTTTGCGAGTAGAACAGTGAATTTTCCTGAAGCAATTTCAGAGTCTTTATGCTGTTATTGTTTAGGATATAGTTGGCACAATAAGTTTAATACGAACTTGTCTGGAGATGGCAAAGGACCAAATGGTGAGTTGGTTGAAATAAAAGCAACCTCTAATTTTCATAATGATTTAACATCATTTAGCCCAGACACCCGGTTCGATATACTTATTTTTGCAAGATTAGATACTAATACTAATCAGCTATATATCTACAATATGGGAATGAATTTCACTCAATTTCAGACCATTCAAATTAACAAAACACAGACAGTTCATGATCAACAATTGCAAGGCAAAAGACCTAGACTTTCATTAATTAAACAAATTAATCAACGTAATATTCAACCTATTACTGTTTTAGATTTAAATCAACTAGCCTTGCAATTAGGAACTCAATTGTAGAACTTGAGATTACAAATAGCTCTATACAAGAGATATTTGTTTGTTTTCATTAATTTTATTTTTAATTCCTAAAGCTTTTTTAATTTCTAAAGCAATTCGTTCAATTACTGGCACTACTACACTATTACCTGCTTGTTTATAAAGGTTTCCATTACTTATTTGTTCGGGAAGAATGAATTCTTTAGAAAATCCTTGAAAATTAAAACATTCTCTTGGTGTTAACTTTCTAATCGTATCTGGTTTACCTTGGACATTAAGTAAAGGAACATTATGTCCACCTGTACCCATGTTTGCGGTTAAAGTCGGACACATATTACTTTTGTTTGCTCGCACATACTGACGTCTCCACTGATACAAAGTTTTTGCATCTTTAATATTTTCAACTAATTGATTAAAGAAAGGAGTTTTTTCAGTATAGAAATATTTTTTATCTATGTTTGTTTCATCTTCTAATAGATCATTTATTGATGTATCTAAAGGAATTGCATGTGGAAATTCAAAATTTTCATAAGCTTTAATATCTTTAAAACAAACAACGTATATACGTTCACGGTTTTGAGGAATATTTCCATATTCACAGGCATTTAAGACTTTGTATTTAACGTGATAACCATGATTTTCAAGGCTTTCAAGAATAACTTTAAACGTATTTCCTTGATCGTGACCTACTAAGTTTTTAACATTTTCTAGAAAAATAACAGAAGTTTTTTTCTCTTCAAAGATTCGCTCAAGTTCAAAGTATAAGTTTCCTCTACCTTTTTCATCATTAAATCCTTGTCTATGACCAGCTACAGAAAAAGCCTGGCATGGAAATCCTGCTAGCATAATATCGAAATCTGGGATTTCGGAAGCTTTTACATCATTAATATCTCTATGATCAACAAGAAAGTCAAAATTAGCTCTAATGGTTTCTACAGCAAACTTATCAATTTCATTTGCATAAACTGTTTCAAATCCAGCTTTATCAAATCCTAGATCAATACCACCAACACCAGCAAAAAAAGAAGCACACTTCATAATAAATCACCTTAATAAAACATTTGCTTAGTATATTTATTTTTTATGTAAAAAGCAGCTATAATTATTCAAATTAATTTCATTAAGCAAAGACGCACAGACCCGTATCTAGAGATACTTCAATTGCGATTTGTATATCCTCTTTAGGTTTCATATCATTTAAAAATTTAGATTCAAATTTAGATAGCATTATTTTGCCCATAGAAGCGATTTCAAGAGCTCTGATTAGTTTGCAATACGTTTATTGTCTAAATTAGCTTGTGGGCTTTGTGGAGCGTTTGAGGGCGTTGAATTATCGTTTTTGTTGAGTTCTTTAACTAGATCTATTTGTTTGTCTAATTCAACATTGCTATCAGTAGTTAGCTCATATTTGCTTTTTCTCTTTGACTAGATTTTTGATTATTCTGTTGATGTTCTAACTTTTTTTTAGCGTCATCCATGGCTTTGTTAAACAATTTATCTTGGATGCTTTTTAACGGTTTTTCTAACAGAATTTTTTTAGTGTTATCTACAATGTCGATTAACAATTTAGTTTCTTTAATAACTTTCTTTTTAACTGTTTCTACAAAAGTGAATTGGGGATTTACCTTGTCTTTTAATGCTTCTTTTATATTTTCTCCCACTTTGATATTAGAATCAGGTAATGCGTTTTCAGATATTCCTTTTTCAATAAAAGAGGTTGAAAATTGTGAGAATTTTTCTGGGTTTTTATCAAGCTCATTAATTAAGTAATATGCATTTTCAAATCTAATTTGATTGTTTTTATTTTCATTATTCAAAAATGATGACATTTTTTTTGAAAACTCATCAAATTCAATCTTATTTTTTTGAGACGTGGTTTGATAATAATTAATGGCGTCAGTTTGATTTAGTTGTTTTATATTTTCTGTATTAGTGATTTTTTTAGCTAAGTCGATTGACGATGAAAAAACTAATTTATTGTCATCAGTCACAATAAAAGGCTCTAATTTTTCGTTTAAATCTTGACGTTCAATACTAAGCAAAGCAGTATTTTTTGTTTGTTCAATGCTGAGTACATCATATATAGATAATGATTCTATTTTTTTAGAATTTATAGTTTTATTATTAATATCAAATGATGTCACTACATATTCAGCAGAAATACTGTTTTTTTGCTCATATTCTGTAATTGAATTAAATTTTTCTTCTATTGAAAGCTTGCTGGCATTATCAATTATGTTATTTATTTTTTGCAATGCATACGAATTGACATCTGGAATAGATTGTCCATTTTTAACTAAATCATCTCCAGCCTTTTCAAATAATGAAATCATTGTTTCTTTATATGAAGTATCATTTATCAATTTGTTTGCAATAACAACATCGGGAATTTTATTTTGTTTTAGCAATTCAAAATCAGCTTTGGCATTATATGATTCATTTTCCATGTCTTGTAAATTCATTCTAATTTCCTCCATTCTTGACAATCTTAATATTACAATATATAAGGTATGAACTCAATTAAATAATACACATGCAGGATAGTAAAAAACAACACAACGTCCGACGTTTTTATTTTTACCTTGTACTTGCAGTAGGCTTATTATGAAAACAAAAAAATCAGTGAGGCTGGATAACGATTTAATTAATGCTGTAAATAACTACGCAACTTTAAATGGCATGAATTTTAGTCAAGTGATAGAAAAAACAATCAAAGATAAGTTTCAATTTAATGAGCAAACTGCTGATACCAATGTTGAATCATCAGTAAAAAATAGAACGAAAAATGTTAGATTTGATGAACGAACATTAAAAGAAGTTTCGAGGATAGCAAGCAAAAAAAATATTACAGTAACAGAGGAAATTAGATTTAGAGTTTCAAGCAGTTTATCAATGCCCTGTTTTGATTCGTTAGAGCTAAAAGAACTAGAGCAAACTAGAATTAACGTTAATCAAATTGGGCGACTAATTAACATGTCAATACGTGAAAAGTTAATCATTAACAATACTCATATAATAGAATTAATAAAATTAATAAATGAGATGAATAATGCATTAGTTAATATTATTAAAGAATCGCAAGAAAGGTTATTTTAATGGCAAGGAGGCAACATGAAGAATATTTAGATATGCGCCGAGCCAAAAGTAAAAAGTTCGGTTCGACTGGCATTAATTCAAGAAAAAATAATTATAATTATGTGAGTTCAGGAAAAAGCTACAGTAATAAATCTAATTCTAATCATGTTGTTGTTAAAATAACTGGCGGAGCAAAAAGCATTAATGCAATGCTGAGGAATTTTGATTATGACACCAGAGAAAACACGTTACCTTTATATGATAAGAATGGTTTTGAAATATCGTTAGATGACGCTAAAGAATTAGCTATTGATGATTATCAATTAACGAAAGTAAAGAAAAATAAAGATACAGAACCAAGAAGAACTTATCGTTTAATGTTTTCAATGAAGGGTAAACTAGATCAAGATATTTTAAAACGAGCTGTTTACAATACGTTATCTACACATTTTAACGATCACAATTTTTATTATAGCTTGCACCCTGACACAGATAATAACCATGTTCATGTTACAGTGATGAAAAAATCATTATCTAACGGTAAGAATTTAAATATAAATAAATCTCTATTAAATAAGGTTAAGTCACAGTTTGCAATTAATCTGCAATTAGAAGGTATTAATGCTACATTTTCTAGTGCAACAGATAAACAAAGTGATATTGAGAAAGAATCGGCTAAGTTGAAAAGAGAAAATAGACGTAAAGATGCCAATGTCTATAAGATAGTTGATTTTGGTAAAGCTCATTTTAATTTTGATGAAAACAAGCCATTTTCCTATTACTTATTTATGCAAACAAAAAATGGTAAGGCAAAGAACATGTGGAATAAAGGATTAGAAGATGCGATTAAACAAGCAGGAGCAGTCATTGGCGATTATATAAAAATCAAAGAGATTAAAGATGAAAATGATCAGTCATTCAAAGTAAAAAAATGGGCTATAGAAAAAGTTGAACGATTGGAAGCCCAAGAATTTATTATTAATGATTTCGGTCAAGCTAATTATCAATTTCAAATAAACGGTAAGCAATCAGCATTTGCAAAATTAATTGACAAAAACGGTAATGAAAAGGTTATTTGGTCGAAACAGATTAATCGATTTTTAAATGAAAATAAAGCAGAAAAAGGAGACAAGATTATAATACAAGATGATAAGTTTATAATGACTAAAAATAAGCCTATAAACTTATCACTATCACAGATAGAAATTTAAAAACCACATGAGAGGCTTTTATGCTCTTAAATTAATCAGTCCATTTTCCTGTATTAGTTGGTCTACTAAGACTAATCTTTGCTTTGTGAGAGTTTTGACAATTCAAGCTATCACCATCAATTTCACCATTTTTACATTTTTTACGGTATTCATCTAGTAGTTCTTTGTTATTTTTAAAATCTTCTACAGTATAGGTCTTCTCATTACATCCGAATAAAAACATAGCAGTAATTAATATTAGTATTTTTTTCATATAAACTCCTTATAATCGTTGGTTAATATTAGATTAAGCTTTATTGTGTTTTATTAAAAAATCATTTATAGCTAACCTAAGTAAATCAGATATTGTTTTTAAAGCCAATTTCGCCCGTTTATTTTTTTATTGCAATATTCATATTGGCTTTCATCAATTAGAAATTTAAAAGCCGCTTTAAAGGGCTTTTATTCTCTTAAATTAATCAGTCCATTTTCCTGTATTAATTGGTCTACTAAGACTAATTATTGCTTTGTGAGAGTTTTGACAATTCAAACTATCACCATCAGTTTCACTATTTTCACATTTTTTACGGTATTTATCTAGTATAGTTCTTTGTTATTTTTGAAATATTTTACAGTATAGGTTTTCTCCTTATAATCGTTGGTTAATATTAGATTAAGTTTTATTGTGTTTTATTAAGAAATCATTTACAGCTAACCTCAGTAAATCAGATATTGTCTTTAAAGGTAACTTTGCACGTTTATTTTTTATTGCAATATCTTCTAATTCTTCATATTGACTTTCATCAATTTCAAACGAAATTTTTCTCATTACTTTAGATTTAGATTCTTTCTTATCGCCACCAGCATAGGGACGATCTGCTAATTCATCAGCTAACTTATCCGCTTGATTGTATATTTCTTTAGATGTTCTTGGCGTTTTCAATTTGAGTTCCTTTTATTAATTAGCATTTAATAAATATTATTTATTAAATATTAAATATTAAATAATATCAAGTTCATTTAGCAAATTACTTATTTCTTCACGTGCTTTTTCATTATCTGTTTCAATTACACTTTTACCATCAGAGTAACTTGTTCTATACACACGTCTATAATATGCAATGCTATCTAGCAGTTTTATGTTATTTATTTCTGATAGATATTCTACAAAGTCGTGACGTTCTTGTCCTTGAATGATGGGGTTAGTTGTTGCTAACGTTTGATAGCAATATACTTGCAATTTTGGGTTTAAATCTTTTATGCGTTCTAATTGTTCTTCTAATTCCAATAAGGTATCCAAATCCTGTTGTGAACATTGGTGAGGAGAGATAACAATATCAGCTACTGAACAGCCAGTAATAAACTCTCGACTATTACGTCCTGCAACATCAACGATTATAAAGTCGTAACGAGAATCCAGATCTAGTAATGTAGATGCTATATTTTCCCGTTTTTCTACTAAATTGATAGCAGGCTGAATATTTTCACTTTCTCTTAATAACTGCCATTTGGACGCCGAACGCTGAGGATCTGCATCAACTAAACATACATCTTTATTTTTTAATGCTAATGCAACTGTTAAGTTAATTGCTGTTGTTGTTTTACCTGCTCCACCTTTATTACAGCCGACTACGATTATCATTTATAACTCCTATAATAAATAATATTTAAGAAATAATATTTATTATAAATTAAATAATAAATTTGTAAATATTATTTATTAAATAATATTTAATAAATAATATTTATTATGACTATTCTATTTCATTAGAATTTTGTTTTTGAGTTTGTTTGAAGTTTTTGTGAGCTGTAGAATTTATCGAATGGAGTTATTACATGCTTTGTGACCCAGTCACGGACTTGTTTTTTTTGTTTTAGCTTCCCATTAATAATTTTAGCTTCTGTAACAAAAATAACTGAATTATCAATTACTTTTAAATAATTAACTAATGGAAAAAGTTTTTTAATATTGCCATATGTTTTATCAAAACGTCTTTCAATTGTTGCTTCTGGAATATCATGCCCACCTTTTGACACTCTATTTTTGACTCTATCAATGTGATAATCCACAGATTCTAAACCAACAAAATAGGCTCTTACACTGTAATTGTTTTCTTTTGCTGTAGCAATTTGTTTAATTATTGTATTACTTGATAGAGTACTTTCAACAAGAAATGATTGATTGTTTTTAATAGCTTTTTTAAACATATTAATAGCCATTTTTCCTGCTTGTAATTCATTACAGTTAGAGTCTCTAGCTATTTTATCAGGATCAATAATTAAAATATCTTTTGTAATTGTAATATCATCTCTGATAGTTGATTTACCAGCTCCGTTCAACCCTAAAATAAAAATAGCTTTTTTAATTGCCAATTCGCTCACCTTTACTATTTCTTACCATGAATTTAGTACCGTCGGGGTTAAATTGCCACGTTTCTCCGTTATCTAGTTTTCTTACATAACTTTCATGTTTAAATTTTTCTTCGAGTCGTCTTCGAGCTAATTCTTCAAACGTATTATCATTTAGGTAACCGTGATCTGTTTCCCATAGATCTATCTCTTTGTACTTGCATTTATTTGGGTCAATTGCTTTTTCTAAAATGTCATTATAGAGTTTCATATTTATATCCTAATATTGTGTATAGTTGTTTTGTTATAAAATAAATAAAGGAAAAGTAAATAATAAATATTATTTAATATTTTTGTGTTTAGACCACACATTTTTGACAGTTGATGGACTACAATTCAATAGTTCAGCAGTTTTATTTATGCTTTTTCCTTCCGATCGGCACTCAATAATCAGTCGATGTAACTGTAGGTTTGCCTTTCGTCCCTTGAACTTACCTTTTGCTTTAGCAATTGCCACACCTTCCTTTTGTCGCTGTCTACGGATCTCATAATCATCACGAGCTACTTGTAGTGATATTTTTAACAATAAATCTTGCATTGAGTCTATAACTATTTTTGTTACGCCGCTTGCTTCAGATGAAAGTTCAGACAAATCTAAAATGTCGGGGATGCAGAGTTTTGCTCCTTTTGACTTAATTGAGTTGATTAGATTTATGGCTTCATTAAGGGGTAATCTAGTTAGACGATCAATTTTTTCAGCTATTACAACATCACCATTTTGCAGTTCTGCAATCATTCTTTGTAATTCAGGTCTATTAGTAATAGCTCCAGATGCCTTTTCACGATACACATTTGCAATGTAATACCCCTGTTTTTTCGTATCATCAATAATTCTTTCTTGTCTTTCCAGCTCTTGTTCTTTTGTGCTAACTCTTAAATATAT
>NZ_JBIDFB010000021.1:0-9114 GCF_046635565.1 Gilliamella sp. BG7 | reverse complement strand
TCGTTTTTTTTAATAAAAAGGTTAAAAATTACTTGCGTTGATACATCAACGTGATATAATAATATTCATAGAGTTAAACTTTAATAAGTTCATATATAAGGAGAAAATAATGAAAGAAGAAAAAACTAATTTTATAATTTCTATGTCAATTGCTAAAAAAATTACTATATCAATAAGTCTTTTTATCATTTTTATTATGGGGCTTTTTAGTTGGTATACTGTTGATGCAGGAGAAAAAGGTGTTCAACTAAGAAATGGAGCAATAATTCGAATAGTTGATGCAGGATTATATTTTAAAATTCCTCTTATTGATTCTGTTAACTATATAAGTACTCGAACACTGAATTTTACTTTCCAAGAAATGTCAACATATAGCAAAGATCAACAACCTGCAACAATCAAAGCATCAGTGACATTTAAAGTCCCATCTAATGAAGCAGGCAATGTTTATTTAAACTTTAGAGATATAAAAGGATTAGCTTTAAATACAATCGAAAGACAAGTTCCTAATCAAATTGAAAATGTATTTGGTCAGTATAGTGCTATCGAAGCAGTTCAAAAAAGAACACAACTCACAAAAGATGTTAATGAAGCTATTAAAAAATCACTTGAGTCGTACCCTATTATTGTTGAATCTGTTCAACTAGAAGATATTGATTTTTCAAAAGCTTATGAACAATCAGTGGAAGATAGAATGAAAGCCGAAGTGGAAGTTCAAACTCAAAAACAAAATCTCGAAAAAGAAAAAATAAGTGCTGAAATTGCTGTTACTAAGGCTCAAGCTCAAGCTGATAGTACTTTAGCTAAAGCTAAAGCTGAAGCTGAAGCGGCAATTTTAAAAGGTGAAGCAGAAGCTAAGGCTATTATAGCAAAAACTCAGGCACTACAGGCTAATTCAGCACTAATAGAATTAACAAAAGCTGAAAAATGGGACGGAAAGTTACCAGCTACCGTATTACCTAATTCGACATTACCTTTTATCGATGTAAAAAAATAAATATTTAGTTTAAAAACCGATTTCGATCGGTTTTATAAAATAATTTTGCGTTAGTTAATCAACATGATATAATAATATTCAATATATTAATGTTTTCTACTACATAGGAGATTAAAAATGAGTAAAAATGTAAATTCTTCAAAAAATGGTATTGTTATTAGTGTAATTCAACAAAGTGGGGGGGTAGGTAAATCAACAAGTAATTTTAATTTATCGCACATTTTGGCGAGTAAAGGCATGAAGGTTCTTTCTATTGAAAATGAATTGCAAAGCGATTTAATGTCATTCTACTTTGGACGAGATAATAAATTAAATATTAAAGTGCCTTCAGAAGTTTTAGAAATTAGCAATAAAAATGTTAATATCGGAAACGCCCATTCTTTAAATCTTTACGATAGGAATTCAATAATAGAGCCAATTAAAATAAAAGATAACCTATTTTTTATTGGATCTACTAAGCATCTATCAAAAATTTTAGCCGCTCCTTATGACGAAGTGGTTTATGATTATGAGGAAAATATAGAGAAATTAAAAAAACAATTTGATATTATCCTTATTGATTGTCCTCCAACAGAATCTAATTTACAGAAAGCCGCTTTATTAGCTAGTGACTATGCCCTAATCCCTACTTTTTTAGAGCAAAAATCCATTGGGGGGATAGCTGGGACAATCCAGTTAATAAACCATTTAAAAAGAATTAAACAAAGATCTCATTCAGATTTAAATGTGCTTGGAATTTTTGTTACTCAATATAGTTATACTTCACAGCAGAATAAAGCTTCTTCATTAATTTTAGAACAAGAATATAATCAAAAATTAATCGAGTTGTACCCCGACTTTTTACTCAAAACAAGAATCTCTTATTCTATGAAGATGCGTGAAAGTTCAGCTTTGCAGCAATCAATTGTCGATTATGCTAAAGAGGATAAGAAAGCTAGTAGAATTGCTAATGAATACGAATCATTAGCTATTGAAATTTTAAATAAAATAAGGGTTAGTTTATGAGTAAATTTGCAAAAAAATTAGCTAAAAAAGAAGAAGAGAATAACTCAAGTAATGTTAATTTATATTCTGAAATTGCTCAGCCAAATGCGTTCGGATTTGATAGTAATTTTTATAAAAATAAAATAATAGAATTAAAATGTGAACAAATAATACCTGATCCAATGCAACCAAGAAAAGTTTTTGAGGAAAGTGATATTTTAAATTTACTTTCTGATATAGAAACAAATGGCCAACTTCAACCGATTCTTGTTTCATTTGATCAGGATGAAGGTTTATATAAAATAGTAGTTGGTGAAAGACGATGGAGAGCAATTTCAAGATCAAATAAAGGCCTCAAGATAAAAGCTTTAATTGTAGATGAAATAGGGGATTTATTTGCTATCAAGCTTATACAAACAGCAGAAAATAAAGAAAGAATTAATCTCAATCCAATCGAGGAAGCTATTAATTATTTAGAATTGGTTAAGCTAGGGGAGAAGAAAGGTTTTAATCATCAACAAATGGCTGATATGTTGCATATTAGCAGAACTAAATTACATAAATATCTAGGTATTGCTCGCTCACAAAATTTGGTCGATTTTATTTCTGAAAATAAAATTACCAGTGACGTTGAATCTCTTTATTTACTGTCTACTATAGTTACAAAGTATCCTGATGCATTTCAGAACGAAGAAGTTGTAAATAGATTAAATAACAGGGAAAAGCCTTTTCGTAGTGTTGTTAATGATTTAAAGAAGCTTTTAACTGGAAGCATTGAAAAAAAGAAAGATATCATTGCTAAACCTAAGGAAGTTAATTCTTTCGACATTCAAACAATTGATGATGCCAACGTTATCTTAATTATTAATAATAAAGAGTTTTTATTGTCATTTGAACAAGTCGATAAGCTTAAGACGCTTTTTAATAAAATATAGTGTTCGCATGCGAACATTATATTGTACAAAAAATAGCAATTGAATAAATGATTATAATTCATTTAATTAAACAAAATTAACTTCTTTTATCCACATTTTTTGTGGATAACTTATTAAGGTGAAAAAATGGTTAAAATAAAGAAGGAATGGAATGATAAACAACTAGATTCATTCTGTTTTAGTACATTAATTATTTTATTGAATTTAACTCATAATTACAAAGGTGTTAGAAATATTTTTAGACTTGGGGGATTAGATTTTTTACCATCTGATAGTCAAATAAACAATTGGAGAAAAACTAAAAAAAATACGCCTATTTTTAGAAGTGAATACATGAAATGTTTTATAAGTGGATTAGCTAAAATAAAAAATGTTAATAATATAAATTTTGGGTTATTTGAAAACGGAGATAGAGTGTTATTTTTCTATGACACGTTTTTCAAATTATTTAATTGTTCTACTTTTACAAAACAAAACGAAGTAGGAATGGATGATTTAGATAACCTGATAAACACATTACATGAATCTAGAGTGAAAACAACAGAATGTTTATGTAGGATGAGAGGAAATGAAAAATGCTGAGAAAAATAATTTCTATTTAATAGTTGTTCGCATGCGAACAGTTAGATTTTTTCAAAAAAAGTACCATAAACCTTTTTATTACAGGGAATAAACAATGAATAGTGAAATAAATATTATACATGATTCTCAAGAAAATATTCCAAGGTTTGAACAGTCTTTCCAACAAATAAGCATTGAACAAAAAATAGTTAAATTTATTTGGTCTTGTTTTACTAACCTCGGTTACGCATTGAAAATTAATGATGAGTTTTTATCAATTGATGAATTGATGAAACACTACTCCAGATTGTTCTACGCAAATAATGGTGAGGAAATTTATTTAACGGTTGTTGATGCTGATAATAATGATGGGTGGATTACTCTCCAACCTCATAGTAGTCATTATGTGAATATGATCGTTACAGGGTGTAGCTCAAATTTAGAATTCCCCCTAAATTTGATTCAAACCCTATTTACGTCTAACCATTTACTAAATTGGCGTGATGCAAATCACTCGCTACCTAGAAAAGAAAGTATATACATGGAGTGTTCAAAATGGTGTTTGGTGTTAACTAAAAAAGGCAACATAAAGAAGAGTTTTTTTATTCAAGGTAAATACTGGGATGATGTGCAAGCTGATGACAAAGTAACTCACTGGATCTATCTTGAAGAATTGCCATTACCATTGTCTAACGTTGATTATGACCAAGGTTTTGGTTAGAAAAATATCAGTTACTAAATGTATCAAAATTATGAACAGATTATGATCTTGGATCAAAAAAATATTTCAATCTTTTTCAAATGGCATCAAGATATTCTTGTTTATGATAAAAGACCTGTTTTAGTAGAGGTAAAGTATAGAGAAGCATTTAAAAATAGTGCATGGAAAGAACTATTGCCAAAATTTAGAGCTGCTCGAAAATTAGCTAAATTGTTAGATAATGCAAAGTTTTTGCATAGATACATGCTGATAGAAGGTGATGCAGAACTTCAATTGTTACTTTTGGATAAATTGGCAGAGGTAGTAGAAACAACACCACATTTATTAATCAGCTCTATATTCAAAGATAAATGAAATCAAGCTCAGCTTATCCCTTCACTTTGGAGGTTAGTAGCTAAACGAGAGGTTGGCTGTGATTTAGCAACGTTATTAACAATGAACTCTAAAATTTGGGCTTTGTAAGGTATTTTATGGCACGTTTAACTCCAGGTAATGAAGTTGTATGGAATAAAGAAAAATGGATTCTTTTAGATATTCCAGAGGTCAGTAAGGCCTTATTAAAGAATCTTTAGACTCAGGTTTGAGAGTTCGCTTTTAGTTTTTAAACTAAATTCTGTCATTCGGTAATAATCATTTTTGCTTTTTAATACAATTATGTGTTCTAGTTGTTTTTGTGTACATTTTAGAAGTTTTATTTTTTCGGATTGGTCTTCATCTGTAATTACAATATTTGCTTTTATGCTATCTTCTAAGTTTTGCATATCTTTTTTAGTTGGGATAGGCACTGCAAGCCACCTATTATAACTTAGTGAGGCTCGGGGGGCATGAAGACTTCCACCAGTTAAGCTAGATTGGATCATAACCACCCCTTGAGCCATCCCTGCTTGTACCTGATCTCTTTTTACATACTGGTGATTCTTTACTTCTTGGTTAAAGCAATACTCGCTTATTAGCGCTCCCCCAGATGCAAGTATCTCCTCTGCCAATGGTATATTTTCCTTAGGATAAACCATATCCAACCCATGAGCCAATACCGCAACAGTATGCCCTCCAAGGCTCAGTGCTGTTTTATGAGCTCGTGTATCGCAGCCTATTGCTAAGCCACTTACAATGCTCCATCCATTTTCTACAAAAAAACGTGTTATTCGATTCGCAATTTCTGAACCTTGAGAAGTAGGTTTCCGAGTTCCAACAATTGCAACTGATTTTTCAGAGTGTTTACTAAGTTGCCCCTTTACGTAAAGAATAACAGGAGCATCTTTCGTCTCAGCTAATAGTTTTGGATATTCAGGATCTAGTAATGAGATAATACGAGCCTTATTCTTTTCAGCTTGAATTAATTGAAAATCTACTTGCCCTTGACAATTTTCCCACACTTTTTTATCAGATAAGGCTTTTTCAATTTCTGGACTATACTTTGCTAGGTCTTCGACTGTTAAATTGATAAAGTTAGGTATCTGTATTATTTTTTTTAAATACGCTGAACCTATTCCTCTCAGCATCGATAATGAGAGTAAGCAACGGGTTTCTCGTGAAATAATGCTCAAAATAGATCCTCTCTTTATTAGCTAATCTTTTAGTCATAGCAAGGAGGTGCACTACAAATGCTCCTTTGTATATCATAACTCTTTTAGACATAAAGTAAAAATGCTTTAAACATAACTCTAGCCAAGCAGAGTGTCTATAACTCACCCATGCTATGCTATTTTATTCTTTAATACTCTAGTCTATATAAGTAACATAATTTTATCTACAGTTTTTGAGTAGCTATTTTTATCATCCTTTTCTAAGACTAATAATTAAAAGTTG
This sequence comes from Gilliamella sp. BG7, assembly GCF_046635565.1. Classification (NCBI taxonomy): domain Bacteria; kingdom Pseudomonadati; phylum Pseudomonadota; class Gammaproteobacteria; order Orbales; family Orbaceae; genus Gilliamella; species Gilliamella sp. BG7. The sequence goes on along the minus strand of NZ_JBIDFB010000021.1, from coordinate 3,107 downwards.
ATGTACCAACAAAAAAATGTTAATATTAAAATTTATATATGCCAAGTTTATAGCGATTAATAATCTAGTGTCAGCTAAAAGGATTGAAATCAATGACTAAAACAACTAGCACCAAAAGAGTTATACTATTTAATTCAAAATTAAAACAACAAGGGGGAGACGTTCTTAATGGAATTCGATTAACACCTGAAAGTAATGCATCTATGATTTCAATTTCGTTAAGAACAAAAGGGTGGAGTAAAACAAAAATTATTAATTATCTTTTACGTCATTGTAATGAGCATTTTGATGATATTTTTAAGGATATAAAAAACTGAATCTAAATAGTCTAAACTTCGAAAAATAAAATAAGAAGTAACAAAATTAACCAGATATTTTCTTTTAAAGAAAAGTTATTATTAAATAAGCTGTTGCTGAACTACTATTCAATAGTTCAGCCTTCGATCTTTTCTAGAATACGACAATTTCTTGCTCGATACAGCCAGAGTTCACCTAATTTATCTTTGATCGGTTTTTATTGCTATTGTGGTGCGATATTATTTTGTGACAACGTCATGTTTAGAATGGTTATTAACTTCACTTTTCTTTTTGTGGTTTGTCCATATTTTTTTTACAGTTGAAGGGCTACAATTCAATAGCTCCGCTGTTTTGTTTATGCTTTTTCCTGAACTGCGATATTGTATAATCATTTTATGTAACTGAGTGTTTGCTTTGCGTCCTTTAAATTTTCCCTGAGCTTTAGCTATTACTATCCCCTCTTTTTGGCGTTGTCTTCGAGTTTCGTAATCGTCACGGGCTACTTGTAATGCTATTTTTAACAACAAGTCTTGCATTGAATCTATAACAATTTTTGTCACTCCAGTTGCTTCAGATGATATATCTGATAAATCTAAAATATCAGGTATACATAGTTTTGCTCCTTTTAATTTAATCGAATTGATTAAACTAACAGCTTCGTCAAGCGGTAGCCTTGTTAAGCGGTCTATTTTTTCAGCAATTACAACATCACCAATTTGTAGATCTTCGATCATTCTTTGTAATTCAGGTCTATTAGCAATAGCTCCTGAAGCTTTTTCTCGATAAACATTTGCAATGTAATAACCCTGTTTTTTCGTATCATCAATAATTCTTTCTTGTCTTTCCAGCTCTTGTTCTTTTGTGCTAACTCTTAAATATATCCTAGCAACTTTCATTCTTGTTCCTAATTAATCTGTGATATTTTCCTCTGCCCTTACCTTTTTAAGGTTAGGTGGTTATATTAACATATTAAATTCGGCTAGGCTATTTTAAGTTGTTGTTAGATATTTATTGACCTACTTTTATAGATAGGTTATTATAAGTATACTTTAATTAGCCATGAAGATTGAGGAATAAATGATGAAATTTAAGCAAAATCAAAATATTTTTATCATCCTTTTCTAAGACTAATAATTAAAAGTTGATGCACCAACAAAAAATGTTAATATTAAAATTTATATATGCCAAGTTTATAGCGATTAATAATCTAGTGAGGAAGCACTTAAAAAATTGGAACGTGATCCGATGTTATATCAATCTAAAGGAGAGCCTATCGATGAGGAACAAGGAGAGTTCAAAGAATTTAGGTTTTATTGTGATGATGAAAATATACTTTAATTATCATGCACGAACTAAGGAGATAATATGTTTAAAGTTTCTAATTCTTTGAAATATAAAATATTTTATTTGAGTTTGGGTTTTTCTGTTTCTGCACTAGTTGAATATCTCTTCTGCGTGTTATTTGGAAATAAAATTGAAATATATAATGATTTATTTTATATCAGTTTATTTATTTCAATTGCTTTATGGTCGCTTTTTATACTCATTTTTGCCTTCGATTTTTATTATAAAAAGAGAAGTAATTAGATGACTATATTAAAGAATAAATTATCGAACAACTAGTGAAAGGTATTAAATATGATTATTATAAATGTTTTACTGTTAGGAGTTTCAATCTATTTAATTGGTTTAACTATTTTTTATTTTTACTCGAATCAATATGGATCAGGTGTATATTTAAAAAAAAGAACTGTTACTATTTTGTGGGTTAGTTGGTGGGCAGGAATAGCTTTAGCGATAATATTATTTATTATTTTATATAATTTAAAAATCTCACAAGAAAAAGCTGAATGGCAAAATTTTATTAGAGAAAATCAATGTGTTTTAACCAAAATAAATAAAAATAAAATAAACAACGTTTGGTCATGTAAAAACGGAACATTACAAGTGATTAGCGACAATATCGAATGAATAATTACTAAATTTAAAAATAAGGCGTTATTTATGAAAATAGGCAATCTCAATTTTGGGTTTTTTACGTAGTAAAAAATGAAAATTGAGATTCAGCAACGAGACGTCAGGCGAGGCGGTAGCAAACGATATTTTTTTATTAGTTGAATCCTAAAAAATTTTTTTGATTCCTTTTGTGTTATCAGTTACTATATTAATGTTTCAGTATCCATTCTTCCTATTCCTTATGATTAAATAAAGCGCCTTTTTTGGGCATTTTTTCTACGAAAAATCGGGCTATATTTTTACTAGCTGAAGCTAGTAAAAACTCAAACCTGCGGTTTTCGCCCATACGGGTAACTATCCCTATGCCAGTTATTTTATTTGCTCGTGTGGAGCTATTTTGGTGGTAATTTTCCTGCTTTTTTTACTGATTATTGTAATGAGTGTTCGCATGCGAACAGTTATGGTTTTTAGTCTATTTATTAAAATAGGGTATAATTCGGGCAGGGCTATATTTTTTAATCTAGAAATTAAAAAATATCGTTTAAGTATTTAAAATACTTAAACCCTCCCATTGGTCGGCTAGCCCTGCTCCTCAGTTTTCAGTATCATTATCAGCAACAGCGTTACAATCAGTTATACACGAACTACACAATTTTCATGCCCACCTTCGGTGGGCCGCTCCCGTTCAATTTAGCTCTTGTTGGGCTAAATTTTCACTGGCTATGAAAAATGTGCATTTGTGCATAACTGGTCTGTTAGAGTTATAAGCATTGTTTGAGTTTTATGACCTAAATGTGTACGCACGCTATCCGCATGCGTACGCATTAAGTCGCAGTACCGTTCATACACGCTCA
>NZ_JBIDFB010000020.1:0-16794 GCF_046635565.1 Gilliamella sp. BG7 | reverse complement strand
GTATCACCTGAACAATATGAACAACAATATTACCAAAACGAAAAAATGATAGAGGCGGGCACTGTCTAATATTCTGGTGAGGATCACATTATTATTCTTAAAATATATAAAATTATATTTTTGTTATATCAACTACCTTTTTAAAACGATAAAAGATAATTGAGCCAAGTATTACACTTGATATCGCAATAAAAAAGTCAATTAATATGGCATAACTTACATTGAACATAGCTAATTTTGGTACTATAAATGGAATGATAACAAACGATAGACCGCTAAAAGTATACATACAACCTACAGCAAGACCTTTTCGTGTTGGGAACATTTGTTGCATAACAACCAAAGTTAATTGAAGTACTCCCCCTGCCGCAGTAAATCCCATTCCTATTGCGACGATAACACACATTGCAGGTGAAACATTAAAATAGAAAATGATTAATACCAACGCAGATAAGGCAGGTAAAATAATGATGCAAAAGATAGGTTTTAATAGATGTTTGACTACAAAAGCCGTAACAAATACAGAAATAATTGAGGCAGTGCTATAATAACTAATCAGTTGATTAGCATCAGGTTCGCTCATATTAACAGCTCTGATAGCGATAGTTGGCAACCACTGCAAAACAATAACGAATGTTGCTGTTGTTGTAAATCCCATAATAATTAATAAAATACCTTCAAATCCAAAATTAGGTTTTCCAATAAAATAACTTTGTGAGCATTCATTACTTTTAATGGAGGCATCTATATGTGGAAACTGCTTAGGAAGTAAAAATAGTGTATTAACTATTAAATAAACAACAAAACCAAAAAAAATCCAACCATACCATATTTGGTATTGATGGCAAAAAACAACAATAAATGGAAGAACAAGAGATCCCATTGAAATGAAAGCCTTGATCAATACGCTAGCTGTACCACATGAGTTTGGAAAACATTCTGTTAATGCTGGCATTGAACCAGTATCTAAAAAAGAATTTCCAGCCCCAATAGCAATAGCTAAACAAAAAGCAATATTTATATTAGTACAAAAAGGCATTCCTAGAAAAAAAATAGCATAGCAAGCCATACCTAGACAAATAAATAGTTTGCGACCAAATTTATCTGACAATACACCACCAACAAACATTAATAATATTTTTCCAATTCCTATACCCGAAGCAATTTTACCAATGCCGATTAGATCAATATTAAGTTGTTTCGATATATCATTTGAGAATTGCATGATCACAATTAATGCAATACTTTGTATTATATAATTTGCATATATAGATCCAGCAATTCCATAAGGATTGACCTTTCGATTATCCACTTGTCATACTCCATATGTAAAACATAAAATTATAATTCTATTCAATATACAAGTATCAATATTAATCAGAAAGATAGTAAGTATAAATTTGTTACTTAGCTTTTATTTGGTTCTAAAAAACAATAAAGTTTTATTCAAAATTAAACTTATATAGAATCTTGGTTAAATTGTAAAAATTTATTTTTTTCTATTGTTAATAAAAATACCACTTTTTAAGCGGCCTTTTTATTAAAAGAAGTTAAATTAGTTTCGAAGCATTTCAAACATTTTTGCAAGAATCAAACTTTCATCTTGATCAACATTGATCACATGGTGTGCAGCATCATGATATAAAGGTAATCTTTCAGCCAATACCTTTTCCATTTCATCAGAAATAGATAGACCCGTTAGTGACGGTCTTTGAGCAATGTTAGGATCTTTCATTAAACGCGCAGCTAGTGTTGCCGCAGGTGCGGATAAAAAGATGACTGTGCCATTTTGTTTCATAAAATTCCGGTTATGCTCGGCTAATACCATGCCGCCACCAGTTGCAATGACACAATTAGGTTTAGTTGTATCAATCAACACCTGGCTCTCTCTTGCTCTAAATCCTTCCCAACCTTCTTTTTCAACAATTTCGGCTACCGTTTTTTGGGTAGTTTCGAATAAATAGCTATCGGTATCAATGAAAGAAAACGATAGCTTATTTGCTAACATCTTTCCCATCGTTGTTTTACCAGCAGCCCGTGCACCAACTAAAAAAATTGTTTTATTCATATCGGGTTTTATCTTTTCAGATTTATAGAATATATTAACCATGCTAGTGATTCGCTCTTATTTTTACAACAAATTTTTTACATATTATATAAAAAATATATAACTATATATTTTTTATATAATTAAACAAAACCTCTATAGAATCATCCGTAATGAAATGTTTACAATAATTATAAGGAAGCTTTTAAAACCTAAAAGTCATCTTAATAAAGTTAATTAACATAACTTTTCTAAACCACGGAAATAGAGCTCTGTTGCAATCGATTGATGTAATCGCCATTGAATCACATCAAGATCTAAATTTACCTTTTTGAACTCTTCGTATGTCATAAAATAGCGGATTGTATTACTACCAATACGATCATTAATACTATTTATAATAATATTTATTTTTTCGTTTCGGATTTTTTTTATTTCTTGCATTGTTTTTCTGACAAATTCTGGAATCGGCTTTGTACCGTTTTCCCACTCATGCCATGTATTAATATCTGTTTTGCCAATATATTCACTAGCTTCTGATACTTTTAGCATAAGAAAACGACGATACGCTTGCAATTCTAAGTTAGTCATAAATGCTCCTTATTATAGTGCACTTGATCTATCCAATTAATATATTAACTTTACCTATACCAACATAATATAGTTGGCAATATCAGCTAATTGTATAAACAGTAGAAAATACGACTAATTCCAATTTAACTAGATATGTTTGCCTGATTGGTAATTAATGTTTAGTTAAAGCATCAATTACAACCTGTTTTGCTCGTTCAGAAAGATCTTTTCCTGTCCAAATTTTAAATTGAGCATTTGCTTGACCAATAAACATTTCGCGCCCTGAAATAGATTCCCAGCCAGCTTTTTCTGCTTCTTGTCTAAAACAAGTATTATATGGAGTATAAACAATATCGTAAGCCACTCCTTTACCTTTAAACCAAGTTTGTTTATAAGGTGTTTGATTCTCAAATTTACCCGCCATACCTAATGGTGTTGAATTAATAACAATTTGAGCTTCAACTTTGCTACGGTCTTCCCATGAAACAGTTTTAAGGTTGAATTCACTAGCTAATGCCTGAGGTAAATCATCAGCAATATCCGTTACTGTAATATCAGCATAACCAAGTTCCTGTAATCCGACTACAGCTGCACGTGCAGCACCTCCTGCACCAAGTAATAACACTTTTTTGAATTCTGCTGGCAGTTTTTTATTTTCAAGTGGCTCCATGAATCCGATAATATCTGTATTATGCCCACAAAGTTTATCCCCATCCCAATACACCAAATTTGCAGCACCTGCTTTTTTTACATGATCTGTCACTTCATCTAAATAAGGGATGATAGTCTGTTTATGTGGAATAGTGACACATAATCCACGGATATTTAGTAATCTTACTGATTTAAAAAGTGTCGGTATCTCTTCTGGCGGAGTAGGAAAAGGAACCAAAACTGCTGGGATCCCATAATCTTGAAATGACGTAGTATGAATAAGTGGACTCATACTGTGCCCTAAAGGATAACCGATAATGCCATATATACTATATGGCGTGAACTGGTTCATATAATCTCCTTATAAATTGGAAAATTAACACGATATAAATAAAAATCTTAATCAAGCTTATTAAAACATATTTATTATTAAATTAAATCATTTTTTCTAAAATGATGTTAAAGACAGTATATTGTTTTATAATGAATTGTTCGTTATAAGAAAAAAGCAAGTGCTATTACAAAAAATTTTTTACAAAAATTTTATCTATCAGATTGATTCAAAATGGTTTTAGGAATTTTGTTTTAACTAATAAAATAAATATTATATGAGTTATGCTATTGTAAACTAATTTTATGCATCGGTAAGATAATACTTGAGAATTTGCGCATAACAGCGTATACTTCGCTACCTCATTATTATGGGTGTAGTATGAGAGGTTAAACTGCTTCTCAGATAGAACTGCAGTAAACTAAAAGCCTGACGAGGTCAATTCCATTAACATATTACGCCCAAGGCTTAAGCATAGAAATTTCGGAGAATTATTGACATGTCACGAGTATGCCAAGTAACAGGAAAAGGTCCTTTAGTAGGGAATAATCGTTCTCATGCGATGAATGCTACTAAACGTCGTTTTCTACCAAACCTTCAAACTCACCGTTTCTGGGTTGAGAGCGAAAAACGTTTTGTAAAATTGCGTGTATCTGCTAAAGGTATGCGTACTATCGATAAAAAGGGTATTGATGCAGTTTTAGCTGAACTTCGTGCCCGTGGTGAAAAGTACTAATAAGGAAACCATATCATGGCTAAAGGTGTACGCGAAAAAATCAGATTAGTTTCTTCTGCTGGTACAGGTCATTTTTATACCACTAGCAAAAATAAAAGAACTATGCCTGAAAAAATGGAGATCAAAAAATACGATCCTGTAGTTCGTCAGCATGTTATTTATAAAGAAGCTAAAATTAAATAGTTATCTAACAAATACAAAAAAACCCAGTAAATACTGGGTTTTTTTTATCGATTTGTAGACAAACTTATCGCTATTTTCAATAAAACATATCTTGTTATCTTTATATTATAAGCATCTAGTATTAGTCATAAATAGTAACATTAACTTATGGGAAAATAACAAACTGTTTATACTTCATAAGTTAGATAGTCTCTAAAAACTCAAGGTGTTTTCCAGAAGTTACTTAAGCTTTGGTTTTCTATTTTTGAATCGATAAATGCTGTATCAGGTTATGCAATTAATGAAATACCTAATTATGAAAAAAGAGAGCATTGTGAAGTCGATTTCTTTTTGATTAGTGGTCCCGATGGTGAAAGAGTTGAGTTTGACATGACAAAATATTTCTTATTTTTATCAATAATTAAATAGATATACTTTGCATAAAACTACCTGATAAACAGGTAGTTTTTTTGGATAAATTAATCCACATAATTATTTCATCATTTCAAATATTGTTGTTCATAAGCTCTTGCTTTTTTGTCGTCAAAAGCATGTTCCCAACGCGCAATAACAATTGCTGCTAGTGCGTTACCAACCACATTAACTACCGTTCTGCCCATATCTAAAATACGTTCAACCCCCATAATATAGCCAATTCCTTCAAGAGGAATACCTACACTACCTAGGGTTGCCGATAAAACAAGAATTGAAGCACCAGGTACACCTGCAATCCCTTTGGATGCAATCATTAAGGTGATGACAATAATAATTTGGTCTAAAATAGTTAAATCTATGTGGAATAACTGCGCTAAAAAGATAACAGTAATACTTTGATAGAGTGTTGAACCATCAAGATTAAATGAATAGCCTGTAGGAATAACAAAACTAGTTATCGATTTTGGTGCTCCATAAGCTTCCATCTTTTCAATTATTTTAGGTAATGCAGTTTCAGAACTTGCGGTTGAAAATGCAATCACTAATTCTTCTTTCAAGATTTTTAATAATGTAAAAATATTAAATTTGCAAATTTTACAAACCAGCCCTAATACCACTAACGTAAAAATAATCATTGCCGAATAGACGGTTAAGATTAATTTAAGTAGTGGAAGTAAAGATTCAAATCCATATTTAGCAATCGTTACCGTGATAAGTGCAAATACACCAATAGGTGCATAACGCATTATCATATTAGTTACTTTAAACATAGTATCTGAAATTACTTTTAAAAAGAAAAGAAAAGGTTCACGTTGTTTATCTGGCAAAGACATTAAACCTAGACCAAAAAAGACACAAAAGAAAATTACAGGTAAAACAGAACCGTCTGTCATAGCTTTAAAGATATTAGCTGGAATCATATCTAATATCATAACAATTAAACCATGAGGTTTACCGCTCAATTCTTCAGCTGCTTTGGTATACTTACTAATGTCTGTCGTTGCAAGTGTTGAGGAGTCAATTCCCGTGCCAGGTGAAAAAATATTTCCCCAAGAAAGACCTAATAAAATAGCAATAGTTGTAATAATTTCAAAATAGAGAATTGTTTTAAAACCCAAGGTCCCTAACCGTTTTGAGCCACCAAGACCTGCAATACCTAAAGTTAAAGTACTAAGTATAATTGGCAGCACAATCATTTTAATTAATCGAATAAAGATATCGCCTGCAGGTTGAAATATATTTACTATTGAAAATTGATAATATGAATGCAAAGGGTGGCTTGTAGCAGAGAGTTCAAATAAATAAGCACCTACGGCAATTCCTAGAATCAAAGCAATCAAAATTTGCCATGCAAGATTTGTTAATATTTTTTTTATTAAAAATGACATCTAATACTATTCCTTTTAACGGTTCTTGAAAATAAAAAAGGATTAGCAAAACTAATCCTTTTAGATTATTAAATAATTAATCCTCGGACACTTGAAGTGAATCGTGCCGTTCATTATTTTCCGATGCTTCCAATTCACTTGCGTCATCTTCTGTTTCAGCTATTCGTTGTAATCCCACAACTTTTTCGTTGTCAGCTGTTCGAATAAGCATGACACCTTGAGTGTTACGACCAACAATACTTACCTCTGAAACACGAGTACGAACAAGCGTTCCTGCATCTGTGATTAGCATGATTTGATCTGTTTCATCAACTTGAACTGCGCCAACAACAGTACCATTTCGCTCACTAACTTTGATAGAAATAACACCTTTAGTTGCTCTTGATTTGGTTGGATATAGTTCTTGCTGTGTGCGTTTACCATATCCATTTTGAGTTGCAGTTAAAATTGCACCGTTACCTCTAGGCACAATTAACGAAACCACTTTATCATCACTATCAAGTTTTATGCCACGTACACCTGCGGCCGTTCTGCCCATACAACGAATTTTATTGGCTGGGAAGCGAACAACTTTACCATTAGCAGAGAATAACATAATATCTTCAGTCGTTGAGATTTCACCAATCAGGTTATCATCTTCTGAGTCAATCTCTTCAACAATAGCATCATCATAAAGTTCTTCATCATCAACAATAGCTGAAGGATCATTGCTAGTTAAATCGACACCGATTAATTCATCATCATCCCGTAAATTAATAGCAATAATACCGCCACTTCGTGGACGACTAAATTCAATTAAAGATGTTTTCTTAACTGTACCTTGTGCTGTAGCCATAAATACACAATGTTCATCATCAAATTCTCGAACAGGTAATATTGCAGTGATTCGTTCGTTTTCTTCAAGAGGTAACAAATTAATAATTGGACGACCTCGAGAACCACGGCTAGCTTCAGGCAATTGGTAAACTTTCATCCAATATAATCGACCACGGCTTGAGAAGCAAAGAATCGTATCATGGGTATTGGCAACTAATAGTTTTTCAATAAAGTCTTCTTCTTTAATTTTAGTGGCAGATTTACCTTTACCACCACGACGTTGAGCTTCATAATCTGAAAGTGGTTGATATTTTACATAACCCTGATGGGAAAGAGTAACGACCACATCTTCTTGAGCAATAAGATCTTCAATATTAATATCTGCACTGCTCGCTGTAATTTCTGTTCGTCTAGCATCTTGGAATTGGTCGCGAACGCTTTCTAATTCTTCACGAATCACTTCCATTAAACGTTCTGAGCTAGCTAAAATATGTAATAACTCACCAATTTGAACCAATAATTCTTTGTATTCATCAAGAATTTTTTCATGTTCAAGGCCGGTTAAGCGGTGTAAGCGGAGATCTAAAATCGCTTGAGCTTGTGCTTCTGATAAATAATAATGTCCATCATGAATACCAAACTCTGGGGCTAAATCTTCTGGTCTAGCTGCATCATTACCTGCTTTTTCTAGCATGGCAGCAACATTTCCAAGTTGCCAATCTTGGCTCAATAATTTAGTTTTTGCTTCACTAGGTGTTACAGCAGCACGAATAAGCTCAATGATAGGATCAATATTGGCAAGTGCGATTGCTAAACCTTCTAATACATGAGCCCGTTCGCGGGCTTTGCGTAATTCATAAATGGTTCGACGGGTTACAACTTCACGTCGATGAAGCACAAACGCTTCAATCATTTCGCGTAAATTTAGGAGTTTTGGTTGGCCTTTATGTAAAGCCACCATATTGATACCAAATGAAACTTGCAATTGAGTCAAAGAGAATAGGTTATTTAATACAACTTCACCAACAGCATCGCGTTTGATTTCAATAACTATGCGCATACCGTCTTTATCTGATTCATCACGTAATGCCGAAATACCTTCTATTTTTTTATCTTTAACTAATTCTGCAATTTTTTCGATCAGTTTTTTCTTATTAACCTGATACGGTATCTCATTAACAATAATGGTTTCACGTCCACTATGATCATCAACTTCTATGGTAGCTTTAGAGCGAATATAGATAATACCACGACCTGTGCGATACGCATTTTCGATACCTTTTCGACCATTAATTAATGCTGCTGTTGGAAAATCTGGCCCATGGATATACTCCATTAAACCATCGACTGAAATATTTTCGTCTTCAATAAAAGCCAAGCAACCATTGACAACTTCAGTGAGATTGTGAGGAGGAATGTTAGTCGCCATACCAACAGCAATCCCTGACGCACCATTAATTAATAAGTTAGGAATTCGTGTCGGTAAGACATCTGGGATCATTTCAGAACCATCGTAATTAGGTGAAAAATCAACAGTCTCTTTATCTAAATCAGTTAATAATGCTCCCGCAAACTTTTGCATACGAATTTCAGTATAACGCATCGCAGCAGCTGAATCGCCATCAACAGAACCGAAGTTACCTTGACCATCAACCAACATATAACGTAATGAGAATGGTTGAGCCATACGTACAATTGTATCATAAACAGCTGAATCACCATGTGGATGATATTTACCAATTACATCACCAACAACACGAGCAGACTTCCTATAAGGCTTATTCCAATCATATCCCGCTTCATGCATAGCAAATAAAACGCGTCGATGAACAGGCTTTAATCCGTCACGGACATCAGGTAAGGCACGCCCAACAATGACAGACATTGCATAGTCAAGATAAGAAGATTTTAATTCATCTTCTATATTAACGGGGGTTATTTCTTTGGCTAGTTCGGTCATAACACCATGTACTCTTATTAATTTAAGTCATCAAAATAGTTCATAATTATAGCATAAAATCGCTATTAATGCAGAATTAAACCGTCTTTATTTCAACTTATTCGCTATGAATAAATAACCTATTCTCAATTAATTGGAACAAGCAATTAAGAACCATAGCGTGCATTTCGTATGCCATCACTTTTTTATAAGACGGAATCCTAATTTCAATATCATTTTGACCTAATAAGCCAATAACTTCACCACCATCAAAAGCAGTTAATGCGACAATTTTCATATCTTTAATTACCGCTTCTTGAACAGCTCGAATGATAGCTCGGCTATTCCCTTGGCAAGTTGCTATAATTAAAACATCACTTTGTTGTCCTAATGCTTGAATTTGACGAGCATAAATTTCCTCGTGATTAGCTATGGCACTTAATAAAACATTGTCCGTTACTAAAGCTATTGCCGGAATACTTGGTCTTTCAATATTAATACTGGTGATTAAACGTGAAGTAAAACTTTGTACATTAGCTGCGGATGGACCATTACCACAACTCATAATTTTATTACCATTAAGTAAACTCTCAACAATAATATTTGCTGCTTTTTCAATAGAAAGGCCAAGTGATTCCGCCATCACGATTTGAGTTTGGATACTTTCAGTAAAATAATTTTTAATTAAATCTTGCACGCTTTTCACCTAAAAATTAAAATGCATTAATAATCCATTTTTGACTGTTACCTGTAATAGCAAAAACATCAAATCTAAACTCTGTATCTTCAATATTCAAATTTTGCATCATCATCCATTGTAAAGCAGCCTGCTTAATTTTATTTTGTTTATTTAATGTAACAGTCATTTCAGCGTCACCAAAATTTGCATTTTTTCGATAACGTACTTCAATAAAAACAAGACATTTATTATCAAGCATTATTAAATCAAGTTCGCCAAAGCGAAAATGACTATTATGTGCAAGAAATTTAAGCCCTTGCTTAAGTAGATACTGGCGAGCTATATTCTCATAATGCTCACCAATTTGTTTTTTATTCGTTTTTTGAATCAGATTTAGCTTCGCCATAAATATATTGTTGCCAAGAAAGTGCTCGAGTCACTTCACATTGATCTGTTGTTGATAGTTTACCTGTCATACCGTCTAAAAAATTAATTTGATGAAAATTAAGCTGATTAAAACGATTTGTTAGTCTCCACGCATCAATACCCATTGCATACAGACGCATTAATGAATAATCTTTCTGAATATTACTAGGTATTTTTGTATTTACCTTATCCGTTTGATTTATAATCATAGGGATATCTGCATATTCAGTTTTATTCATATCATAATTGAAGTCATTAGAAGCATTAGCTACATGACTTTTTGAACTTGAATAAAGTGTAACTGCAGACGAATTTCCAATAGTTTTATTTGCACCCATATCAAGCATTGGTTTTATCAATGTCAATTCCTCATATGAAGAATAAACATAAATAGCATCATATTCAGTAGATACTATTCCCCCAGACGAAGTTTCGTCTATCAAAATAGGATCTCCGGCAAGACTAATGCCTACATTACGGTTCATATTAGCTCTTAATGTTTTAGTATTACCAAAGTATTGTACATAAGCTTGGGAACTATTTGCTGACAATTGCGACCATTGTTCGGCAAAACTTTGTGCAACACGTTTACCTAAATCTGTTTGTGGTACTAACAGTAGTGGTTTTATTTTATGTTGGGAATAAATATGATCTGCCGCATCTTTTGCTTCATTTTCGGGAGATAAAGCGAAGTAACACATTTTATTTGTAGTAGCAGAGGTATTATCAACTTTATTTAAGGTTAAAACAGGAATAGCTGGATCAAGCTCTTTTAATTTAATTACTTCATCTTTTAATAAAGGACCTACAATCAACTCAACATTTTGTTCTTGTGCTTGCTGGATTAAAGCATCCATAGGTGCACTAGTTGTATCAAGCAAAATCACGTTCTGTTGTGGCTCTTGTGGAAAAAACTTTATGCCATCCATATAACCCTGACGAATAGTTTCACCAAATATACGTGAGGAGCCATTTAATGGTAACAATAAGGCAATCTTTTTTGCATTCGCATCAACAGAAAGTGTTTGTTCTCCAATTAATATCGAAATAATCTCTTTTGCTGGATGATCTGAATATTGTATACCCCAATTGTTAATAGTTTGTTTTAATAGCCGTTTTTCATTTTCAGATTTTTCATCAATGGTTTCTGGTGTATCGTCTTGCGGTATAGGTGCTTTACGAGCTTCTTGATAAGCGTAAGCCAAATCAACCCAACCTTTTAATGTATTGTCATTTTCGTCAACTAAAACTTTACCGATTTTATCTGAATCTAGCTTACGGAAAAAATTCCATGTATTGTTTAATAGTTGCTTTTTTTCAGTTTCTGATACATATTTTTCTAATTGAATATAATCGTGGGCTTGAGCATCAATATCTTTCACATTTATATCCAAACCTAATTTAATAGTGTAATAACGATATAGCTGTGAGTTAGTCAAAGTTCCGATAATTAATTGAGTTAGATCAAATGACTTCCTTTTTTTCACAGCAATATCACCTTCTGATAATAACTTTTCTTTTTGCTGCTCAGCATCAAGATTTTGTGGTAAATTAGATAATAATGTATTTGCTTGTGAAAATTTATTTTCTTTTATTAGAGCGCGAATAGCTAATAATTGCCAATTAATTTTAGCTGAGCTGGAACTATTATCTGCTTGTGATAGATAATAATTAGAATTTTGGTTATCATCAAAGTTAAGAGATTTCTTTGACTTTTCTAAAGTACAACATACCAAAAACGTAAATAATGGCATTATTAATATAGTATAAAAGTAGCGTTTTAAGTTCATACCTATTCTCTTATAATTTTGTTATCCCCAAATTCGTTGTACATGAACAGTAATTTCCTCTCGATCATGATAAAGCTGTTTTGCCTGAATTTGTATATTGATTTTTTGATTATTTAATTCGTTATTTAAGGAATATAGATTTTGTTTTACTTCTTCATAACGTTTTTTCATTGGTAATTTGAGGTTAAAAATAGCCTCTCTACACCAACCATTAATTAACCATTTAGTTATTAACTCTGTCACTTTAGCTGGTTTTTCAACCATATCACATACCAACCAATAAATATTATGTTTTTTAGGTATAAATTTAAAGCCATCTTCCCGATAATGTTTAACTTGCCCAGTTTCCATCAATTTTTCATTTATAGGTCCATTATCAATAGCGTAAACCATCATGCTTCTTTTAACCAATTGATAAGTCCAACCGCCAGGACAAGCACCCAAGTCAACAGCGTTTAAACCACCTTTTAATCGCTCTTCCCACTCATCATAAGGAATAAAAATATGAAAGGCTTCTTCTAATTTTAATGTAGAACGGCTTGGCGCATCAGAGGGGAATTTTAACCTAGGAATTCCCATATAAAAAGGCGAATTATTTTGGCTCAGAGAATAACCAACATAACAACTGCTATTATTGATAAAAAATAAGTGGACAACGGGTCTTGATGGATTTTCAATTTTTAATAAAATAAGTTTACTTCTTAATGCTTGACGAAGAGGAACAGTAAATTTACGACAAAAGCCAGAAAGCGCTTTACCTTCATTTGTATCAGCAACTTCAACACGCAGATCACCAGCTTTGTCAATACATCCATATAATGCATCAATGATTGGAGAAATACGATCATCTGTAGGTAAATCAACTAATAGGTCACCTGCTACAAACATTTGCCGTGCAAAAATTAGTGTTCGGAAATCCAAATTTTTTATTAATAATTGTGCTTCATCATCTTGATAGCATTCAAAAACAACATAACCACTATTTTCTTTAACTTTAGCAAAGCCATATACTTCTTTTTGAGCAGCTCTATCAGTGATTTCATTAGCACACTCTTTTTCAAATCCACAACGGCAATAAAGAATAATTTTGTTTAGTTTTTGCATAATATAATTTTTACTCTTTCAACAGAAGGAAGCTACAAAAAATATTCATATTAATCAGATTGAACATTATCGGTATATAAAGGTGCTTCACCTTTTGGGCGAGTTTTAAATCTTCGATGTAACCACATATATTGTTCAGGTGCTTTTAAAATTTCTTGTTCAATGGCTTTGTTCATAAAAGTAGCCGCAAGTACATCATCATCAATTGGATACCCCTCAAGCTCTGATGTTACATAAACAGTATAACAACCATTTTTCTCACGCTTAGGGGTAAATGGTATAATGGTAGGTTGAGCTAATTTAACCAATATACGCGTACCAACAGTTGTTGCCGCTTTTTTTACTGAAAATAGAGGTGCGAATACACTATTTTTAGGACCATAATCATGATCTGGCGCATACCAAAGTAATTCACCATCTTTTAGTGCACGGATCATTCCCTTAGTATTATGACGATCCAGCATATATTTGTTTGACTTGAGTCGACCTTTAAGTTGAATATAATCCATTACAGGATTATCATTTGGACGGTACACTCCTACGCCGGGATGGTTCATTCCTAAGATACGTGCACCTAATTCTAATGTCAGGAAATGAATACCAATGAGCAAAACACCTTGACCTGATTGTTGAACTTTTGTGATATGAAAATCGTCAACAATAGAAACCTTTTTAGCAAGCCGTTTATCAGACCAGAACCATGCCATACCAGTTTCAAAAATTGCTAAACCCGTTGAAATAAAATTTTCACGCAACATCTGATCACGTTCAGATTGTGTCTTTTCAGGAAAACAGAGTTTAAGATTTTGCCTAGCCGTTTCTTTACGTTTGCGGATTAATTTCATCGAAA
Source organism: Gilliamella sp. BG7 (assembly GCF_046635565.1). Lineage (NCBI taxonomy): Bacteria > Pseudomonadati > Pseudomonadota > Gammaproteobacteria > Orbales > Orbaceae > Gilliamella > Gilliamella sp. BG7. The sequence continues at coordinate 2,867 of NZ_JBIDFB010000020.1, read as the reverse complement.
GCAATCCTAACCCTTTTCCCAATCGAAAAATAATTGGATATGGTAATAAAACGATTAAATATAAAATACCAATACCAAACCACGTTAACCAATAACGAGGGTGTAATAAACTTTTAGTAAAAATAGGACGAATTTCTTGATTTTGACTCATATTAAGATCAAATTATTATTAATAATACAGTTGGTTATTATATACTATATCTTGTTTTTCGGGAGCATAAAAACAAACAAAGCCTAAGGCGTTATATTATTATTCTGTAACAATATTTGTTATCAATTTATATTTAAAGTAGATCATAGTAAAGCCATTAGCTATGATCTATTCTTAAAATTATCTATTTTTTATGCTGGAATACATAGTTACCGGAAACTTTTTAACAAAAAATCAAACAGCAACAGGCGCTTTGATCGCTAGATGCGGTTCATAACCAACAATTTCAAAATCCTCAAATTTATAATCAAAAATTGTTGGAGGTTTACGTTTAATAACTAATTTTGGCAATGCTCTTGGTTCACGGCCTAATTGCAAATGAGCTTGTTCCATATGATTAGAATAAAGATGAGTATCACCACCAGTCCACACAAAATCACCTACTTGTAATTCACATTGCTGTGCAATCATGTGGACTAATAAAGAATAGCTGGCTATATTAAATGGCAATCCTAAAAATACATCACAAGAACGTTGATAAAGTTGACAAGAAAGTTTGCCATTTGCAACATAAAATTGGAAAAAGGCATGACATGGTGCTAATGCCATTTGATCTAATTCTCCAACATTCCAAGCAGAAACAATCATACGCCTAGAGTCAGAATTATTTTTAATTTGATCAATTAACTGTGAAATCTGATCTATTTGACGCCCATCAGCCGCTCCCCATGCCCGCCATTGTTTGCCATAAACAGGACCTAAATCACCATTTCCATCAGCCCATTCATTCCAAATTGTTACCTTATTATCTTGAAGATACTTAACATTTGTATCTCCCTTCAAAAACCAAAGCAATTCATGAATAATTGAACGTAAATGACACTTTTTAGTCGTAACAAGAGGAAAACCTTCTTGTAAATTAAATCGCATTTGATGCCCAAAAATAGATAGCGTTCCAGTGCCCGTTCGGTCTGACTTAGGTGTACCTTCATCTAAAATTTTTTGCATTAACGCTAAATATTGTTTCATCGTGTTTTTGCCTTATTATTAAATCTATACGCAAATAAAATAATTAAAAAACCACCAATAATCATTGGTAGACATAATATTTGTCCCATACTGATAATATTTAAAAATAAGCCTAACTGCTCATCTGGTTGTCTAAAAAATTCTATAACGAATCTAAATAAACCATAGCAAAACAAAAATAGCCCAGATACAGAGCCAGTAGGTCTTGGTTTTCGAATAAAAATATTTAAAATAATAAACAGTACTATTCCTTCAAACAGCATTTCATAAAGCTGTGAAGGATGTCTTGGTAAAATACCGTTTAATTGGGAATAAAGTGAAAACCACTCTAGATGAGACTGAACAAACATAAAATCGGCATGTGAAGATGTTGGAAATAACATACCAATCGATGAATCAGTTACTCTCCCCCAAAGTTCTCCATTAATAAAATTACCAAATCGCCCAAACATCAAACCAATAGGGACAAGAGGAGCAACAAAGTCACCTACTTGCATAAAAGTTTTCTTTGTTCCCTTTGCAAAAAGGACAATAACGCAAATAGCACCAATCAGACCACCATGGAAAGACATACCGCCTTCCCAGACTTTAAATAAAATTATAGGATCTTTGATAAAAGCTTCTAAATTATAGAACAAGACATAACCTAAACGGCCTCCAATAAAAAGACCTAAAAACCCCCAAAACAATAAATTTTCAACTTGTTGTAACGTCCATTGGCTATTTGGTTTATTTGCGCGACGCTTAGCCAAATAAAGTGCACCCAGCACTCCAAATAAATACATTGCCCCATACCAATGAAGTGATACAGGACCAATCGAGATAGCTATTGGATCGAAATTAGGGAAGTGTAAATATTGATTCATTTTTTAATACGCTTTTTATTTTTCCGTTTATTAGCAAAGAAATTAAATTGTTTCTTTTTAGAAGTATTAGTTACTGAGGTCTCTATTTCAGACTGTATAGCAAACACAGGTAAAGAAAACTCCTTCATTGCCTTTCTATAGACATCTCGCTTAAATGCAATCACTTGCCGAATAGGATACCAATAACTAACCCATTTCCAATCATCAAATTCAGGAGTTGAAGATGTATTGAGGTTAATTACCGATGCATCAGATATTAATTCTAATAAAAACCACTTTTGTTTTTGTCCAATACACACTGGTTGATTTTCCCACCTAATCATCCTTTTGGGTAACTTATATCGCAACCAACCGTTAGTAACGGATAAAATCTTCACATCTTTTGATAATAAACCAACTTCTTCGTTTAATTCGCGAAACATTGCCTGCTCAGACGTTTCGTTTTGTTTTATTCCGCCCTGAGGAAATTGCCAAGAATTTTGCCCGTATCGACGAGCCCAAAGTACTTGACCATACCTGTTACAAATAACTATTCCTACATTTGGACGGTAGCCATCATTATCGATCACTGACTACCTCAATAAATTTTCCCTGTATAGTTGAATTGTTTCATACATACAGCAAGAAATAAATAAAAAAATAATAGTAATATGGCAAACACCCTTTTTTATTGATTGTTTTTTACGCAAATGAATATTTATTACTATATCGATTAACATTATGTTTCAATAATCAGAATAAAACACCGAAAAGCAAAAAAGCCCAGCATTGCTGCTGGGCTCTCTATATTTAAAAGTCTGGCGGCACCCTACTCTCACATG
>NZ_JBIDFB010000019.1:0-17516 GCF_046635565.1 Gilliamella sp. BG7 | reverse complement strand
TTGACATCCTCCCCGCCCTAAAGAACGGGGATTCCTACTGCGGTTAGTTTATCGCTAACTCGCTTCGGTGGGTTTCTGTTGCTGACGGCATTACTGCACCGTTCACTTCGCAGACGCTTCGGGTATGTCCTACCCTGAATATATTTAATGCCCCAACTAAATCGGCATTTTCTTTGTAACCACAGCTAACACACTCAAAATTAGCTTGAGTTTTACGATTTTCTTTAGCTACGTGGGAACAACATGGACAAGTTTGACTTGTATACTTTGGATCAACGCTATACACAAATCCACCATGCCAGTAGCTTTTATACTCAAGTTGTCGTCTAAATTCATACCAAGACTGATCTAATATGGATTTATTTAATCCTGATTTAGCTTTGACATTTTTACCCTGTTGTTCTTGATTACCTTTGGTAGATTTTGACATATTACTTACCTTTAAATCTTCTATGTATATCATGGCGTGGTTTTGGCTGATTTCATTTGAGATTTTGTGTAAGTAGTCTTTTCTAGCATTGGCTATCTGGTGATGTAATTTTGATACTTTACGTTTGGATTTCAGCCAGTTTTGGCTGAATTTTTTCTTATGGCTTAGTTGCTGTTGTAATTTTCTTAATTTTAATTGATTTTGTTTAAATATGTTTAATGGTTTAAAGTAAATGCCATTACTTAACGTGGCAAAACGACTAATACCCATATCAATACCAATTTCGGTATTAGATTGATGTATTGGCTCTGCTTGTTCATATTCTGTTTGAATCGACACAAACCATTTACCACAATTCAAACTTACTGTGACATTTTTAATTGTGCCGACAATTAGCTGGCTTTTTCGGTAACGAATATAGCCGATTTTAGGAATAAATATACGCTTATTATTTTCATCTAGCTTTGTACCCTGCGGGAAACGTATACTTTCTTTAATTCCTTTTTTCTTAAATTTCGGAAAGTCCGATTGTTTGCGAAAAAAATTACGATAGGCACTTTCTAAATCTTTTAATGATTGTTGTAATACTTGGCTATGGCAGGTCTTTAACCAGTCATATTCTTTCTTCCAAGTAGGGAGTAAATTAGCAATTTTAGTATAACTGAACTTGATTGAATTATCTTGTTCGTATTGAACTTTTTGCCATGCTAAAGCCTGATTAAAAACAAAACGAGAACATCCGCAAAACTGTTTAAGTTTACGGATATGCCCACCATTTGGAATTAATTCAAATTTAAAGGCTTTGCGTATTATCATGCATCTATTATACTATTGGTCTATGAATATACAAGATGAAATTAGACACGGTAGGCACTGTGTATTTAAAATACATGCTCATTTGGTGTTTGTTACAAAATACCGAAGAACTGTATTTACTAAAAACATGATTGATGACTTAAAGTCCATACATCCTGGCCCTGAACAACGAGGTTTTACGGCTTAACGGATAAAACTGAAAAATAAGAAATAGAGGTACTTATTATGTGGTTACTTTTTTTACTCGGTTTGTCTATGTTCATTTTCACTTTATGGTGTATTAAAGTAGCTAAACCAACGAAAAAAAATTAGTATTTACTCATAAGCCTATTAACATGTTAATAGGCTTTTCTACAAAGAGGTTAAAATGGAGCAAGGATCAATATCGTTTATTTTTGTTACAGAAAAAAAAAGATTTATTCGATGGAGAAAAAAAGCAAAAAACAACAATATGACGTTAGAGAACTGGATTATTAAAAAGTTAAATTCTGATGTGAAAGTTGTTTATAAAAAAGTAAAATTACAAAAAGATATTCCAAAAGACGAACAATGGTTTATAAGGTTATCAATGAAACCTGAAATCAAAGGATACTGGGTTTATTGCTCACGGTCAGATGAAAAAAAGCTTGTAGAATGGATAACTTGTAAATTAGATTCTTGACATCCTCTCTGCTCTAAAGAACGGAGATTCCTAATACGGTTAGTTTATAACTAATTTTGTTAGAAACATCATAGAAAGCTATCTTTATTACTAGTATTTTGTATTGTACACTACAATTAATTAAAGAAGAGGGAACTCTAATAATGATTAAACCATCAATTGTTGCATACAAAGAACTACAGCAAGCATACGATTTTTTCAATGAACATTTATTCAATAATGAATTACCCAATCTTCTGATTACGTTACAACGGGGTAAGTACACTTTCGGATATTTTTCTCCTGAACGATTCACTGGTAAATCGACCGTTTCAGAACTAGCACTAAACCCAGACTACTTTGGAGAACGTTCATTAGTAGACACGCTGTCAACATTAGCACATGAAATGTGTCATGTTTGGCAACATTATGCACAAGTCAAAAAATGCCGACGTGGCTATCACGATCGAATATGGGGTAAGAAAATGGAGGCGATAGGATTGATGCCGTCACATAACGGAATGATGGGCGGGAAAAAAACAGGTCAGCAAATGACACACTACATCATGAAAGATGGATTATTTCAGCAAGTTGTTTACAATTTACTTAAGAGTGGCTTTGAAATATCCTGGTACGATAAATATTCGGAAAGTATAGTTGCACCAGTTTCAAAAGTGAATTATGACATATTAATTGATTGGCTTAACATTACGCCAGTCGACAATATCGAGCTAGTAAAAAAACTTACAAAAACCGTTAACAGTAATTCAATTAAAATGGTGGGCAATGATGATTTATTAGTAAAACCGATCTTGAGAGGAACAGGCACAAGAGATAAATTTACATGCCCTGAGTGCGGACTAAATGCGTGGGCAAAACCCACAGCAAATTTGAACTGTGGTGATTGTAATAAAAGAATGGAAAATATAAAATTTAGTTAACCAAAAAATCATCTAATGATTTCCCTTGTTCGAGTTGTTTTGATAGCCACCTCGGTATTTTCCCCCGACCAGACCATGTTAACTGATTGTTGTTTTCATCTATATATTGATATTTTATTGTTGGCTCTTTTCTTATTTTTAATGCTTTTAAATCATTTGGCTTTAGACCGATTGATAGCATATAGTCACTGACTTTTTTTAATTTATCTTGTATTTGTTCTTCTTCAATTAAACGCAATTTCTCAATTTCTTTTATTTTTTTCTTAACATCATTGAAACGATCAATCAGTTTTTCACAATAAGATGAGCCATATTTCTTAAACAAACGAGTTATATTTTTTTTGTTAGCTAAAAATTTATGTACTTCGTTTAATTCCATTATTTTTCTCCTATTTAAATTTAAATTTGACTGTATTATCAACTTTTTTAATTTTTTCAAATGTGGCTGTAACTCTCGAAGAACAATAATTTTGATTGAAATTGAAACACTCAGGTACTAATACAATATTGGTGGTATTTCGAGAAAGCTTAATAAAAGTTTGTATACGTTGAATTAATTCAAGCTTCCCGTGTAATGTTATTTTATCTGCGTGATCTAACAAATAATTTATTTTTATTAAATCGCTTGTCGTTGACTGTATAGTATTTTTATCAATATAAATTGATTCAGTTACACACCAATTTCCGTTATCTTTTGTGTTTTTTATTGTTCCAACCGTTTTCTCAACAGAAATTTTGTTAACAGCAACATCTTTCCCCCTTGGGAATGGGACAGGTTCAGGCGGAGAAGAACACCCACTTAGTGGTAATAATAAAGTTAAACTTAAATATAAATATATAAATCGCATAATCTTTCCTTTAGTTAAAAAATATCATCATCAATCGCCTTTAACTCTGGCAATTGAATCGCTAGTTCATTATTTTGTACTGCTTTTTTATAATCATCCTGTGACGGATTCCCTTTGGCATTTCGTAAAGTCGATGAAACTAATTTAAATTTTTCAATTAAAAATGGAGTAGAGAAATAATTTGCTTTCTTACATTTGATTTTAATGTTGTTACATAAAATAATTTCTTCATCCATTTTTAAATCCATGATTTCTTGCGGTAAAATCAATGCTTTTGCTACTGTATTTTCACTGCGTGAGTTATTTTTAACTCCGAAAGAACGACTATACGATTTTGTAGTAATGTTGCCGATTCGCTTCGAAATTTCCTCGGCAACTTTAGTTTCTTTAGGGCGATAAAAAATATTACAAGTATGATTTTGTAGTAGTGTTGATCCACCGTTTTCTCCATAGCCAAGAGGTTTATCATTTTTTATCTGTGAATCCGCTTGATAAATAATTAAACTACGCAAATCATAGCCAGCAATAAAACTCACTGAAACTTCATATTTTTCCATGTAACCGATTGATGTAAATTCATCCATTCCAAGCAAGCACGGATGCTTTAATTCTGGATTTTGGTCGGGTAGCCCTTGAGCAATATTTGTATCAATTAATTGAGTAAAAAAGAGATTTATTATTGGTCTTGCACTAACTAGATCTTCAGGATTAATTACGAGATAAATAGTCATTTTTTTTCGTCGTAAATCTCTAAAATCAAAGTCATTTTGACTGGTTGAATTTTTGATAACTCGATTTTGAAACGGTTTTAATGCTGTTTCGTACGCAGTTTTAACACCAGCAAATTGCTTCTCAGCTTCTTTTTGTGAGAAGAATGATAAAAATAGATTGTAAACAGTATCTGGCAACCAGCCGAGTAGATATGCCGTTTCTGTTGCTAGCTCTAATGAAATTTTTTCTTTTTGACCATTTCTTATAATATTAATACCATTTAATGCACCACCCAAATTGGTTAGTGTATAATCATCCCCTAAATAACCGTTGTGATAGAAAACACCAAATAAATACGTAATGGCAATAAAAATCGACTTCCCCTCTCCCACAAAGAAATCATTATCTTTTGATATATAAAATGAGTTAGCTATATTTTGAATTTGTAGTTCAACCTTTGGATCATTAAAATCTAAATAAAATAGGGGATTATAACGATGAGTGTGTTCAGAAAACGGATTAAACAAGAAAACATCCTGTCCAAGGATATCTCGTCTATATTTTGATGTATAATCAAAACATTCTTGTTTAATATCTAATACAACCAGGCTATCTTCCCAACACATCAAATTCGGGATAACAATACCTGTTCCTTTTCCACTTCGGGTTGGTGCACCTAGCGAGCAAAACTCTTGCCCTCCAAAAAACAACGGTTTTTCATTATATAAACCAACTAGGATGCCTTTTTCTTCCATCAATTTTTGGCTTTTTATTTCATTTATCGTGCTCCATTTTGCCGTTCCGTGTAGCTCTCGTTCTTTTCTCTGTTTTTGAGCTATTACTAATAGACCTGCTAATAATAATAATACTATCAACATTATAAATAGTGCCACCAATACCGCTAAAATAGTTGTTTTTACTTCACCTTCCATGAATGCCAAATACGGTGTTTTTAAACTAAAATAATCGTACGCCGAATGAATTAACTGAAAAATACGTTTAATTTTCTTTCCGTGTAATGCAACATCAGGCATATATATAAATGTTAAAATTACACTTGTTAAACAATATGCTATAAATAAGCCAAAACTAAAAATGATAGAGATAAATACTTTTTGTCCAGCATTTAATTTTTTAAAAAATTTAATCATTTTTGTAATCTTTCCAAAAAATAGTCGTAATACGCCGTTTACCGTTAATGTTTCCAATGTGGATCACAATATCGACCGTATCACGGATAATCTCTTTTGTTGTATCGTACGGAATTTTGCTACCCGTTGGATTTTGTAATGACATCATCGTTAATCGAGTAATAACCTGCTCATAACTACCTGCATGTAATGATGTTAAGCTTCCTCCGTGACCGCTTGAGATTACATTAATGTAGTCAAATGCTTCACCGCTTCGAAGTTCTGCCAGTAAAATACGATCGGGCTTCATACGTAAACACGATTTCAGTAACACTGATGGATTAATAACAGACTGATTTTCAGATGAATACAGTAGATTAACCATGTTGTCATGAATAGTTGATGTTATTTCTCGTACATCCTCGATAGTAATAATTCGTTGATCCGCAGGAATTGAATAAATTAATGATTTCATGAACGTAGTTTTACCGCTTCCCGTTGCCCCAGCTATGACAATGTTTTTCGTTCCGCACGCAACTGCTAAAGAAAAAAATGCTTTATATTGCTTTTCAGATAACAGTTTCTGTAATTCACTATCAACAGGATCTACATACTCACCTAGAACAATGTCATCAAAAAAACCTTGATTACTGAAATCATCAAGAGTAATTGTAAATTGAGACGGCTTTCTAATTGTGATTGAATACTGGCTTTTGTCGCAAGCAGGGGGAATAACAACTTGTAAACGTTCGCCATCGGGCAGATCGGCACTCATAATCGGATGGTTTTCATTCAAAATATTATTTGAATATGTTGCCGATGCATTAACGAAAAAATTTAAGTTATCTTTTGTAATTCTTTCATTTTCTTCTTTAGTGCCGATCTGCCAGCCCGATTTAGTTTCATAACGAATTTGACCAATTTTATTAATGACAATTTCGGTAATATCATGACGAGTTAACAAATCACCAAATAAGTTATTTATGTGAGAACGTAATGCTCGAGCATCTTTTTTGACGATAACTTTATCTTTATTCATTTATTGATCTCTTTTGTTTAATGAATAAACACTAGAAAAATCAATATCACGAGCAACAAAGATACCAACTTTATCTCCCTGATTTTTATAAAGAGTGGGCTTTATATCTCCCATCTGTTCGAGCACAGTTTTCGCTAGTTCTTCGCTGTTTTCTTGCGTGTTTTCGATATAATTACGATTATCTGACTTTGCAAGTCTTGATGATAATGCTGAACTACTATCCGTTATCATACTGAGCAAAATTGCATTGCCGAATCGTTTCCAGAAATGTTGATCCGTCCAACCAGTTAAGCCATTTGCTCCCAGTTCATCTGTTGAACCGCTGTTAACATCGACATTAATATTATTCGGAGTTCTTATCTCTTGCCAAATGACAAATATCTGATCACTGCCATGACTAACTGCTCCTGTTTTATAAACACCAACCGCCTTTGAACCTTTTTCAATTAATGTTACATTTCCATTTTTTGACAGGACATTTTCAGCAATCGTACAACTAATTTGACCACCTACATTGCTAATTAACTTTTGTCTTAGCACGCAAGGAATATACGTACCTTGTTCAAGTAAAAGATTGGGATTATAACGGCTTTTTCTTGCTGTATTAGCTTTGAATGCTGAACTTGAAAACATGTCGTTTTGTGAGCCAATTTTATTGCCATCACTAATTGATTGATTATCTGTCTGACTTGCTGTTGTTGAATTTTGCCCGTTTTTAACAACCATTGAACCTGATGACTTACTAAATTTAACTGTATTTGAATTTTCTGTTTTATTACCAATAAACCCAATCTCTTCATTTTCATCATCATTTTTATTGACAATAGCAGGAACAGGGTTATTAAATTTTTTAGGAGGCGGTAACGTAAAACTTTTCTTTTCATCAACATTTTTAGAAACTTCTTTTGCAACAGTTTCTTTGTTGTCTGTTTTATATCTCACATAAACTAATTTATAGAATGCAAAAGCTAAAAAGAAAATAACAAGTAATGCAAAAACTAATTTCAAAAAACGTTGATTTTTTTTATAGCTTTTATCTCCAGCAATGGCAATGTTTGGTTGAGATGGTTCTTTATTCTCAGTCATAGATAAAAATCCTATTTAATATTTATTATTTATTATTTAATATTTCTGATAATATCTTTATTACTTGTTACTTGATTATTTTGAACTGATTTACCAAAGCTTTTATTTACAATACCGACAACTTCATCACCACTCCTGAGAATAAAGCGACTAGCTGTTTTATGAACAACTATGATGGTATATTTTTCAGTGTTTTTAACACTTGTATTACTCATCATTTCCTGTTTGCCCTGATAGTAAAAAATAGCGGGGATTGTTTTTTCAGATGTAAAACCAATAAACGTACGAACACCATCGTCGTAAGTGAAATCGGGAGTAATAGATTCACTATCTTTACCAACTAACATTGTGTAATTCCAATTCTTTGGTTGTGTAAACTGCTCTAATGAATCATTAGCCAATTTTTCTTGTTCGAGTGCTTTTTGTTCTTTTAATAATGCTTGTTTTTTATTTCTTTCGTCTGTTGGATACGTAAAATTAACTAAGTAAGAGTTATCATCAGAATCAACCAGCTTTAAATCAAACGTATAAATGCGTTTATTCGTCGTAACAATGAGATTTGTATCCCATTCAGCACTGTTTGGCTCAATAATCGTATCTTCGTATTTATACGCCATGGGTTTTAAAAAAATCTTATTGTTATTGTCCGTAGTCTCCCAACCTAAATTGAAACCAATAACAACATCAACAATAACTTCATCTTGAGAAAAATTAATCGCTGTCACATGCCCCACTTTTGCATTAATTTGCGTGACGTTGTAACCGTTATACGCTAAATATTGCATACGCTTATCAAATTTAGATGAAGTGGGTTTTTGAACTGCATTACAAACACCAGCACCAGCTAATATCAGTAATAAAAGTAGGAAATGTTTCATTAAATATTTTCCTCGATGATTTGATAACTCGTGACAGAAAAACCAAGGGGATTTTCAAGACGATATGATAATTTTAACTTTTGAGCTGGTTCATACTCATATGACAGTTTTATAATAAAGTTTCGTTGATAAACTTCATTTTTCTCAGTAGTATATGTTTTAACAATACGGGCTGTAGCCATCTTTATATCTACATTATTAATGTCTTCTAATATAATTGAATTGACCTTGACAGAAATTGTTCCCGTTTTCATCACTTGGTCTGGACTATCATCTCTATTCATTTGAGCCAGATATTCATTTTTTACGTTTTCACTACTGTATAACTGTGTTTCAATATATGTATTTTGAATAGTTTGATATGTGTAGCTTTCTCTTGTTTGAATGTATGAATTTACAAAATACTTATCTAAGGCTTCGTTTGCGTGTAATTGCTCAGGATCAACAACTGTAATTACATCAGGGATACCTGTTTTTTCATTCACTTGAATAACGTAAGGAGTCACTTCTTTTAACGGCAAAATTATTGCTAAAATTATCCAGGATAGAATTAATAAAAAAATAGCCACACCTGTTATCAACCAAGCTCTTTTTTCTGAACGTTTGAACATATACTCTCGATCGTTCTCATATGAAATACACTTACTGAAACCGTCATTAGACGGCTTATTATCATCTTTTATTTTTTCAAACATGGTACTTCCTTTTTAGAATGTATTTTTATTACCTAGTTCTTTTTCTAATTCATGCAAATTTTTATTAATTGCGACCTCTTTTGAGCTTTCAAAGCTTTTATCCCAGCTAGAGGAAACTGGAGCTTGATTACTACATGCAACTAAATAGATTGAAAATATGCTGATGAAAAAAATTTTTAACATAAGAAATCCTTATTTTTTGGACATTGCATTAGAAATTGAGTTAGCTAATGATTGATTTTGAGATGCTTGTGCTTTGCGTTGTTTATAGCTATTAATTTTATTTTCAATGATGTTGCTAGACATTGATTGATTCATTCTGTCTACGCTAACTTGAGATAATGCCATTGAAATTTGACCAGCTAATTTTACTCCAGCTATAGTTATAGATCCTGAAATCATGTACATTAAACATGAAACGAAAACTTCTGCTCCCGAATGTTTAACCACCCAATCATTCGTATATTGAGCTATTGCAAATCCAACTTTTGAAAATACAGATAAAAATAGGACAAAAAGACAACAACCGATAACAGCTTGTAACCACATTGAGAACATATTTTTAAACCACCCCCAGAGGTAACAAAATAAGAAAATTGGAAAAACAGCTAACAGTGCTATTAGTGAAACTTCTGAAACTATTATGCCGATCGCATAACTTACAACACCCAAACAAAGGGGTAACATAAAGAGCGCTTGCACAATCCAGAATAGAGTACCAGTTATACCGCTAGCTTTATCCCAGCTTTCTACATATAGATCAACAACATTAGCAATTTTTGAATCAATCCCACCATAAGCATTTTCTGAATTCGCATCACCGACAAGAAAACCTCTTATTCCGTGAATTGCATCATTTACATAAGTAACATACGTTCCCATATTACTAAGAATACCTATGACTATTGCGAATCTAGCTAAATTCCAGACAAAATCAGGCATGGGGTCTTGTATTTTTCCGGCTAAAACCATATAGCCATAAAACATTACATATATAGTAATCCCCAGACTAGAGACATCTAGTAGACCTTCAACCCATCCTTTTTGCACTAATTCAATACTTTCATTGACAACGGAATTAATATCATTACCCATGTCATTAAAAAATGTAATTTTCATTTTTTTAATTCCATCTTCCTGTATTAGAAGGTTTATTTAATCTCATTTTCTCTTTCATGATATTTTCTTGTTGCATTTCAATTAACGCTTTTTGTTGTAGCTGTTGTTGTACTTGTATATCCATTTTCAATTTGTCAGCTTGTAATAGAGCTAGTTGTGTGTTCATTGCATTATTTAAATCTAGGCTTTCTTTCTGATCTTTAGATTGAGCCATTTTTTTTGCAATCTTATTAATTGTTTTTACTCGCTCATCAATAGCTTTGAGATTATTATCAGCTTGCTGTTGACGCAGTGTCATAAGAACGATTTGACCCTCACAATTTTTTCGTTCTTTCTCAACAAAAGAATTCGTTGAATTCTGTTCTGATGGGCATAAATTATCTAAACCGTAACTTTTATAGATTTTTTTTAAGTCAGGATTTAAACTATCAAACCCCAATTCCAGTATTTTCTTCGGATTATTTATCCACTTCTGTAAGTCTTGAGCGTTTTTAAAATAAGATGAGCTCTCTTTTACTAAATCGGCAATATCTCGTACACCTGTTTGCGCCGCTAACGTATCTCTTTGTGTTTTTAACTGATCCTTATATTGTTTAACGGTTTCAGTCCACCTTTTAGCTTGTTCTGCTGCTTCAAGTTGTAATTGAGCAATTGATGCAACATCAACAGTCGGAATTCCACCTGCAAACACAGATGATGAATATAAAGCTATTAAAATTAATATTTTTTTCATTTTTATTTCCTTACGAATTAAACACATTGTTGTTTGAACAGAGGTAACCAATTTTTAGGATCATCTCCGACTTGCTCGATCAATGAATGAACTAAATTTACATTTTCCATTGATGCAGATAGGATCTTTAAGTTCTCTCGCCCCAGACCCGACAAATCAATTTTTGCAACAACGGTATTTCCTCGTGTGTCGCCATCATTTTCATTTCCATTACCTTTTTTTATCAATAATTGGCGACTGTCATCTGCAAGTTTTTTAATGATTTCATACTCTTTTAGTGAGACTTGAAAATGCTTTGTGTATTCATTAACATCAGCTTTCGAATTCGGTAAAAAAAAGAATGTTTCGACTTGTTCGATAATGGCTCTTGCAATATCACTTTTAATTATTTCGTCTGGAGATTGAGTTGCAAAAACTAAAAAACTATTTCTTTTGCGGAATGTTTTCAAACCGTCGTAAATAAACTTTTTAAAGAAAGTTCCGCCCGAAAGCCATTTCCAGAATTCATCCATAAATATCGGCAATCTGCGACCATCTGTAATTTGTTCAATTCGATGTAAAATATAAAATGTGATGGGAGCAACAATATTTTTATTATCTAAAATCTCAGTACCATCAAAGCCGTAAATTGAGTGTGTATCAAAATTAATATAATCTTGTTCATTATCAAAAACCCACGAATACGCTCCATCTCCAGCCCAAATTGATAACCGTCTACTCAAATCATTATCATTGCTAATATCAGATTGAATATTTTCAAGCAGAAGTGACATTCCGTGATATCGATTAGCTTTTTCTTCACTCATTACCGCATTAACTGCAATGCTAATTTGTTCTTTCTCTCTAACTGATAACAATTCACCATTCATTGTTGCCAGCATTGCAATTAATTCATTTAAAAAAGTTATATTTTCAGCAGTTTTATCAATCATAAACGGATTGAATCCTGTTTGATGACCATCTTTTAATGAAAAATATTTACCACCGAGCGCCCTAATATTGATTTCAGCCCCGTAATCTTTATCAAAATAGATTGCAGTGAATTTACGATTAACGGCGTTATATGGAAATGAATCATAAGATTCATATTGTGTTAACTGGTTTAATAGAAAAGATAATGTCATTGTTTTACCAGTTCCGCTTTTACCAACCATCAAAGAGTGACCTAAGTTCATCTCACCAAAATCATTTCGACCGATTTTTGTTTGATGAAAATTAAAATAAAATGGCTGATTAGCAGTAGTTTTTAGTAATGTTACGGCATTCCCCCAAGAATTATTTTTTTGCTTGCCAACTGGGTTATTATGTAACGAATTGAGCCCTAAAAAGTTAAGACTTGTAATATCACTTACTTTATGACGAAATTTAAAATTAGACGGTAACTGCCCAAAATAGGCTTCATCAGGAGCTAACCAGTTTACTGTAACAACAAAACCGAGGTCGTTAACTGTCGTAATAAAATTATTGACGGCTTGATTAACCTCATCTTCATTATTACCAAAAAGCAAAGCTGAAAAATGATGCTCTCCCATAATTAGTTCACCTGCTACTAGCTTCTCTTTTGCTAATTCTAATTCTGCTAACTGTGATATAGCATCATCTTCTGTTGATGTAAGCTGTTTTATTTGCCTATCGATGTTTTTCTTACCAACATTTTTTGGTAAAACAGAAAATGATTGTGTAATGATGTAACGGCAAGAGAAATTAATTAATTCATCTAAAAAGCCTGCTTCTGTATATGCTGTCCAGTCTTTTATTTCTATTGATTTTACGTACATTTGTTTAGTTGGTGTTGTAATTTTTAAAACACCACTAGCACAAACACTAACTTCATTATTGCCCAGATAATTATAAATAGGCGTATCCAGAACACGAATACGCTGATATTGTAATGATAGAATATAATTGAAAAATTCTAACTGTTGAGAATATTTAATATCTTCAATTAAATAACATGATAATTTATAAATACTAAATTTAGCTAATGCGCTTTCTACCCGTCCGCAAATATCTTTAAATGTATCAATTCGTTTCTCTAACTCTAACTTACGTTCTGCTGGTTTAGCCATTTTTCTATTTAAAGATTCTGTACGAGTTTTTTTAAAAACAAGAGTGACAAAAAGTTTATTTTCCATAAACTCAGTATCTTTAAATGATGAAATGTATTTTTGATTAATTTCATTTGCAAAATCATTATTAAAAACAGGGTCAAGATTGTATTTTGTAAAGTCTTTAATATTGTGAAAATAGAACGCTACATTTTCTAATCCGAGTGATATTAATAATGTATTTAATGAATATTTATAGTAATCAATGTTTTCATCTTCTCTTGTTTCAAACGATATACCATCAACGACCCACGTTGACAGCAAGTAACCATTTTTATCGATAACAATATCATTGGTAAGCTGGGTTGAGTAAGGTATTAGTTCGCTAAATGGAATCGATTTTTCATTATCTAACATAGTTATTTTTTCCTTGTTATTTTTTCCTTTTAATCGAATCTGTGAGTAATCAACAGAAGAAAAAAAGTATGCTCTAATCCGTTTTTTAAATGATTTATTTCTTATTTTTCTTACAAATAAATGACGTTTAGTTCCTATAACTTGGAACATTTTTTCATCAATTTTTGTCAGAATCTTTAGAATCAAATAAGCAGGTAACAATAACGCTAAGAGAATAAAATTAAACCACACCGAAATTAAAAAAATGAATCCCCCCACGATTACTAACGGATAAATCGGGATACCCATTAGCATCGGTGGTCTAGTTAAAGCTTTGTAAAGGATATCTCGATTTAAACTCATTTTTTATCCCACAAGCATAGATGCTATTTGAGATGCCGCACCGATAAAAACACCCCCGCCCAAAATTTTTGCGCCTTCCATCATAGGGTCACCTTTAAATAGAACTTTGTAACCTGCCCACATTATTGATATAGTTACTGTCACAACTGCAATAGCAGATAATGTGTCTGATACAAGTTGCATCGTTGTATTAACTTTTGAAAGACCTCCTCCGGCAGCAAAAGAAGAGCTAGAAAAAAGCAATAGTGATAATAATGTATTAATTTTTTTCATAATTTCCCTTTATTCAAAACTTTGTTTTTAAATTGGTTGAAATGCTTTTTATTTGTTGATTTTTAGTAATTGAAAATTTCTTTAATTGTCTATTATTCCTCCTCTCATTTTTGATATAACTGTCATTTTTTATATTAGGAACAAGTGGTTTTTTATCGAAATTATTAATAATGCGTTCTAAATATGAATTGCCTGATTTTTCAGTTACAAAACCGGACTTATAATTACCACTGTAATAACAGCTTAATGCCTCAGATACTGATTTATTCGGAGACTGTTCATAGCAATTTTTTAAAATATCTTGAGAGACAGTAAGATTTAAACAAGGATCAAGTAATTCTTCTCCCGTTACTCCATACTTTTCGAAATTAGCTTTATTGATTTGCCCTAACCCAACTGAGTAGTTAATATCCTTTCTATCAAACTCTTTAATTATCTGAATAGCCTCATCTTTGGTTTTAGGTTGAGAAGTCAAACCCGTACCACCAACAACAGCTATAGCATAAGGATTAAAATCGCTTTCAGTTGCAATTAACGAGTTAAGAGTATCTTGATGAACCAACGGAGCACAAACGAGGAACAACATATTCAACGCATTCATAAAAAAAACAAAAAAATTTATTATTGTTGACCGCGGAGCGGAAGTCATTAACGTTGAGTAAGCCTATTTTTCAATTGTGTAGTAATTGTGAATTAGTGTTGTAAAGCTGTTGATAGCGTGCTATCAATGGCTTTTCAATACGTTTGCGTAGCAAAATTCACAGTTAATGCACACGAGAAAACTAGAAAATATTAATGACGTAACGTTCCAAATTTACTAACAATTTTATTAATCATACTCGGATCAGCACTTGGACATTGACCAAGAAATCCGCCTCTTGCATTTGACGTTCTACCGCCATTAAATTTGCCATGTTTTTTTGAAACAATACTAAAAAATTTTTTTACAGGGCTTGAACACTCTGATGGATTTTCACCTTTTACTTTACCAGCCATGCATAAAAAAACAGTACAAGGATCATCTTTATTTATTGATGGTTCTTTTAAAAGTTCATTTGCAAAAGATTGGCTAGAAAAACAATAAAGAGTTAATAAAAATAAACAGCTTTTTGAAAAAATTTTCATAAAAATTACCTATTCTATACGGTAATTTTGAGTTTACCCAAAAAAATAATTGAATTCAATTATTTTTTTGATTAAAAATTGACTTTTTCCCTATTTTCTTTAATCATTTTTTTACACATTGTTAATGTGCATTTGCACATTATTGATATTTCCTCTTCAATAATTTTTTCTTGTCTTGTTACATCATGATTTATTTATAATATTCTTTATTCTACTTATTCTATATTTGCCTCTTTTAAAATTCTCCATTTTTTCAGCTTCATCGATATTAGGATTACGATTTTTAAAAGTAATAACTTCACGTTCGTTATTAAAAATGACTTCATAATCAGGTAAATTATTTTCTTTAGACAACTTTTTAATAGAACGCTTAAATTCAGCTTTACTTGCCGTGCTACCCGTTTTTAAGTGCAACTTTTGCAGTGAAATTTCACAATCATATTGATTACCGCAATGCTTGCGAGCTATTTCATAAATACGTCTATCTATTGCTTTACGAATACGAAAATAATCTATGCTAATTTTTAATATTTGCTTTTTTTTCAATGCTTCAAATAACCAGTTTGGCAAAACAACTTCAACCATCCCGATATCAAGTTTCCCTTTCTTTTCTTCCAGTATTCGCCAACTGTCAATTAATCCAAATTCAATTGTTTCTTGTTTACTTTCACTATATTTAATATTAGTTTTAATTCTAGTTCCTGATAAACGACTTAATGTTTTTTCTAATTCTTTATAAGATCTTCCCCCTTTGTCCCTATTGGTAGTAATAAAAAAATCATAAGGAGTAAAATAAATTTTTCGATCAACTGTTTCACCATTATTAATGGCTTGTTGTAATTTTGATATTGCATAAATCCAAATATCTTTATCAAAGATAGTCGCTATTCCATCGGCGGTTGGTTTAATTGTTACCGTTGTTTTACCGTTCTTGTATTCCCTGACACGAGTGTCTCCAGCTTTTAAAGCAAAAAACGGATGCTCCATGCTGGCAATTTCATCTCGAATTGTTGATATTTCTACTTCATCAGCTAAAAACAATTCGATTTGCTGATGTTTTTTAGGTTTTAAGGTTGTCAAATTGCTTTTCCTTGATTTTTGGGTAAGATCTTTCATAGCTGTTAGTCCTAGGTCGCATAGGGTTAATAGTTAGGGTTAAAAAGGTACTGCCAATACTTTTTTAACCCGATTCTTTATTTTAACATTTTGATTTTATTAAATTCGGGATTTACACATAAAAAAAATATCGTGTTTCACACATAAAAAGAAATATACATCGGGATTTACACATAATCAATCTTTATTTTTGTTGATAACTCAAAAAACATTCGGGATTTACACATAAAACATTCGGGATTTACACATAAAATATCGGGATTTACACATAAAATATCGGGATTTACACATAACGCAATTTCCTGAAAGCATTGCAAACAAAGGGTTGAAAGCACTTTTAAAATCTCTATAACTTATATAACTATATATAACTAAGATCTTTAACCCGATTTTTGCTCAAACTTTTGTGGATAACTAAATATAACTTAATGGAGAAAGATAAAATATTATCGGTGAGTTTTCTCATGTGCATTAACTGTGAATTTTGCTACGCAAACGTATTGAAAAGCCATTGATAGCACGCTATCAACAGCTTTACAACACTAATTCACAATTACTACACAATCGAAAAATAGGCGTCGGCAACGTTAATGGCTTCCGCTCCGCTTTCAATCAATAATAAATTTTTTTTGTTTTTTAAGGACAACACATAACACATGGAGTTAATTAAATAATGGTTTGTAACGCAATATATCGCAAAATAAGCCGTTTTTTTCATAGTTAATACTAAGTGGTTGCGGGTTAATGAAAAAACTTAAAATAAGTGCAGTACAGTGCGATTTTAAGCTATAGTTCAATCTGGTCTTTCCATTTTTTGTTTTTAACTTCCTTAGTTTTCGTTATCTCTTTTTCAATGTAACTTGTTATTTTACTAACCGCTTTGTTAGCATCACGAAGTGCAATACTTAAATCCTCTTTTTCCAGCTTTCCCGCTTTTCTGAATCGCTAATTTCATATTGCTGTAAGTATTAATATCATTAGAAACAGGAGTTAACATTTTTCTATTAAATTCTTTAAAAACAGAATAGGACTTGTGTTTTTCCAACATCAGCTTGACATCCTCCCCGCCCTAAAGAACGGGGATTCCTACTGCGGTTAGTTTATCGCTAACTCGCTTCGGTGGGTTTCT
>NZ_JBIDFB010000018.1:0-29469 GCF_046635565.1 Gilliamella sp. BG7 | reverse complement strand
AAAAAAATGTCTCTCGTTGATTCGGGGCAGGTCAAGGTCAAGGGCGTCTCAGAATCTAAGGAAATAATCATTTTTTTTGCAAAAATTCAATCATTTTTTTTGTAATTTAAATTATTTTTTTTCAAAAAAATATAATATATCACTTGCGTTGATAAAGCAACTATAATATAATATTATCAACAAGTTAAGGTTAACTTGTTAATTTTAATCAAATTTATATCTACTACTTAGGAGATTTTTTTATGAACACTTATCACAAACACGCACCTAATTTATTCTTGGCTAAATGTGCAGAAAAACACAATAAAGACGATATTATTGAGGTTACTACAAAAAAAGGTAAAAATCATGAATGCATTGTATTTAATTTGGTTTTTGAAAGAGATGGCTTTTTTTATTATTCAATAATTCGCGCAGACGGTTTCAATGTGCAAACAAGAGCAAAAGCAAAGGCTGAAAAGTATAGTGATTGGGCTGAATTGGCTCACAACAAAAGCAACGACTATTTAAAAGCGGCGAATGAGGGAAGAGAATTTTTGGCTTTAGGTGAGCCGATCAAAGTAGGTCATCATAGTGAAAAAAAGCACAGGGCTTTAATTGATCGAAATTGGGAGCGAATGAGAAAATCAACTGAGTTCACAGAAAAAGCGGAACGACATGAAGAAAAAGCAGAGTATTGGGCAAAACGTGAACATAATATTAATATATCAATGCCTGAATCTTTAGAGTTTTATAAGTTTAAATTAGGTGAAGCGGAAAAAATTCACGCAGATTTAAAAAGTGGAATAGTTCAGCAGGATCATTCGTTTTCATTAACTTACGCAAAGAAAGACGTGAATAAATTTAAAAAATTACATGATTTAGCTGTTATTTTGTGGGGGTAAATAATGAAATTTAAGCTAAAATGATTTATAGTATAATTTTGCTTAACAGGTTAAAGCTTAACTTGTTAAGCAATCTAATTCACATCTACTACTTAGGAGATTATCAAAGTGAAAATAAATAAACTTACAAATAACAAAAAAGAAATAAATAGAAGCAATGCGATAAAAATCATTACCGCAATAGAAAAAAAAGAACCTATTAAATTTAGTGCTTGCACTGGAAAGGATTTTAAAGAAATTTTAGATTATATCAATAGATATATTAAAAATAAAAACGCTATAGAAAATATTTAATTAAATAAAAAGGGCATTGAAGCCCTTTTTATTTATTGTAATGTTTTATACTAAATAGTAAATTAATTGTTACCTATATTAATTTATTTATTGATATAAAATGGAACTTATAATTTATCTTTTACTTAAAAAAAATAATATTCTTTATTATGAACTTTACAAAAAAAGGATTTTATTTTATTTGATTTTTTCTTTTGTTATTTTAATAGATCTTTTTTTCTTTCTTTTTTATTATGATTTTTTTTCTAATGAAATAGCTTTTTTGTTGGCTGTTTTAATTACTTTACCGTTCATTTTTTTTATTAAAGTTATCATGAAGATAAAGAGAGAAAATAAAAAATTAATTTTTTATTTAGAAGATCTATATAAAAAAAATGGTCAAATGTTTATAGGTGACTATAACTATATAAATAAATTTTTATTGGAAAATAGATTTTGTACTTTAAATAAAGATGATTTCTTTATTAGAAGTGTTTCCAATCAATTAGATTTAATTTGTAAAAAATGGAGTAAAGAATTAGATGAAAAAGTCTGACATAAAGAAATTATCAATTGAAGAAATAGATAAGAAAATAATTCAATTAGAAGAAGAACGGAAAAAAAAAGAGGAACAAGCTAATTTCATTAAAGATATGCTAGATCAAGCAAAACAAAGAGGAATAAAGATAGAAGACATAAAGGAAGCGCTATTAGACATTAAAAGTAACAAAATTAGTAAAATAAGATATAGATTGATTATTAATGGAGAAGAGAAAGAATATTCAGGGAGGGGAAAAAAGCCCAAGTGGGTTATTGATTATTTGAATAGCGGGGGAAATTTAAAAGACATTGAAGTTTAGTAAAAAAACGCCATTATTTCTTAATGGCGTTTTTTTTAAAAGTATCCCATAATTTTTCAATAAAAAAAGAAACAAATACCGAGAGCAGTACTTTTTACTATCAAAGAACTTACACACCCCACGCACTAATAAAATTAGTGCTTTTTTTCTTTTTAATCATCAAGTTATACGTTAAAAAAAATGGTTGTTTTTTTTTGTGAAAAAAATATAATAATTCTAATAAAAAGTCCATTTTTTCTTATTAAGATTTTATTTTTTTTATTTTTTTTATTTTTCTAGAAATTTTGGTTAAAAATATTTTATACATGGTACTTTATTAATTTAAAAAAAGAGGTTATTATGGCACGAGTAATTCAGATATCTATTTCAGATAAAGATTATGAAATAATAAAAGATTTAATTT
The DNA here is from genome assembly GCF_046635565.1 of Gilliamella sp. BG7. Taxonomy (NCBI): domain Bacteria; kingdom Pseudomonadati; phylum Pseudomonadota; class Gammaproteobacteria; order Orbales; family Orbaceae; genus Gilliamella; species Gilliamella sp. BG7. The sequence goes on along the minus strand of NZ_JBIDFB010000018.1, from coordinate 27,049 downwards.
CAAAAAAAGAATTTATTGATTACGAAGGTAATTACATAACAAAAATAACTAAGGTAGGAGCATTTTTGTTTAATTTAGGTTTAAGGGTTCATCTTTCATCTAAACATAAAAATCATTTTGATATTAAAGAATATAGATATGAATTACTTAAAAGAGTATTACAGAATTTGCAATTATCCAAAGCATTATTTGATATGTTTAACGAGTTGCCAAATTTTGAAAATAGAAATTTAATTGATGAGTTTTTTAATAAAAATAATAAATCAATTAATTGGATTGAAACGGAAATGAATAAATTTTTTAATAAAAATGAGTGATGATAAAAATTATATTTTAAATAATGTATTGAGTGGTTTAATACCATATTGTTTTTTTAATGGTACGGTATTTAATTACAATAAGGGTTTTAAGGATAATATAAATGTCAATTTTTTTGAAAACTATTTTAAGTATAATTTTTCGCAAATAAAAAAAATAAATACACCGTTCGTTTATTTGTATGTTTTTTCGAATAAAGGGGTTTTAAAAATAGCTAATCTTTATTGTAAAAATCATTTTGATATAGACAGGTATAAGAAGACTAGCATTGTAATGTATATAAATACTTATGAGTTTAATGTTATAAAAAGTTTTTTGCCAAATTATGATGTAAAAAAATTTGATTCAAAGTTGATTGATTTTAATTCTAGAGGGTGGGTTGTTTTGTGGTTGTTTTCAACTGGTTTTACTAGAAAACAAATATCTGAATTTTTGAAAATTAGTTACGAAAATGTTAGTAAAAGATTGTTTAGAATTAAAAATAAATTTAAAGCATCTTCTTTAGAAGAACTTAAATTTTTTGTTCGGGATAGTGGTCTTATTTATACTCATATTCCATCACAATTTAATACTAATAAAATATTAAGAATAATTTAATGTCCCAAATTTTGGACGTTTAAAAGATTTATTATTTATATATTTTTCTTTTTATGTATTATTCGCTTTGTTAGCTAATGCTAACAATAATTAATATATACAAATAAGGAGAATATAAAAAATGACGAAAAATTTTTATTTATTAAAAAATATTGATTATAAAAAAGTATTTTTACCTTTTTTTGCGTTACTTGCTTTAGTCGTTTATTTTACTGCTCCAGCTTATGCTGATGATTTATTATCAAGTGGCGATACAGTAGTAAAAGATACACTGGGTAAAGATTCTAGTTTAGTGAAATGGATTTATATAGTAGAAGTTCTTGCAGGGCTTTGGGCTTTTGTAAAAACCAAAAACCTTGTTGTCTTACTTGGCTTTGTTGCGTTAATTGTTGGTACTTCTGTTGCTTTTTCTGCCATAGGTGTATAAATGTGAATGAAGAAATCGATAGATATCGGTTTCCTCAAATGTTAAACCAACCATTTCGCCTTTTCGGGCTTTTGCTTGACGAGGCGATTTTATTGTTAATACCAATTATTATTGGTTTTATTTCTAGTTATTACATTACTGGTTTAATTGTTGGGGGAGCTTTGATGTATTGTTTAAAAACTCTAAAAAGGGGAAAACCATCTACTTATTTATACAACTCTATTTATTGGTTTTTACCCAATTTTGTTCGAGGGTCGATGTTTAAAAAAATTCCTCCTTCCTATTTAAGGCATTGGATTAAATGAAATGATAATAGAAAAAGCTATAAATCAAACCAAATTATTGATAATACTTATCTTCGTCTCACTAGGTCTATTTCTCATCTCTTTTATTATTAATCTAGTTTTAGCTGTGGTTGTTTACAATTTAAAAAACCAATCTACAACGGTTGTGTTACCAATGAATTATAGCAACAAATATGTATTTAATAATAATAATTATGATATTAATTATTTAAGAGACATGGGAATATCATTTATTGATCTTAGACTAAATAATTCCCCTGAAACTGTTCACAAGAAACATGAGCTATTGCTGTCTTATGTAGATCCAAGTTGCAGGCCTGAAATTTCAGCAGTTCTTTCGGATGAGGAAAAAATAATCATAGAAGGTGATCTTTCATCGGCTTTTTATTATGAGGAAATTAGTCTTTATTCAGAAAGTGATATTTTTGAAATTACTGGAAAAATAAAAACTTGGTCTGGAAATAGATTTATCAGTGAACAGAAAAAAACTTATCGATTGAAAGTTAATTATAGAAATGGTCAATTTGTAATTTTAAGTTTTGTTGAAGTTAATGGTAATTAAATGAAAATTAAGTTTTTCAGTTTTAATTTATTTTTGTTATTAATAAATTTGTTGAGGTAAGGATGAGTAGGATATTAGTTTTTTTTCTATTAATAATATCTTTAAATGTTAATGCACAAGATGTTATTTATAAAACAGGCCAAACAGTTAATTTAGAGTTTAGTTATGTACAGCCCAATTATTTATCTGTTGACGGGGATGTTATTACTAGTGTTTCATCTGTTAATAATAGTCTAACGTCAGAAAGTACTAGTGGAGGAGGGGTTGTTATAGTATTAAGAAACCCTTATGAGTTTACTTTTATTGTTCAAACAAAAAACGGGTTGGTTATCCCTGTGCAGAGTACGTCAACCGATGGGCAGGGTACATACTCTAGAATTATTCCAGATGAAATAAAAAAGGCTAAAAAGCCGAAAAAATGGGAGAAGGGAAATTCTTATGAAAATGAACTTATTAACATCGCTGTCGAAATGATTAACAATCCCAGAATATTTACTTCGCAAAGAGCAACGAATAATACTTCACATAAATTTAAAATAGAAGGGTTAAAAATTAAACCTCAATCTGTTTATGTAGGCAATGCAGTTTATATTGTTAAATATCAAATAAAAAATATTGCTAAAGAAGAAAAACTGATTGATGAAACAATGTTTAAGGTTGATAAGCTTAGAGCAATATTTTTTGATAATTCCAATTTAAATTTAAAAACGAATGACATTATTAATATGTATCAAATTATTGCCATGGAGTAATATAAATGGAAAATATCAATAATAAATATAAAAAACAACAAATAATCCTTTTTTCTATTCTTTTCTCTATCATTATTTTTATTGCTCTAATGGGAATTTTTTATTTTAAAACTCAAAATAGTGATAAAAAAAATACAAAGACTGTTAAGAAAGAAACTCCCCAGCTAGTAGGTATAGTCAATCATACTTTTGATGAAAAATACACAAGTAGTGTACTTAAAGATAATCAATCGCTAGGTAGAGAGTTGGATAGAAAATACGAGACACTCCAGAATCAAGTTAAGAAAAAAGATGAAGAATTAGCTTTATTGAAAAACAAACTGGAAGAGCAAGATAATAAATTTAAAGAGATTTTAGATCAATATAATAAAAGGTTAGACGAAGTAGAAAAAAAGAAAGTTGGTAACCATTACAACATTGACCTAATGGATAACAATCCATATGGAAATCAAGGGGCTTTTAATCAAGATGGGTATGGTGAATTAGCTAACTCTAATCCAGTGCTAACAACTGTTTCAGTAAATAGAGAACTACTGGAAGAAGAAAATGAGTTGCCATATATCCCGTCGGGGAGTTTCGCTGAAGCAATTATTATAGAGGGAGCTGATGCTAATGCTAGTGTAACTGGTAATAATAATACAGATCCGATTCAGTTTAGATTAATTGGGAAAGTTCAAATGCCTAATGATCAGGAATATGACTTAACAGGATGTTTTATTACGGGTGAAGTTTATGGTGATATTTCTAGTGAACGAGGAAAAGCTAGAACTCATAGTATTTCATGTAAAAGCGATGATGAAGATAAAACTATCGATATGAAAATCAAAGGTCATGTTTCTTATGCAGGGAAAAATGGTATCAAGGGTAATCCCGTTATGCGAAACGGTAAAATTATTGCATGGGCTGGAGCAGCAGGGGTTTTGGATGGATTTGGAAAGGGTGCTGAATCCGCATCAGGTAAAACTGTCGGAGTTGGTGCTACAGCAGGAGTAGATGGTGGAGATGTTTTAAGATCGGCTCTTGGCGGTGGTGTGTCAACCGCTTCAAAAACGCTTTCTGATTACTATATAAAACGAGCAGAACAATATCATCCGATTATTGAAATAAGTTCATCAAATATAGTTACAGTCATGTTTCAAGAAGGTTTTCAACTTGAGTACAGGAAAAGTAAAGTAAACAACAATAAGGATTTACTCCAAAAAACAGATAACTATTCAAATCAAAATATACAAAGTTTTCTTCCGTCAGGAAGAGAAAATTCATTTGGTCAAATACAACCTAGCCCTTATGAATACAATCATCAAGAGCAAAGTAATTTAAACGAAGAAAAGATGGATAATGAAAATAATATTGAAAACGAAGTTGGTAACAGTAGTGCTGATGAATTGAAAAATATTTACCTGAATGATTATTTAAAAGGGGATAAATAAAAATGAGAAAAATATTAAGTCTTTTTATTGTGGTCGTTTTATCTGGTTGTGCAGGTGTTGAAACTGAATTTTCATGTAAGGCGACAACATCAGGATCATGTCAGACTGTTTCTGAGGCAAATAAGCTGGGAAAGCAAAAAACAACAAGTGTTAAATTAATGAACTCTAAACAGTTATCATTAGGTAGCGATGTTAAGTTATCTAAAAGTAAACAAATCGGGATTCCTGATAGAACTTCTGAAACAGTTTATAAAATATGGATAGCTCCGTATGTAGATGATAAAAATAATTTCCATAAAGAACAAAATATCTTTTTTACAAATGAACCAACCAAATGGAAAGGATTTGATTAATGAAAAGAAGGAAACCTAAAAAGATAAATAATAATTTTTCGTTTGATAGTATTATAAAACTTTTTCGAGATAACTTTTATAATATCAAAAATGATATTATAAAAAGGACGAACAAAACTGGCGATAATATTTTAGATACATTATTGGATTACCCATCTCTTTCTGATTTTCTTCCTTATTTCTCTTATGATCCTGAATGTAATATTTTTATTAATAAGAATAGTTTGGGGTTTATTTTAGAGATAGATCCTTTGATTGGTGCTAATGAATCTATTGTTAAATCCCTTGATGAATTTTTTAGAACAAAACTACCGAGGAAAGAAGTTCTCCAAGTAACACTATTATCTAGCAAGGAAATTAAAAATATCTTAGATAATGGATTGAAGCATGAAAAATGGAGTGGGGATAATGCATCTCATTTCAATAACATAACGTCAGCTTACTACCAAAACGCCGCTCTTAATCATTTTGATAATGCGAGAGATTATGGACTAACATTAAGAAATTACAGGGTCTTTATTACATATGGTGAAGAAAGAAAAGGTAATTTATCTACACAAATAAAAAACATGGAAAGCTGGTTAAAAATAATAAAATCAGGTTTAGAAGGTTCTTTTTTATTTGGAAACCCATTGGATCCTAAGGGGTTAATTAATCTAGTTAGTGAAATTGTTAACATGGATATGAATTCTGTTGTTAATAGTGTATGTAACTATGATGAAAACGAAACAATAGACAAACAGTGTATAAGTAAGGCAACTCAACTTATTGTAGAAAAAAACAATTTAAAAATAACTAGTAACAAAAAAGATACAGTAGGAATGACTGAAACTATCGTTACTAATTATATGATAAATGGAAATCCTGATACGTTTTTTTTGGGAGCATCTGCGAACAATATAGGATCTTTAATATCGCCGTCTCTAATGATAAGTTGTCCTTTTATTGTCACATTTATAATTGAGATTGAGGAGCAAGCTAAATCAGCTAATGAAATGACTACTAAATTTCTTGATAGGAATAAAAAAAGTCAAACTTCATTCGCAACATTTGTCCCGTCTGTTAAAAGAGAAGCAGAAGAATATGGCAAACTAAGAGAAAGATTAAACAGTAATATTTCTTCGTTAGCTATTTATTATTTTAATGTAACAGTTTTTTCTAAAAATTATGATGAAGCTAAAAAAAATGAACAAGATGTTTTAAATTGCTATCGCAATAATGGTATTCAGTTATCGGTAACTGAATTTATGAATTTTGTTAATTTTTCTGCCTCATTACCTTTTATGGCCCACGAAGGGATTTGGCACGATTTAAAACACATTAATGCGACAAACCGCAGTGAAGTGGTTCAAGCTGTCAATTTAATGCCCGTTGTTGCTGAAAACAAATTGGCACAATATGGTTTTTTAGCCCCGTCTTTTAGAAATCAAATATCATTTATAAATTTGTTCGATATGGGAACAGAAAACTATAATTGTGCAATTTGTGGTACGGCTGGCGCAGGTAAATCAGTAATTACTCAAGCTATTTTGTATGATGTTTTAAAAAGAGGTGGGAGAGAATGGATTATCGATTTAGGCGGATCATATAAAAACTATTGTGAAATAGTTGGAGGCGAGTATTGGGATGTAGCAAAGTTAAGGTTTAATCCTTTCGCTAACATTGCTGTTGATTTAGATAAAGAAGATCTAACTCGCAATTTAAAACAAATTAATATCGATGAAGATTCTCCTGAAGCGATGCTTGCCGCTTCTCTTAACAAAATTCATAAGCTTGTTTTAGTCATGGCTGATCCTGAGGGTACATATCTCGATCGGGTTTCTGAAGCTATATTCTATGATGCTGTTGAGTACGCATACTTCAATTATAAAAATAAGGCATTGATAGATCATATTGTTGAGTACTTTGAAAAAGAAAGAGCAAAAGAAAATAAATACAAAGAAAATACATTAGTTAGATTCGATGAAGCAACTTTGTTGCTCAAAAAATACACAACAAAAGGCATATACGGAAAATATTTTAACAGTGATACAGCCACCCTTACGGGAGATGCTCAATTAACGGTTTTAGAATTAGGATCGTTACAAAACACTCCTGATTTGCTTGCGACTACCCTTTTTACTCTAATTATTTCTATTGATGAATACATGTACCAAACTTCACGAGCTGTACCTAAAGTATGTGCTATTGATGAAGCATGGCGTTTACTAGGTGGAAAGTCTCAGCGTGTGGCCACTTTTATTGAAGTTGGCTATAGAACATCTAGGAAACACAAAGGTTCATTTATTACAATAACTCAAGGATTAAATGACTTTGCATTATCTTCTGCTGCAAGTGCCGCATGGGATAATTCTGCGATTAAAATTATAGCTAAACAAGACAACTTAGCTGTAGAGAGTTATGTTACTAAAAATCCTAATTTCTTCAAAAAAAACCAACTGGAATTACTAAAAACATTCGGTAATGCAAGTGTTAATGGGTTTAGTTCATTTTTGTTGGCTACTCACGGTGATATGTTTCCGTGTAGATTATTTTTAGATCCTCTTAGACGAACCCTTTTTTCTTCTACTGGTGAGGATTTCGAATATATTCAAAATGCCAGAAGAAATAATATTGATATCTCTCAAGCTATTTATGATCGAGCGTGTATTAAGTATTCAGATGAAATAAGAGGATTAGAAGAATGGATAACAGAAAGACAATTACATTAACTTTGGTAGCAAGTATTTTTTTTGTTAATCTCTTGTTAACTATTTATTTATGTTTATTTAAAGATGATAAGCCCAAAATGGTTAGTTTCGATATGAAAGAAACCGTTAATCTTTTTTTGTCTCAAGTGAATTCAGGCAATTTTGATGAAGACCAAATTAACAATATTACACAAATATTTAATACTGCATTAGACGATTCCATTAAATCATATTCTCATAGTCATAATGTATTGATTCTTGTCAAGCCAGCAGTAGTTTATGGTATTGATGACGTAACAGAAGATATACAACAACTAATATCTGAAAAAATGGTCAATTAAAATGAAAAAATTTGTTTTTATTTTTATTGTTATCTACTCAATGAACGTTACAGCAAAAGATTTAGGTGTTTTTGGTGAACTGTTTCCAGTAAAAGAAAATAATTTGGTTGAAGTAATAAAACATCGATTAACAGAAATGGAACAAGACGGTAGTTTAGATGCAATCAATAAAGAAATGCAACAAAAAGCTAAAGATAGATTAAATAGGCCTGTGTCCGTATTAACATCTAAGGTTGATAAAACAAATGAGAGGTTTTTTGATCCTACTGTGACATTGAGTAAAGATTTGAAAGATGATAAAGGAACTGTTTTTGCAAGGAAAGGTACAAAGATAAACCCGTTAGACTTTATTAGTTTTAAAATGAAGTTATATTTCATAGATTCTGATGATGCTCTACAACTTCAATGGCTATCTAAACAGGATCTAGGGTTACGAGATAAAATCATTTTAACCAACGGAAGTCCCTTTGAAGTCGAAAAAAAATTAAAGAAGAAAGTTTTTTTTGATCAGAATGGTCAGCTTATTGAAAGGCTAAAAATAACAGCAGTACCTTCTGTTGTTTACAGAAGTGGAGATCAACTATTAATAAAGGAGATTTCCATTAATGAATAAATTAAAGTGCTTTATTTTTTTGTTATTTTTCTTGAGTTTTGAACTCTCAGCAGGAGCAAAAACTTCTACATGTACAGGAAAATTTGTTAATCCTATCTCCGATGTTTGTTGGAAATGCCTATTTCCCATTTCAATTGGTAATTTTAAAATTGGATCATCACCAGGTAATAGTGATACTCCAAATCCATCAATGCCAATCCAATATTGCCAGATTGGCCAATTTACTAGAATAGGTGTAGCAATAGGGTATTGGGAACCCAGTTATTTAGTTGATGTTACACGAGAACCTTATTGCATGGTTAATTTAGGTGGAATGGACATAGGAGAAGGAAGAATGGGAACTGGTCATGCTGTAGGTAGTGAACAAAGTGATGCTGGGGCTTTTTATAATGTACACTGGTATCAGTACCCGTTAGTCAGTTGGTTAAATCTTTTTATTAACGCTGGATGTATGCAACTTGGAGATTTTGATGTTGGATATTTCAGTGAATTAGATTCTACATGGGAAGATGATGAACTTGCCGCTATATTAGCTCCAGAATCAGCTATGTTCGGTAATTTAATTGCTCAAGCGGCTTGTGTCGCTGACGCGACATCTTCAATGTTTGGTATGCCGCTAGATCCTCTTTTTTGGTGTGCAGGCTCACACGGTTCTTTATATCCTTTTACTGGACATATTCCTATGGAGTATAGCCCTTTCCAGTCAACACTGCTTGCGGCTGAAAGAATGGCTTTTAAGATGCATAGGCAGGGACTTGTAATGAACACAATAGGAGCTAATAAGGCTGTTTGTTATGCATATCCTTCAGCGGTTATACCGAAGTCAAGATGGAGATATCAAGTTGTTAATGAAAAATCTTTAAGTTACAGATGCGATGCATTCGGTCGAACTCCGATGGCATGGGAATGGGGGCTTAATAATCCGTTGTCTCAAAAAAATTATGGATATCTATTTTGGCGTAAACGAAATTGCGTTTATTTGTAAGGAGAATCTAATGAAATCACTTTTAATATTTATTTTATTACTTTGTATATCTCCAATTGGATGGTGTGGCCAAGACCAACATAATTTATATATGCAATTCAAAAATGAACTTGCTAATGAAAAATTTCTAAATAAAAGTAATATTTTAGGTTCTCCACGAGGGGAAAATAATATTTATTATTTGATCTCATTCTCTATGAGAGACGAAGCAATCAATGAAATTATGCAATTATCTAGTTATTACGGTATCCCTGTTTATGTTAATGGGTTAATAAATAATTCAATGAAAGACACTACTTTAAAATTCATCCAGTTATTTGGAGAAAAATCAAATTACGGAATTGGCATTGATCCTAATATTTTTACAAAATTCAATATTAATGCTGTTCCAGTATTAATTATAGAGTGTAATTCTACTTACGATAAAGTAGCTGGAAACATTCCGATTTCTCAAGCATTGTCAAAAGTAGCTGAAAATGGGGATTGCTCTACTATTGCACAAAAGATTTTGGAGAGAAAATAATGAAACGTTTTATTAGTGTTGCGATTTTTTTTCCATTTTTCGTTTACTCTACAACTACAAATAATACTGAAAAGTATAAAGAAGGTACTCAATTTGGTAACAGTATAAAACCAAATTTAAATGATATAAAGAATTTCGATACTAACCAATTTATCGACGGTGGAATTAATTCTAATCCCGATGAAACCAAATATTATAAGGGCGTTAATACTAATGGTGATGCTTTAATGGGCGATGGTGTGAATAAATTTAATCAGTCAGAGTTTAAAAAACCGATCATTGATTCGATGAATAATAAACCTGTTTTGACAAAGGATGACCAATTAATATCAGATAACTTGAAAATGCAAAAAGGAATTACTAAAGATAGTAACGGTAATTTTTGCATTCCGACAGTTACATATCTCACTTCTCCAATTTACAATAAAAAATCTTGTTTACAAGACAAGGAATATGGTTACTGTAAACTAAAATCAAATGTTATTTGGAAAGATGAACCTTCTTCATATGAAGAATACACTGAAACTAAAGATTTATACCCTATTTTAGAAAAAAGCAATAATAAACAAGCTTATTTTGAGTTCACACCAACCCATAATGGAAAGTTACTTGGAGCTGTAATTAATTACAGTAACAATAATGATATGCTCGCTAAATTTCACCCATTTTGGAGCGACAAGTCAATAATAGCGGTGGTTAGTAAAGGGAAGGAAACACACATATATAATATATTTAATAGAACAATAGAACAATATTTAAAAATTGACAGAGTTCCAGATTTTTTAGGTAAAAATCCAAAGTACCAATTTAATATTGGTGGTTTTAACCATGAAAATAGTTATATAGATGTTAACGGAACTCAGGTTGTTACAATTTCTTTACTTAACGCCGCTTATTCGTCGAAATACGGACATTCAAGCAAATTAAAAGAAAATCATTTTGCAAAAAACTTCATGTGTGGTGATAACCCCTGTAGAAAAGTAAGTATTACATACACAATATTAGTTGAAAAAAAACACCAATCTCCTGTTGTTGAATGGAATAGGGAATGTGATTTCTATTTTGATGGCAATGATATAAACAGTTCTAACCTTTCTTCTCCTCAGTCACCTAATTACAAAATGATAAAAAATGAATGTTCGATTAGTGACGCTGAACGAGTGTTTGTAGATGAGGTCGGAGAGTCACACAATATTAAATTCCCCTGTTTGGAGTACGATGAAACTTATGAAAAAAAAGTAGATATTAGTCCTTCTTGTGCAATATTGGACAATGACAAGAGTTGTACGCAAGTTAAACAGACTTGCACAATCTATGATGAAAAAAATAATTGTACTCAATATTCAATAGAATATTCTTGTGAAACTTATAAGAAAGAAGGTATTCAATGTGGTGAATTGTTTTATACAAATTGTGAAACCGAAGAATGTAAAAAAAATCATATGAATGGTGATTTTGGTGATGTAGCATCAAAACTTCAAACTGTGACAGAAGCTGCATCAAACATTAATGAAGACCCAGAAAATATAAAAATATTTTCTGGAAAATCATTGCAATGTAGGAAAGCTACAGCAGGGTATAACAATTGTTGTGCTGATAGTGGTTGGGGGCAAGATATCGAGATTGCAGGTTGTAACACTGAAGAAAAAGAGCTAGGGGGAGCTAAACAAAAGGGATTGGCAATATCTGTTGGAGAATATTGTTCAAAGAAAACACTGGGTGTTTGCTTACAGAAGAAACGTTCTTATTGTGTATTTAATTCTAAATTAGCAAAGATCGTTCAACAACAAGGGCGTAAAGATCAACTTAATATAGGGTTTGGTTCTAAGAAACATCCTGATTGCAGAGGGTTAACATTAGAGGAATTTGAACAAATAAACTTTGATGTTATAAATTTCAGTGAATTTTATAACGATTTGAATAATCAAATTAATATACCCGACGAGGAAGCTATAAAGAATAGGATAAAGAAATAATGAAAAAGATTATTGTTTTTTGTTGCCTTATATTTACTCTTATTTTTAATGAGGCTTTTGCCAAGGAAGTATATCCTTATCCAGATGAGTCAAAAGGTTTCCATTGGTACAATGATCCTTTCGAGATAGAAGAAGATAAAAAAACTGATAAATCATCAAAAGTTATTACTAAAGAAAATGCAGAAAAAGTAATTGAAGCATTACGCAGAGATTTAGACAAGGCAAAAGCTTTGGCTATACTTATTCCTACGACGGAAAATATTGCAGAATACCGAAAGTACCAAGACTTAATGACGGAATTATCTTCAAATTTTGCGAGTCAGTGGAAACGAACGTTACTTGAGTATCCTGAGTTTGATTATAACTTACGCTTCTCTCACTATAACAATGTAGCAAGTATTACAGCAAAAAGAGACCAACAACAACGTTTTTCAGCTATTTTGGAGTTAACTAAAAAATATGGATTATTTTTCTTTTATCGAGGAGAGAATGAACTGGATCAGCAGTTTACTGGTGTTGTTCGCCAATTTTCAACAACTTATAACATCCCAATTGTGGCTATTAGCATTGACAAAAAAATGAGTCCTTACTTTCCGTTAACTAAAGCAAATAAAGGTATTGTTGAAAAACTCAATATCAAATACTTTCCTGCAATATTATTGATTGAACCTAGAGAGAAAAAAGTAAAACCCTTATCTTATGGTTTTATGTCCCTAACTGATTTAGAAAAAAGATTTTTAGATGTTTCAACTAATTTTGAACCCAATTTTTAAAAGGGAAATTCTTATGAAGAAAACAATTGTTATCATTATTACAATGATTTTAACCGTATCTAGTAGTTGCTATGGAAATATCAAAGCTGATATTGAGCGCTTAGAAATAGCTAAAAATAAAGAAAACGAAGCGCAAACAATTAAATCCCCAAATTTTTATAAATTACCGAATGGGCAATCAGTCAATCTGAATGATTGGAATTTGGTTATTTTTATTCAGTCTACATGCCAGTATTGCATAAAGTTTGATCCTATTATTAGACAAGTGGCTGATGAATTGGGTATAAAAACGGTTGTTTTTAGTTTTGATGGTTTAAGCGACGGTAATTTTGAACAAGTTTTACCTGCTACAAATGAAATTGTGGCCAATTTTTTTAGAGATTTACCCGTGGCAACACCAACAACATTTTTAGTAAATGTTAATGACCTTACTACATTACCCGTGTCTCAAGGATCTATGAAAAAAATTGAGTTTGAGAACCAAATAAAAAAGACCTTTATTTTAAGTCAAGTTAAGGATGTAAAATGAAATTAAAAAATTTAGTTTTTCTTCTGCCTCTATTTTTTCTCAATACCAGTGCTTGTGCCGACGTAAATAGTGATTTAAATAAATTCTTTAATGATATGAATTATAGCGGAATAAATTATAACAAAGGTGAAGTATGGAAAGGGCAAGCCGCAGGCTATTTAGTCGGTGGGGGATTATATGCTAGAACAGGAGTAAAAAACATACAGCTTGTATCAATGAGTATTCCCAGCGTTAACGCTGGCTGTGGGGGGATCGATTTATATTTAGGTTCATTCTCATATATTAATAGTGAACAAATAACGAGATTTGTTAAGAGTGTTATGTCTAATTCTGTTGGATATGCTTTTGATTTAGCATTAACAACATTAGCACCAACATTAAAACAAGTAAAAGACTATTTAGAACAATTAGCTCAAGATGTAAATCAAACAAATTTTTCTTCATGTCAAGCGGCACAAGCTATGGTTGGTAGTATCGGTGTTGTAATGGGAGCTTCTAAAGATTATGTTTGTAACTCATTTGGGAATATGAATCATAATTTTTCAGATTGGGTTCAAAGTCGAATGGAGTGTGGCACAGGGAAAAAAGCTAACTCGATGGTAAATAAGTCTAAAGCTAACGCTAGTTATAAAGATTTGGCCACAATGGTAGATACAAATTTAACATGGTATATTTTAAAAGAAAAAAGCGGAGCAACATTTGGTAACGACCGACAATTAAAAGAGTTTGTTATGACAATTGTTGGTACTATTGTTTTTAAAGAAAATAATGTTAAAACAGTCTTACCTTCCCTCGGGAAAAAGGATGTTGTTAAAGCTTTATTAAATGGGGGAGAAACAGAAATTTATGCTTGCGATGAAGAAACTAAATGTTTAAATCCAACGAGGAGAGTAATATACATTGACCCTCAAAATAGTGCTTTAAATCAACGTGTTTTAAGGCATCTTCAAAACATTATTCATAAAATTGAAATGGACTCTCCCGCTTTATCAAAAGACGAAGAAAACTTTATAGAAAGTACTTCGATTCCAATTTTAAAATATATGATTGATCCAATGTCGATTGCAACTACAAATATATTGCTTGGTGATATTACAAAGCATATTTCTTACGATATATTGTATCAATATTTATCAGAAACAATTACTGCATTTTCAATAGCAGCAGCAAACACTGATATAGCAGAAACAACAAAAAATGATTTGCAAAAGCTAATCATGCACTCTAATGAACAACTCAGAGAAATTCGAGCTGAACTTAATTTTCAGGAAAACCAGATGTTAAAATTAGAACAGCAAATGAGATATATTCGAACTCAAGCATCCTCTAATCTATTGGCTAATTATATGTCCAACTATGAATTTTAAGGAGAAAAAATGTTAGATGTTTACGTTTTAACTGGTGGAGAAATTTTTTATCAGATTATGAATGCTATAGCGGCATTTTTTAACTCGTCTAGTTGGGGAATGTTAATACGTTGGTCATTAAATATCGCTGTTATTGGTGGGATGGTTAGATTTATTGGGACTAATGATTTAGTAAAACTATTAAGATGGGTATTTATCTATATCTTTATTGTTAGCGTATTAGTTGTACCTAAAAAAAACATTCAAATAATAGATCTTTCAGATCGGTTATCTGTTTATAAAGTTGATAATGTACCATTAGGCCTTGCTGTTTTATTTTCTTTTTCAACCAAAATAGGATTTGGTATAGCAGAGATGTACGACCAATTTTTTTCTGTTCCTGATGCAGTGTCTTACTCTAAAACAGGTTTTTTATTTGGAGCTAATTTAGCAAAAGATTCAATTTATGCCAGCTTACCTAATGGTATTTTGACCGATAATCTAAATAGTTATGTGACAAATTGTGTTATTGGAGACATTATGCTTAATCATAAATATTCACTTGATGAGTTAATGGATTCAACTGATACGTTAGAATTAATCACAAGCAATGCTAGCCCTATACGAAGAATGATTTACAAAGGGCAAGGTAATTCAAAACAAAACATAAGTTGCAAAGAAGGCGCTAATTCTATAAAAGCAGACCTCACATCTGTGTTCAGTAAAAATGGAAGTATCATAGGTACTTTAAATAGAATTACATATTCTGATAAAGCGGCTAAAGAAATGATTATTAAAGAATTATTGCAAGATTCTTATTCTTTTTTTCACAACTCTTCAAAATCTGCAGTGGATATTCTAAAACGTAACGTAGTTAACAATGCGGTAAGAAAAGGGATTAACTCTTTTGCTGGTAAACAAGGTGATGTAGCAGGGATTATTGCGGTTTCAGCAGAAAATAGTCAATTAAAGTCACGTTTAAACTGGGCTATTTCATCTCAAATTGCGACAACATATTTACCGATGTTACATACTGTAATGATATTATTGCTATTTGGATTATTTCCTATAGTTATTATTTTAACAGTTAGTGATGTAATGGGGGTTCGTCCATTACAACTATATGCATTATCTATTGTGTACTTTATGTCTTGGTTACCCCTTTTTTCTATATTAAATTATGTTATGGTTTATTACACAAAAAGCTCATTAAATGGGGTAGATGTAACACTAAACAATGCAGATAGATTAAAAATAATCCATTCGGACATAGGTATGATATCTGGCTATCTAAGCTTATCTATTCCTTTTTTAGCACTAGGCATTGTAAAAGGATTTTCTACTATTGCGACTAATGCAAGTAACTTTTTAAGTGCAAGCATTTCAGGTGCTATATCACAAGTTTCATCATCAGCCGCTGACGGAAACTGGAATATAGGTAATATGAGTACGGAAAACGTTCAAGGCTTCAAATGGGATACTAATTACAATCATTCAAGCGGAAACATGTCTCAACAACTTTCAAATGGAGCTATTAGCACAATGGCAACAGATGGTACTAGCGGTATTAATACTAGTACTATTATGTCACATCTCCCAACTACAGGTAGTATATCTAGAAATGTAACTCAACAATTTAATCAAGCCATGAGATATGTAGAGTCCATGTCCGCTTCCGCATTAGACGGTTTAAATTCAAATAGTAGAGCTTTATTATCAAATCTATCTCAGTTGCAAAATGCGGTAAATAAAGGTGGTAGTTATACTAGAGGATATAGTGATGATCAAATAGCCGATATTAGGCGTTCTGCAAATGATGCTATGAATATAGTCCAAAGATATGCAAGTCAGCATAATGTATCTGAAGAAGAGGCTGTTAACTATTTAAATTTTAAAAGTTCAGCAGCCAACTTAGGTATTAACGCAGCTCTAGCAGGAACTTTAGGGCTTGGAGCTTCGGTAGTGGCGCTCAGCGGTACTTTATCAGGTAACGCAAGCGCAGAATTTAGAACTGGTAGCCAAGACGAGATTAGGCATAGTTCAAATGAACGTTTTAATGAGAGTAAAGATGATTCGTCAGATTTAGCTAAAAGATGGGCTTATGATATAAATAACTTATCATCATATAAACTCAATTTTAATGGTAACGAAGTTAATAATCATAATCAGGCCTTATTGGATAATATCAGTAACTCTTATGAACGAGCTATTGCTTCCTCGAAGTCTTATAACGAAAGTAAGACAATCGGATATAATTTATCACAGGAAAAAAATAATATAACTAGCGGTAATAGTGTTATTCACTCAAATTTAAATAATGAATTTGTAAAATGGATTCGAGGAAATTACCCAATGGATGCTAATGAAATTTTATCTAATACATCAGACTCTAATGTAGCCGCTCAACGTGAACAATTATGGGATGAATTTGCAAATCATTATGTTTCTAATCGGATTAATACTATAATAGATAACGCATCTCCTAGTTTTAAACAAAAATATATTCAAAATGCAAATACGATGAAGAAAGAAACAGGTCTTGAAGATAGCTATAATCAAATGAGTGATAAAGTTAGTCAAAATAGGTTGGAAAGAAATAACTGGATAGCAGAAAATAAAGGGAAAATTAACAGTGAAGTTGATAAGTTAAGAGAAAAACAAAAATCAGAACAAAGCATTAATGAGCAAACTATTAAAAATGTAAAAAATGAAGGTAAATCTACTCATGATGTTAAAGGAAACCACCATTCAAAAGAGACACAAAAAATAAGAAATGTCTATAAAGAGGCTAACGATGATCAGGCATTCATCGATCCAAATCCTATTCAACAAAATATGAAGGACACAAAAAATAAAAACTTTAATGGAGGAAACTAAAAATGATAATATTTTTTATTCTTTGGCGAGTTGTTCCAATTATTATAGCCGTAGTTGTTTTAATCATATATTTCAAATGTGATGAAGATTATTTTGTAAATAAAGGGAAAGCTGTTATTGCTTTCCTATCCAAACACTCTAGACCACCTACACCAATAGAACTGGAACATATGAACCAAATAAAACAAATAAATGATCTTTTTACGGGTGGCGAAGGGACGGCAGATATTACTAGGTCAGGAGGAAGAAATTGTAATCCTGAATATTGTGGTAATCGTCGCTACGACTGAGTTTGCTATGCGGAAATTTGAACTTTTGGTTTATGTACTTCGATAATAAGACTTTACTCAAGGTGGATAAGCTATTTTTTATATCATAAAACGAATAAATTTTTAGACAAATGAGTGTGGTAACGGTACTCAAGGGAATTTAATTAATGAGCTTCGATAACAAAAATTTTACACAAGGTGGACAAGTTGTTTTTTATATGATTAGCATGTTTTTGCAAATCAATAAAATCATTTTTAAATATTTGTCCATCTTTTTTTGTGTGCTCACTATTTTTATTTTTTTTTTCTTAAATGTTGCTCGTTTTAATGCTATTAAAATGGGGTATTACTATTATATAGCAAAAATGAGTTCTTTTGGCTTTAACGGGCATATAACAATAAATTTAGGGGAAAGGTCTTTTTCTGCTAGGGCAAGTGAAATCTATAATAATCAAGAATTTATAAAAGCTGGCCAATTTCTATTAAATCAAATCTATATATCAGCTATTAGCTCATTTGTTATTTGTCTTTTTATTGCCATTACTGTTTATTATTACTTAGGGTATAAAGGTAAAAAGCAAAGTGATGATGAATATATTAGCGGACGTACATTTGAAAAAAATTATAAAAAAGTGGCCAAACAGTTACAAAAAGAAAAAATTGCTTCTGACATTGAAATATCAGGTCTTCCTATACTCAAAAATAGTGAAATCCAAAACATTCTACTTCATGGGACTGTTGGTTCAGGAAAAAGTACAGTCATAAATCAATATATCCAACAAATTATAATAAGATCTCTTATAGCTAAAGGTGACAAGGTTATTATTTATGACAGAGGTAATTCTTTCTTACCAAAATTTTTTGATGAAAATAAAGACTATATCCTTAACCCCCTTGATGCAAGATGCGCAAAGTGGTCTTTGTGGGAAGAATGTAAAACAAAACCTGAATTTGATATGTTTGCGTCATCATTAATACCAGAACAACAAGGAGGAAGCGATCCTTTTTGGATTAATGCTCCTAGAACAATAATTAGCTCTGTTGGGTATGAAATGAGAAATAATAACCCTTCATATAATAAATACTTACAGTATTTGTTAAATGTCGATTTACCAACAATGAGAAAACTTCTAAAAGGGACTGAGTCAGAAAATTTAGTTGATGGTAAAGCCGAAAAAACAACAAGCTCTATAAGAAATGTTATTACTACATATGCTAAATCTTTAACATATATGCAAGGGTTGGAAACGACATCGGATAAATCGTTTACCATTAAAAATTGGATTACCGATCCCAATGACAAAGGTGTTTTATATATAACAAGCAACGGTTCACAGCATGAATCTATTAAATCACTTATTACTGCTTGGTTATCAATTGCGATAAACTCGTTATTCCAATTGGGAGAAGATAGGAATAGAAGAGTATGGTTCGTATTAGATGAATTGTATTCATTGAATAAGCTTCCCATTTTAGGCTCTATGCTTGCTGAAGGGAGAAAGTTTGGATCTTGCTTTTTGATCGGATTACAAAATCTTGCTCAACTTGAAGATTTATATGGCGTTAAAGGTGCGGCCTCTTTATTGGATTTAATTAACACTCGATACTTTTTTAGAAGCCCTAGTTACGATGTTGCAAAGAGAGTTTCGGAGCAGATTGGTAAAACAAAATATGATGTATTCAGTGAACAATATGCATATGGTAAATCAGATGTTCGTGATGGCGTATCTTTTAATAAAAAAGAGGAAGAAAGAGAAATAGTTAGTCCATACGATATAATGCAATTACCCGATTTAACTTGCTATGTAACATACCCAGCACAAGTACCAGTAACCGTTTTAAAATTAAAGTATAAAGAGTATGAAAGTAAGGTTAAAGGATTTATTCCTCGCATTATTGAAGAATCAATATTAAGCGAAGAAAAAAAATCAAGTAAATCCTCAACAACAAATGATAATGGGCAAGAAGTGAGTTTTTCTGAATTACAATCAACGTCAAATACAACAGAAAAAGAACACTCACAAAAGCTAGATGAACGAGTCAAAGTTAATTCGGAAAGAGAAATAGCTAATAGAGATGAAGTCAATATTAATGAAAGTAACGAACATATTAATCACGAGTACCAATTATAATGATGACTATAGCGCCCATTGCATCGAGCAATGGATATTATGAGAATAACCCAGAAGGAAACTATTATCTTGATGATCAGCTACAAAGTAAATTTGTTGGGAAAGGGGCTGAAGATTTAGGAATTATTGATAAGCCCGTCGATAAAGATATTCAAGATAATCTAATGAAAGGCATATTACCTACGGGGGAAACATCTAAACGTTTTGAAACAAAACATCGTTCAGGATATGATCTAACATTTTCAGCTCCCAAGAGCGTTTCGGTTTTGTCATTGGTGGTTGGTGATACTCGACTAATCGAAGCTCATAAAAAAGCAGTGGAGCAAACAGTTGGTGAAATAGAAAAACTTGCATCAGTTCGAGGTAGAACCGAAGGAGTTTACACTATTGAAAATACCAATAATCTGATCGTGGCCTTACATACACATGACACTTCAAGAGAATTAGATCCACAATTACATACCCATGCGTTAGTTTTTAATTTGACTAAAAATGGAAAAGGGGATTGGCAATCATTATCTTCTGATAAAGTTAATAAAACGGGATTTATTGAATCCGTTTACATAAACCAACTTGCTTTTGGTAGTATTTATCGTCAAATTCTAAGGAATGAAGTAGAATCAATGGGGTTTAAAACAATTGATTCAGGAAAAGGTCTATGGGAAATCGAAGGTGTGCCGACCGATGAATTTTCAAAAAGAAGAAAGCAAATAGTAAATGAAGTTGGGGAAAATGCAACCGCTAAAGAAAGGGAAATAGCCACATTATCGACCAGAAATTTCAAAACCAAAGTAGATAAAATAGAGTTGCATAATGGGTGGAATAAAACTCTAAAAAGTTTGATGTTTAATAAAGATGACTTCTACAACAACATTAAACCGAAAGAACTAATTATATCCGCAAAAGACACATTAGAAATAAACCAAAACGCAGTAAATAACGCTATTGAGTTACTAAGTGATAGTAAAGGTCAATTAACGTATCAAGATATTTTAAATACAGCACTTTCCCTTTCTGCAAAGAATACAGGTGTTATCGATGAAATAAAAAAAAATATTGATATTGCAATTGATAAAAACCTTATTACTCCTTTGGATAAAGACAAATCAGTATTTATATCCAGGATCAATTTAGAACGAGAAAAGAGAATAGTTGAAATTAATGAGAATTTAAAAAATAAAGAGAAAAATATTAACGGTAACTATAAAGGGATTTCTAAGGAAATTGGTGATTTTTTTAGTGATAAGGGTAAGATTGGTATTTTCACTGGAAATACAACATTTTCAACTCAAATTGAACGATTTGAAACATTAAATAATGCGGCCAAAGGAAACAATTTAAGTCCATTAATTATAGTCAAGTCCGAAAAAGTAATGAAACAATATACTAGAAAAGGTATAGAAAATGTCATTTCTATTAAC
The DNA here is from genome assembly GCF_046635565.1 of Gilliamella sp. BG7. Classification (NCBI taxonomy): domain Bacteria; kingdom Pseudomonadati; phylum Pseudomonadota; class Gammaproteobacteria; order Orbales; family Orbaceae; genus Gilliamella; species Gilliamella sp. BG7. The sequence continues at coordinate 5,830 of NZ_JBIDFB010000018.1, read as the reverse complement.
CAATTAAATGAGGCTAGTATAAATTCTAAAACCCTTATGATCGTTGATAATGCTGAAAGTTTATCATTAAAAAATTTCGAAAATTTATTAACTATTTCAGAAAGTAAAAAAACATTGGTAGCCCTGTTCAATTCAAAATCTCAAATAGGTACAGGTAATGGCATTGAATTACTAAAAAATAATGGAACTAGTGAATATAAATTTAAAGAGATAAATACCTTTGAAGTTAATGTAAGAATAAAATCAATTGCAGACCAAAATTCACGATATCAGCAACTTGTAAAAGATTTTGTAGCTGAACAAAAAGATAGTGGTAAGGCTATTATTATTTCAAATAATGAGAAAGAGAGACAAGTATTAACTAATTTAACTAGAAGTGAGTTGCGAGAAAATGGTTTGCTTGGAAAAAAAGAAGTTAGTATTGATGTTTATGAAACTAAATATTTATCACCCCACCAAAAAAACAACATAGAAAATTACAAAGCAGGCATGATTCTAGAACATTGGGATAAAAAATCTCTATCTAGTTATCAGATCGTCTCAATTGATAAAAACCGTAATACTTTACTTTTAGAAAAAAATAACAAGCAAGAGGTAGTTAAATTAGGTGATCTTGATAAGAGCTGGTCACTAATTGAAATGAAAACAATAGATATATCAACAAATGATAAATTACGCTCGACAGGAGGGGTGTTGAATGGTGCTATTAAATCTAACGAAGAGCTTATTGTATCGAAAATAGATAAAAAAGGATTTGTTGTTACTGATGAAAAGGGAAAAACCCATAATCTTTCATTTAATAGCCATTATAAGATAGAACACGACCATATAAAAAAACAATCATCTACTATAAGTGATGATAAAATTGTTTTTGTTTCATTAAGCAATAAACATTTAAGTCAAAATACCCAAAACCAATTGATTAAAGCTGGTGGTGAAATAAGGATGTATTCGCCACTTGATTACGAACAAACTCAAAAAAAGTTGAGTAGGATAAAAAATATAACTCTTATCTCAGAACGACTAAAAGGGAATGAATATTCATCTGTGAATGATGCCATTGTTGGTAGAAAAGAAAACTTATTAACTAATGTACAGAAAGCAGTTAATACCGCAATAGGGATATCTCAAGGTAGTAATGTATTTTTTTCTATCAATAAACTTATTTCTGAAACATTAAAAACGGATCATTCGTTAAAACTAAGTGATATCCATAACGAGATAACAGCACGTATAAATCAAGGAGAAATTCATCTTTTAAAAACAGTAAATGGATTAGGACAACAAATAGGGGTATCGGACGAAATATATCAACAAGAAAAAAAAATACAAAACTTGATAATAAAAGGTATTGGTAATGAAGCTCCATTACTTAATGCTGAACAAATGTCGAAAGCTAACTTAACTCATTTAACAAAAGGTCAAAAAGAAGCAACTACTCATATTCTTACTTCAACAGACAAATTTATAGGTATTCAAGGTTTAGCTGGGGTAGGTAAGACAACACAGTTAAAGTCAGTATTACAGGAATTGAAAGCTAATAATTCAAATGTAGAGGTAATTGGTCTTGCACCAACTCATAAGGCTGTATATGAACTGCAATCAGTGGGGGTAAAAGCTCAAACAATAAGTTCATTCTTAGTTGAAGCTAAGAACGAAATTAATAATAATTCAGAATTTAATCTAAAAAATAAGTTATTTTTGATTGATGAAAGCTCAATGATTGGTAATAAAAATATCACAGCTTTGTATGAAATTATATCACAATACGGAGGAAGAGGTATATATAGTGGTGATAGTAAACAATTATTATCAATAGAATCAGGTGCGGCATTTTCTTTTCTACAAAATCATACAGAGCTAAAATTTTCTGTAATGAATGATATTGTTAGACAAAATAAAAGTTTAAAACCTGCCGTATACGCACTATTAAAAAACCAAGCTGAAAAAGCATTATCTGTTATTGATTCTATTAATACAGATGTAATTAAAAGAGATGTTGATTTTATTCAATCCGAAAAAAATGTCTTAGATAATAAATTAATTAATAAATTAGGTTTTGATTCAATTGCTGAGTATATTGCTAAAGATTATAGTTCAAGGGATAAACATACAAGAAATAATACGATCATTGTAACACAGCTAAATCAAGATAAAAATGTTATTAATCAGGAAATCCATAATGAATTATTCAAACAAGGTAGACTAGGTGATAATGAACATAAAGTATCAGTGTTAGAACCAGTTTTGATTAATGAATTTGAAGTAAATAGATTGTCAGCATATGGAAAAAATATTAACAATATTATAGTGATAGATAAAGATTATTATAAAATTGAATCGATTAATAGTAATTCTAATGTTGTTACATTGAGAAATATTGATAATAAAAATTCATTAACATTAGATCCTAAAAATATTGGCCAGTATAGTGATATTGCACTTTACAAATATAAAGAGTTGATGATAAGTGAGAATGATAAAGTATTAATAAACAGAACTAACCAAGACAAAGGTTTTATAGCAAATAGCGAATGGATTGTTTCAAGTATCGATAATAATAAGATGCTTTTAATTAATGATACGGGCGATAGTAAGATAATCGACTTAAGCAACAAAGATGAACTGCATTTTACTTTTGGATATGCTAGAACAGATCATAGCTCACAAGGCGCTAATAGTAAGTTTGCAATTGTATTTGAAAGATCATCAAAATATCTTTCCAGTTTGAGAGCCGCTTATGTAGGGGTTTCAAGAGCAATGGAGCATGTAGTCTTTATTACAGATAATGTTAAAGAGTGGGTGCAAAATGTTGGCAAAATAGAAGATAGGTTGAGTGCGACCGATATTTTAGAAGAGCAACAACTTAAACCGATCTCTACTGAAATAGATAAAATAATTAAAGATGAAATAGCAGGAGTTGATCCAAAAATTAACCTTGATGAAATTAAAAACAAATTAAATACATCAGAGTTAGAAATATTAAAAGAAGATGAAATAAGGGCTAAAGTTAATAATATCATCAAGCAAGAAATAGATATAAACAGTATTAATAATAAGGAACTTGTTTCGACATATAGTTTGCCAGATGTTAACGATAGAAAGGAGCAAATGGTAAATGATTTTATCAATTCAAATAAAGATGATCTTAAAATAAACGACGAAAATAAAGAGCTGAACAAAATTATTGATGAGAAAACCTTATAATGCAAAATTCTGTAAGAACTGTTGTTTCATTAACTGTCAATATTGTTAAAATTCTTGATCTCCTTGTCGTGGAGCTGAAAAAAAAGACCTCCTATAAAGTAAATAAATCGAAACTGATACGGGTATCAATCTTATATTTGTCCTCTTACGAAGAGGATAAATTAAAAAAAGTGTTAGTTGACTTTAAGCAAATATCGAAATGGCAAACAAATAAATTGGCAATAAAAGAAGTAACTGTTACATTAAACAAAAAATGCTATTATTTGCTTGAGTTAATGTCTAAAATTGATGTTGGCTATAAGATTTATAAATCAGGGCTAATAAGGCTTGCTATTATTAGATTCAGTGAAGAAGAAAATTTTGAGGATATTTTTCTTAATTTAGTAGAAGAATTGTAAAAGGGGTTAAAGCCATGGTTTATCTTTTTATTCCTCCTTTTATTTATTATGGTTTAGAAATAGGTAAATATTTATTTTAATTCTTAAATTTATTATCAAAAAAATAATATTCATCCGAGTAAAGGTTACTACAATGACAGAAGACGGAAAAATGAAAAACAAACGTTTTACTTACAATGTATCAATGGAACGGAAGGAGCGTTTAATAAATGCCTGTGTTGAAGTTGCAAGTCGTTCTAAGAAATACATAACTTGGTGGGATTTTTTAACTTACATCGCTGATTCGTATTCTAATAATGTAATTAATGACATGAACGCTAGAGCAAAATTTAGCCCTTCTGTTAAAAAAGCAACCTACAATATACTAGGCGATAAAAAGGAATCCCTTATTGAGGTCGCAAAAAAGGTATCTGAGAAATTAAATATTACTATTAGATGGTCAGAAGTACTATCATTTATGATTGATAATTACATAGATAATGCCGTTGAAAAATTAGTTAATGAGAATAATCAATCTTTTTGCTAATCTAAAAAAAAGATTGATTATTTTTTATGTGAATAGTATATTATTTTGTATACATAGCTTATAAGCTAAAAACAGGTTGAATTTAGAAGTAAATTTAACAGGTAATAAAAAACCCCACACAGCTTAACTTTGGCGAGTAACTGCGTAGGGTTCCCAAAAAACATAGGAATATTATAAACGATGTTTTTATTAAATCAACAACTAAATACAAAAAAAATCGCCAATAAGCGGTTTTTTTATGTTTAATAATGTATTTAAAATTAATTTAGATAAATACTCAGATTCTGAACAAAAATTCATTTGTTCTAAATTGTCATCTTTTGATGAAACATTATTAATTCATTTTGACAAAACAATCAAAACACTTGTAGAAAAAAGAAAAAAAGGCTGGTCGAATTTTCTAAGACGAGGCATTTCAAAAATTCATCGATACAATGCGCCAAAGTTAATCGAATGGAACAAATTGTATGGAAACAATAAACAACCGCTTTTGCGAATGTTTCACAGATTTAGAAAACACGATCATCAAAAGAATGAATTACTTCTTAAATATCGAGAACGCAAAAACATGCGACTAAACATTCGTACAGAACGTCAAGAGATGTATCGTGCATTAGATCTTGCTTTACTGAACTTTTTAGACGTAGACCAGTTTGGTTTTGGCTTGTTTGAAATAACATGCAGTATTGAAATGTTAGCTAAAACAATCAGCATTTATAGAATAGATGAAAAAGGACACGCTAGATATGACACGTTATTAAATGCAATTAATGATTATGAGAATACTAAACAGATTATTGTTTATCGTGAGTTTGACAAAGAAAAGAAAGTTTATAAGCCGATGAGGTTTTGGCTTACTCTTGATTTTTTTAAAGCAAGAGGTTATACAGAAGAAGAGCTAAGAATTTTATTGAAATCAAGAGAACAATATTTATACAAAAAGGGGCTTTTTTCTAAAGCTCGTGAAAAATATCAATCTGTCTTTTTGCAACGTTTAGACAAAGCTGGCGTGTTAAATCCGCCTGCAAAATTAGTTAAAAAATTACTTAAAATTAAAAACAAACTACTTGACATGCATTGTGAGAAAGAAGCAATTAAAAGAGCTAAAAAACAACAGAAACAAGCAGAAAAAGAGGTAGAAGAACAAAATCTGATTTCTTATCATGACATATTTCATATCTACTCTGCTGAAAAAATGTCTCCAATTGACAAGCATCTTATTATGAAAAAAGTTTCAAACAAATTAGCTGGCGAAAAAGATAGTGAAAAATATTGGTTAGAGTGCTTAATCGAATCTGGTTGGATACCACCTAATTAGTTTATTTTAAGTCAAATTTCACATTCAATATTATCGGTTAAACACTGATAAATTTCTTTTTCCTGAAATTTCTTTCTAGTCTTTTTTCTAGTCTTTTTTCAAGTCTTTTTTTCAATTTTTTAAATTCTTTTGAGTTTAGAGCTGTTTTATTTTTCTATTCAGTCATTTTTTTTCTAATTTTTAAAAAAAATTATTTATTAATTACGACAGTATTATTTAATTTCGACATTTATTCAGAAACTAACGCTTTTACTAAAAAGTAAAAGTAGTAGCACGCAAAAAGTGCTACTCACTTTTATGCTAAAAAATGCCTGCCCATTTCCTAGCTCCAAAAGAGCTAGGGGGCAGAAAGATTCAATAAAATCCTATAGTTTTATGACC
>NZ_JBIDFB010000017.1:0-38495 GCF_046635565.1 Gilliamella sp. BG7 | reverse complement strand
GAATCGACAGCAAAGCTAGACACACACATAACTAACATTTAGAGCTAGTACGCTGTCACATCATTAACTAACAAGAATATTCATCATGGAAAAATATACTTCACCGATTTCGTATTTTTGGGGAGCTATATGCACTCTATTTGGCGCGCTCAGTTTGAACGATATTGCTATCGTGGTTGGTATTATTTTATCAATAGCGACGTTTATTATTAACTGGGTATATAAACGCCGAGACTTTTATCATAAAAAGAATTTGAGAGAACAATACTATGAAAAACACAACAAGAATAGCGACGAGTGCGATTTGTAGTGTTTCGGTAATCATTGGTATTGTTATTGCTAATTACTCAGACGAAATCAGAACGAGCAAAGCAGGGCTTGAAATAATCGGCAACGCTGAATCATGCGTACGGGAGCCGTATTATTGTCCTGCTAATGTATTAACGGTTGGTATTGGTTCAACGGGTAACATTCAACAAAAAGTCTACGCAGACGAGGAAATAGCTCAGCGTTGGGTAGATGATATCAAAAAAGCAGAAATGTGTGTTAATCGTTACGCTAATGGTTTTCATATACCACAGCATGTTTTTGATGCTGTTACTTCGATTACATTTAATGTTGGTTGCACAAAGATACGTACTTCAACAATGTATAAACATCTGAACAATGGCGATTATAAAGCGGCTTGTAATGAGTTCCCAAGGTGGAATAAAGCAGGCGGTAAAGTTTTGAATGGCTTAGTAATCAGACGAGAAAAGGAGAAAGCGTTATGTCTATCTTATGCTTCATCATCGCTTCAATAATGGCTGTTAATGATGTCAACGGCTGGGGTTGGTTTTTATTTGTATCGTTATTGTTGAGTGATTCATCATGTTCAAATTGTCTAAAGTGAATATAGTAAGCATAGCATTAATCATTGTTAGTTTTGCTTTTACTATCTATTTCGGTTACGACAATTATCAAGAGAAAAAGCAGCTCAAAAAAGATAACACTGAGCTATCTGAGAAAATCGAACAGTTGAACCAGAGCATTGCTAAAAACAATCAAATCATAGCAGATAATGAGCAAAGCAAACGCGAGCTAGAAAACCAATCACTAGAACGTCAGGAGCAAATTAATGAGCAACTCAAAAATAATAGCTGTGCTAATGAGCGTGTTCCTCATGCTATCTCTAACAGCCTGTACAACAGAGCGAAAGGTCTACGTCAATCGACCGATACCAGCAAATTTACTCAGTGATTGCCTACCAAATTTACCGCCGAAATCAATGACTTTCGGCGATAGCTTGAGATATAACGAGCATTTGTTAAATGTTATCGAGAAGTGTAATAGAGATAAACAAGCTATAAGAGAGATTAGTAATGGAAATAGATAAAAATAGACTACTATTTAATGCTTTACTTGTAATGATAAAAAAAAGTAAACACCAAGTTAACATTTCCAATATTTCAGATATAATTGGTATTGATTATCTAAAAGTTAGAGATAACTTGATAAGTCTTGATGATTTTCCCAAGCCAATTATAGATAGCCCGCTACCTTTATCTAAAGGTTGGCTTTTATATGATATTTTGGATTGGGCAATAAAGCAAAAATAAGAGGTCTTAATGGCAGTTAAGTCTAATATTTTGAAGTCTAATATATCCAAATTAATGAGTAAAGTTTCAGATATCGACAAAGATGAAACGATAGTTTGCAAAGCTCTTAGAGAACTATATGGATTGGTTGAAAGATTAAATCAATTACAAGTTGATGATTTGCGAGAACGTGAAATTTTGCTTGTACAAAACTTTGCAAATAGATTTATAACTAAACAAAACAGAAATCAGTTAAGTAAAAATGAGCTTAGCAGTTTCAGTTTATTGAAAGATATATTAATGGCAACTTATATTGTCAAAACTGCTTATAATAATATAGTAAAATCCGCACATAGAACGGAAGCTGAATTAGCAGCTCTTGTAGAGGATATTGAAAATATAAAGAAACAAAAAGAAGAGTATGCTGATTTATTATCTACAGCTTTTAAATTAAAAGAACTAGAAAGTGAAATAAATGATGCTGAAGAAAGTTTAGGAAAAATAGAAGCAATAAAAGAACAAGTGAATGACAATATTAATTCTATTTCTGAAATTTTGGAAACATCAAATGAAGAAATTAAAGAAATAAAATCTAATAAGTTAGAATCAAATAGATTAATACAAGAGATCGAAAACAATAAAGATTTAATGCAAGAGCAACTTGAAAATATAGCTGATAGTCAAAAAGCTCATGAAAAGATATCTAATGATTTAGAAAAACTTTGTTCAGAGACTGAAAAGAAATTTAATACACAGAAGATTGAAATACAAAATATAATTGATGATGCTAATAGAGCCAGCATGGCTGGTTCCTTTAAATCAAGAAAAGATGAAGTAACAAAATCTATCCGCTGGTTAGATGGTTTTACTTATGGTGCATTAACAATTATTTTCTTAATGTCACTTTATCTTTTTTATTCTAGTTACAGTGATAAAACTTTCTCATTAATTCATTTCATTTCAAAAATACCCATAACTTTCCCATTAGTATGGTTAGCTTGGTTAACGAGTAGAAAAAGTGCTTATCTAATGAGAATTCGTGAGGATTATGCTTATAAATATTCATCAGCTATGGCTTTTGAAGGCTATAAAAAACAAGTGCAAGAAATCTCTCCTGACTTATTGGCGCAACTTTTAGATATAGCCGTTACTAATTTAGGTGATAACCCTATTAGATTATTTGATAAAAAAGTGAAACACACCCCCATTAATTATGAAGAGCTTCTTGTAGAAGCTAAGAAATTAACACAAGATCAATTAGATGCATTAATAAAAACATTATCATCGTTAAATAGATAGTTATCCATAACTATTTAATAACCGCCAAAAGGGCGGTTTTTTTATGTCTATTTTCTTTGATATGCCCCAAACCAAATTCACTTTTCAATCAATCATAATGCCATCACACGGCAAATATTAACCAAGAGCTTTACAGAATGAGCCTGAGAGAATGACAGCTAATGTCTTAACTCTTGGGGCTGTTTATTCTGTGTGACTTAGGCTCATTCTATAAAGGACATAATATGAATATTATTAAATTCGATTTTAAGGGTCATCAAGTTGGTTTCAATGATGATGGATGGATTAACGCAACAGAAGCGGCATCAAGATTTGGTAAACGTCCAAATGACTGGCTAATTCTTCCTGATACAGTTAATTATATCAATGCTTTAGAATCTACATACCAGAAAATCCCGTATGTAAAAACTAGCCGAGCCAGAAAGGATCGTGGTGGTGGTACTTGGATTCACCCTAAATTAGCGGTTAGGTTTGCACGTTGGTTATCTGTTGATTTTGAGATATGGTGTCGTGCTACCTAAAAAGGTTTATCTGAGCATCAAAGAGCGCACAAAGAAAGGTGAAAAAATTCATCAGTTCTTAAAGCCAGATGCACTAAAAGCAGTAGAAGACCAGTTAATAGCAATAACAACAATTGCAAAAGGCTGTATTGATTACAAAGATTTTGAGGCTCGATGCTCAACAATATTTAATACAAAAGGACAGATCAAATTTATATTAGCTGCATAACGGTAACTGTCATGGATAATAATAAAAACCCTATTTTTTATGCTCGCATTGTTAGTATCTCATATGTAGAGCATCTCATTAGAATAAATGGCGATAATATTTTTAAGCACCATTTAGGAGATCTAGAATCAGAACCTGACAGCCTCGCATCTTTTTTGGAAGGATACTATGAACAACACATTTCCGAATTTGAGCGTATGTGTATGTACGGCTCAATGATTGATCTAAATAAAACAAAAGAAGGTTGTTCATTTAAAATTGGTACTACTTTTTATTTAAATCAATCAGGCATAGATATATTAAACAATCTAATGAGTGATTTCATTCTAATGAAATCAGAAGAGAAAGAAACAAAATCAAGCGTTACATATCATTAATATTAAGGTTAATCATGTTTGTTGAGATAAAGAGAAATTAAACAAATTCAATTATTAATTTAAGGAAAGATTATGAAAAAGCCAGACTGGGAGGCTATCGAATCAGCCTACAGGGCTGGATTACTATCTATAAGAGAGATAGCTTCACAACACGGAATAACTCACGGCGCAATAAATAAAAGAGCAAAGCGTGATGGATGGGAAAGAGATTTAAGCTCAAAAATTAAAAACAAAGCAGACTCATTGGTATCCAAAAAAGAGGTATCCACTCAGGTATCCAGTGAAAATAAGTTAAACGAGCGGATACTCATTGAAGCTAATGCTGAGGTTATTGCCAATGTTCGCATGGAACATCGTGGAGATATCCGAAAAGCACGTAATATTGCTAACGCTTTGTTTGAAGAGCTTGGCGCTGAATGTGCTGATATAGAGGCATTCAAAAAACTTGGTGAGTTATTAGCAAATCCAGACCAAAACGGCAGGGACAAACTCAATGAAGTTTACATGTCAGTTATATCAATGCCGGAAAGGGTGAAATCAATGAAAGCATTAAGTGAAACGCTGAAAAATTTAATCACTTTAGAGCGTCAAGCTTACAACATTGATGACACACCAAAAGATAATTCAGTTGGCCAACTTTCGGATTTAATGGATAAACTATCACGGGAGGGTTAATGTTATCTCCTGGTCATCTAAAAAAACTCAGCAATAAGCTTTGGCGTTTAAATAATCTCTACTACATCACGGATAAAGCGGGCAAACAAATTCGCTTTATGATGACTCCTGAGCAGCTTGAATACTTCGATGGTATGCATACAAGGAATATCATTTTAAAAGCTCGGCAATTGGGTTTTACTACCGAAGTATGTATTATTCAGTTAGATGCCGCTTTATTTGAGTCAGCTAAATGTGCGTTGATTGCTCACACTTTAAATGATGCTAAAAGATTATTTAGAGAAAAAGTTAAGTATGCGTATGACAGACTACCAGAAGAAATAAAACAAGCAAATCCTGCCAGTAATGATGCCGCAGGTGAGTTGGTATTTAAAAAAGGCGGTTCGCTTTATGTATCAACTTCATTTCGAGGCGGTACACTGCGTTACTTACATGTTTCTGAGTTTGGTAAGATTTGCGCTAAGTTTCCTGATAAAGCTAAGGAAATCGTCACTGGTGCTTTTGAGGCGGTTGCTACTGGTTGTTTCATTACTATCGAAAGCACCGCTGAAGGTAAAAGTGGATATTTTTACGATTACTGTAATACAGCTGAAAAGGCACACATTCAAGGTAAGCTTTTATCATCACTAGACTGGAAGTTTTTTTTCTTCTCTTGGTGGAAGAATCCTCTTTATGCGATAGCGCCAGTTGAACCGATACCAACTCGATTAGAAGAGTATTTTAGTGAAATAAAAGCTAAGCACGGTATCGACTTAACCGAACAACAAAAAGCTTGGTATCACGCTAAAGAGAAAACGCTTGGTGATGATATGAAGCGTGAATATCCATCTATCCCAAGCGAAGCATTTGAGCAATCAATCGAGGGCGCTTACTATGCAAGGCAATTCAGAGAGCTATACAAAGAAAAACGCATTACCACGCTACCCGATAATAGCCATTTAGATGTTTACACTTATTGGGACTTAGGTATTGGTGATTCAACCGCTATTTGGTTTGTGCGTAAAGTGGGTGAAGAATTTCACATCATCGACTACTACGAAAATAGTGGCGAGGGTCTCAGGCACTATATGAAGGTACTTAAAGACAAGGCACAAAAACTTGGCTATGAATATGCTGAGCACTGGGCACCGCATGATATTGATAATCGTGAATTATCGGGTGATGGTAAGAGCCGTAAACAGATAGCAAAAGAAGGCTATGAAATTGACGGCGAGAAATACAGCATCAATTTTAAAGTTGTACCTAAATTAAGTGTTGATGATGGTATCGAATCAGTTCGTGAAATTCTCTCTCTTTGCGCATTTGATTCAAGCAAATGCGAGCAGGGTATTGCTAATTTAGAAGCGTATCGAAAAGCATGGGATGATAAAAACGGCTGTTGGCGAGATAAACCGCTTCATGACCACACCTCACACGGTGCGGATGCGTTTAGATATTTTGCTGTGGCTAATCGGAATGCACGCAGACAAGCTTTTACAATTCAAATGGAAACAACATTCTAATGAATCACGACATTACTTTTATTCGACCGGAGCACAAACAAGCATCTATTAACTGGGAAAAAATGCGGGATGTTTGTGCCGGCGCTGAAATAATTAAATCAAAAGGTAATCAGTATTTACCTTACTTAGATCCTACCGACAAGAGTGAACGTAATAAAAAACGCAATCAGGATTATATTGCAAGGGCGGTTTTTTATAACATTACTGGTCATACAAAAATTGGTTTGCTCGGAATGGCGTTCCGCAAAAAACCAGTGATCAGCGTGCCAAGCAAACTGGAATATATCAAAAATAACGCGGATGGAGCGGGGATCAGCATTTATCAGCAGTCACAATCAACACTTGAATCAGTATTAGAAGTTGGTCGGCACGGTCTGTATGTTGATTATTCCTCAGATTCTAATGAGGCTATGATTTTACCGTATAAAGCAGAAGATATTATTAACTGGCGAACACAACGAATTAACGGTAAAGATAAGCTGGTTTTAGTTGTTCTTCGGGAAGTCGTTGAAGTCTCTGACGGATATGGCTTTAAAGATATCACTCAATACAGAGAGCTAGTCATTGAAGAGGGCAAGTTTATTTGTAAGGTGTGGCGCCGCACAGGTGAAAATAACAGCGGACCTTATGAAATTGATTCTATTTATGAGCCAAAACCAAAAAATGAAGATTATTGGCAGGAAATTCCATTTACATTTGTAGGCGCTCAAAACAACGATCCAACAATTGATGATTCCCCTTTATCTTCATTAATTGAAATCAATTTAGGACACTATCGTAATAGTGCTGATTATGAAGACAGTTTGTTCTTTTGTGGCCAAGTTCAGCCTGCAATCATCGGATTAGACACTGAATGGCGAGATTTCTTAGAAAAGAATGGTGTCAAGATTGGATCTCGTACTCCATTGTTACTTCCACAGGGCGGTAATTTTGTTTATGCTCAAGCGCAACCCAACACTTTAGCGAAAGAGGGTATGGATGATAAGCGTGATTACATGGTTGCACTTGGAGCGAGGCTAATAGAACAAAACTCATCAGCAAAAACCGCAACACAAGCTAATGGTGATCAAACAGCATCAACATCCGTACTCGGTATATGTTGCTCTAACGTGTCGGAGGCTTACACGATAGTACTTAAATGGTGTGCTCATTATCTTGGGGTAGAAGTTGATGATATTGTCTGTTCTATCAATCAAGAATTTATTTCTAAAGTTGCCGATGCTGGCATGATTACCGCAGTTGTTAGTTCTTGGCAAGCTGGCGCAATTAGAAGTGAGGACATGATACGCGCAATGCAAAAACTGGACATTATTGATTCGAGCGCAGATCCTGAAACTGTTAAGCAGGAGCTGAACGACTTAAGCCCTCAATTCGAAAGGGGGGATTATGGCGATTAACGAAGAATTGCGTGATGAAAGCATCTATCACTACATCATTCTACTAAGTTATGCTAGAAGTTTGATTCAAAAATCAGTTAAATTAATCAATAAATCTAATCGAGAACTAATATCTAAATTGTATGTCGTTCTCGATGAAATGTCGCGTGAAAATTTTCAAACTAAAAGGTTGAAATCAAAATTGCATGGTGACACTGAAATAGCGGGTTTAACTCAGTTTATTGTAGATGAAATATCCAATTTTTCGCGATATGAATATGATTATCGATTGTCACTATTTAATCAGCTATTACCGAAAAATGTCACGTCTAAATCAAAATTGCAAAACGTCAAATCTGAATTATTGCTATCATTGATATTTAACAAGCCTTTCCAAGGTCGGACATTGCTAGATTGGTTAAAGAAAATGGAGGAAGATCGGATAACCCGCGTCATTAACTCTATTAGAAACTCATACGCGAAAGGTGATAGCAGCACTCAGGCACTGGAACAAATCAAGGGCTCAAGGGAGAAAAACTATAAAGACAGTGTGCTCGCAGCTGTTGCTATCAATGCATCATCAATTATTAAAACGGCAATCTCTCATACATCAACAATAGTGCAATCAGTTTTTGCGCAGAAAAATAACAAAATTATCAAGTGTAAACAATGGATATCTGTACTCGACAATAGAACAACACCAACTTGTATGATTCGGGATTCATTGCTATACACACTAGATAACGAACCTATTGGGCATGACATTCCATACGGTGACGGACCAGGCCGCATTCATTTTTGTTGCAGATCAATCGAAACATTAGTTGCTCGGTCATTCAATGAAATGGGAATTATTGCCGATAACGATGATGGTACGAGAGAGTCAATGGATGGCCAAGTTCCCGCTAAAACCTCTTATCTTGATTGGCTAAAAACACAATCACAGGAAAGGCAAGAGCAGATTTTGGGTGTTGAACGTGCTCGCATGTTGCGAGATGGAGAAATAACGGTAGATCGATTTTTTACAAGAGATGGCCACTTTTTAACTCTAGACGAACTACGTCGGACACACTAATTACCAATTATCTATCACAAGTATCACAAGGTTGCTGTATGCGGCCTTTTTTATTTTCAGAGCAAAGCTCAAATCCTAAGGGGAAATTATGTTATTTAGAGAAATCAACCAAAAGTTTTATTCAGAAGCGCAAGAAGGTGGCGATGCTGGTGGTGGCGCAACAATCACCCCAGAGGTGCAAACCTTAATTGATAAAGCGGTTACCGAAAACACGCAAGGCCTAAAAAATAAAAATCACGAATTGCTAGGCAAGCAAAAGGCATTATCTGAAAAACTTAAGCAGTTTGAAGGGATTGATCCTGACGCTGTCAAAGCAATCTTACAGCGATTTTCAGATGATGAAGAAGCAAAACTTATTTCAGCAGGGAAAATCGATGAGGTATTAAACAAACGCACAGAGCGATTTAGAAGCGAGTTTGATAAAAAACTTAAAGCTGAACAAGAGCGAGCTGATACAGCACAAAAGAAAGCCGAAAAGTATAGCAGTATTGTGCTTAGCAACAAAATGACTAATGCGGCATTAAAAGCAGGAGCGTTACCAGAAGCGCTAGAAGATATTAGTTTACGTGCCAAAGGCATGTTTATTTTAAGTGATGACGGCGAGGCTGTCGCAGTAGGACAAGATGGCGAACCTTTACTTGGTAAAGACGGTAAAACTCCGTTAACACCTCAGGAGTGGGTGGAATCATTAAAAGATAATGCTCCTCACCTATTTCCAAGAGCCGAAGGCACTGGAGGTGGAGGACACAAGGCAGGCAGTTCTAATTTAGTCCGTTCAAAAATGACCAGCACGGAAAAACACAACTACATCCAGAAATATGGTCAACAAGCATATTTAAAATTACCAAAAGATTAAGAGGAAGTTAAATAATGGCAACAACAGTAAATACAGATTTAATCATTTACAACGATTTAGCACAAACCGCATTTTTAGAACGACGTCAAGACAACTTGGATGTATTTAATGCGGCATCTAATGGTGCAATTCTTATCGATAATGAATTGATTGAGGGAGATTTTCGTAAACGAGCATTTTACAAAATTAACGGCTCTATCGATCCTCGTAATGTTACTTCGATTGATTCCGTTGAAGGTAAAAAAATCGGCGCAGGTGAAGCGGTGGGCGTTAAAGTACCATGGAAATATGGACCTTATGAAACAACAGAAGAAGCATTTAAACGCCGTGGACGTGATATTTCTGAATTTTCAGAGGTGATCGGCGTTGATGTGGCTGACGCTACGTTGGAAGGTTATGTTAAATATGCTATCAATTCTCTAATGGCCGCTATTGGTGCTAACACTGATATGACAGTAACCGCAGATATCGCGACCGATGGGAAGAAAACTTTAACAAAAGGACTGCGTAAATACGGTGACAAGTTTAATCGTGTCGCTTTATTTGTTATGCACTCCACAACTTACTTTGACATTGTAGATCAGGCAATGGATAACAAGCTATACGAAGAAGCTGGCGTTGTGGTTTACGGCGGACAACCGGGAACATTAGGTAAGCCCGTATTGGTTACCGATTCTGCGCCAGTTGATGCGATTTTAGGTTTAGTTGCAAGTGCTGTAAAAATCACTGAGTCACAAGCTCCGGGCTTTCGCTCTTATGACATCAATACGCAGGAAAACTTAGCAATCGGATATCGTGCTGAGGGTACAGTTAACATTGACTTACTCGGTTATAGCTGGGATACATCAAAAGGTTCTAACCCAGATTTAACTAAACTGAGCAATCGCGCCAACTGGAAAAAACATTTCGACAATAAATCAACTGCGGGCGTTTTAATCAAATTAGGAACATCAAAACCCAAAGCAGTAGAACCCAAAGCAGCTAACTAAAGAAAGGGGCGATAATGATGATCAACGTACATCCGTCGCCCGTTGCTAATAGCTATGTAACCGAAGATGAGTTTAAGCTGTTTTGTGAATTGCGAGATATTAGTATCACGGTTGATACGAGTGTTTTACTGACTAACGCGATGGATTATTTAAATGCATTGCGCTGGCGAGGGAAAAAAACTGATAGTGATCAGCCGTTACCATTTCCTAGGGTAGGTATTATTCATGATAACGAAGCTATTTCATCTGAAAACGTGCCAGCGAACATCAAGCTAGCTCAATGTTGGCTTGCTATATATTCGCAAGAGACTGAGTTAATGCCGATTAATGAACAGTCTCATGTTGTTCAAGAGACGATCTCTGTTATTTCAGTTCGATATTCAGATAAAGGTGACGGATCAGCTTATGCGCCGTCATTTCCGATTGTTGATAAACTTTTATCTGACTTTATTAATTCTGATAAATACGCTATTAGCACAAGGGCTATACGATGCTAAAAAGTAGAAACTACGGACAATACGTAAAGCTGAAAAAAACGGCAACACGGCTAATTGATAAATTTGGTCAACAAGTTGAGGTTACTAGAACTATTGCAATTCCATCAGCTGACGAGTGGAAAAGTGATAGAGTGGAAACAAAAATTTTCAACGTTATTATGACGTTCATTTCTGGTAATGGAGAGCGATACTTTGATGTATTTGACACTGAAATAACAGAGGATAGCGATATCGTTCTAATCCCTGCCAGCAGTTACATTCCAGAAAAAAACGACAAAATCAAAAAGGGAGGTAAGCAATTTACAATAGAAAAAGTAAAAATATTAGCTCCTGCTGATGTTGAATTGCTTTATATGGCGGTGCTTGTATGACAACAAATTACGAAGAAGCCCATGATTTAATTAAATCCATTTTTGTTAAAAAGTGGGCAACAAAGGCAGAAAACGAAATCGGTTATAAGCCGACGATCATCTGGCAAGGTAAAGATGAACTTACTAAACCAGACAAAGATAAGTGTTTTTGTCGATTTTCTGTGTGGACAGCTAAAGAGACGCAAACAACGCTTGGATGTAATGATTTGGATGTGGAAACTTGGCGCAATCGGTATAGGACTGACGGCTATTTAATGGTGCAGATTTTTGCACCAAAGTCAGCACTAAACGGGAGTGAATTATCACGTTCTCTCGCTGTTTTAGCGCGAGATATTTATAGACATATTGATGGTCCGGTTAAATTTAAAAACGGCAGAGTACAGGAACTCGATAGTGAGCAGGGGTTTTATCGAACAAACACGATAGTAGATTTTACGTATGACGAAGTAGGTTAAAACATGACATGTAAAAACAAAACAATTGACAGCAATACAGCAGGGCTATACATCGCAACAGAAGAATGCCTCAAAGTTTTGCCCGAAAACCCAGTGTGGCGCGGCATTGAGGTGAACAGTTATAGTGATTTGGGAGGCTCGACAACATTATTACAACGTGAAACGATCAACCCATCGCGACAAAACCCAAAAGGGAAGATTGTTGATCTAGATGCCAACGCTGGATTCACAGTTGATTTCACTAAAAATATTTTAACCTGGCTGATGCAAGGTTTTATGTTTGCAGATGCGCGACAGAAATTCACAACTAAACCACTGGACGGCACGCCGAACAAAATAATCAGTATTGATGCTGATGGTTATAACCTCGAATCTATGAGAGTTAATCCGCCGTCGGACAGGACGATTATTTTCGTTTCTGGTTGTGCTAATCATAAAAACAACGGAGTTAAAATTGTTACTAGTGCAACAGCAGGAAAAATAAAAGTTAATGACTCGCTAATCAAAGACACCAACGTTAATAATGATGCAAAGCTAACGGCGGTTGGGTTTAAATTTAAACAAGGGGAATGCTCAATAGTAGCTAGTAACGGCGGATTTCCAATGCTGGTTACAACGAAAACAAAATTAACATCACTAAATTTAACGGTTGGCGAGTGGGTTTTTCTAGGCGGAGATGTCGAAAATTCAACATTTAAAGTAAATAAAGGTTTTGCTCGCATAACAGATATAAAAGATAACTCGCTCACGTTTGATGATACAGATTTTAAGCCGCTTGATGAGGCTGACAAAGATCTAGAGCTGGAGATGTACTTCGGAACAGTCATTAAAAATGAAAATCGACAAGAGCTGATAAAAAAACGCTCATACCACATTGAACGCACGTTAGGCGACAACGGAGATGGGCTTCAAGCACAGTACGTTACAGGCGCGGTAGCGAACGAAATTAAATTCAATTTATCAACAGCAAAATATATCACTTGCGATTTAAGCTATGTTGCATGTAGTTCATTAACTCGGAAAGGTGGTGAGCGGCTGGGCGGTGTGCGGTTAGAGTCTGATAAAAGTGAAGCATATAACACAACATCAAATATTTATCGCCAAAAATTGAGTGTGATAGATAACACATCATCAACGCCAAAGGCTTTATTTGCGTATGTAACAGATTCTAACTTGTCAATAAGCAATGGCGTTGCAGGAATCAAAGCTCTGGGTATTCTGGGTAGTTTTGATGTTTCTGTTGGTAATTTCAATGTGACGGGGTCACTGACGGCATTTTTCTCATCTGTTGATGCTATCGAAGCGATTAGAAATAACGCTGACGTTGGTTTCTCTGCTATTTTAGCATCAAATAATGCTGGTGCTATTTTTGATATTCCGTTGCTCGCATTGAGTGGCGGTATTCCGAATGTGGAGAAAGACCAAAAAATCACAATTCCGCTTGAAAAAACTGGGGCAGAAAACAAACACGGTTACACTATGATGTATCAGTCTTTTGAATATTTACCTGATGTTGCAATGCCTGTCGTTAATGATTAATAACAAAACAAAGCCTCGATTGAGGCTTTTTTATTGGAGAAAAAAATGAGTTTATTTGAACAATTTGAAACAGATAAAACAAAAGAAAAAGATGGCGTGCCGGTTGAATATGTAGCTAACGCTGATGGTACTATCCCAACATTTTATATAGCTAGAATCGGCGGTGCTAATTCTAAATATTCGTTGTTAATTAAAAAGCTGACAAAACAATATAAACGACAAATTCAGCTAGACGCATTGCCAGAAGAAAAACTTATTGAAATCTCAATTAGAGCGTTTTCAGAGGGTGCGCTACGAGGTTGGGATAACATTCAAGATAGAAAAGGTAAAAATATTCCATTTTCTATTGAAAATGCCTGTGACCTATTCAAACAGCTACCAGATTTATTCGCAGACTTAGTATCGCAAGCAAACGATATCGATTTATATAAGTCGGTGCAAATCGAGGAAGACATAAAAAACTAATCGACGTCCTTGAGTATCAATTAGACATGGGCGGAGAAGATGATGATTTAATCAGAATGGCCAAACAAATGGGACGAGATGTTCCGGACAAAATAAAAAATAAACCGCAATTAAGTGATGATTTAATTTTTTATTATCAGGCATTCATCGACTTAGATACGACGCGCACTCACAATATGTCACCTACGCCCATATCGTGGCTATCAATTATTGAGTATGCGCGTTTTCATCAACTTAACGATGAAGATACCAACGAGCTGATTCAAATTATTAGAGCAATGGACCGCGTTAACCTAAAACATGTTGAGCAAGCATTCAAGGACAAAACATGAAACTGACTGATATTTCAAATTTTATCAATAATGAAATTACGAAGCGTGCAAATAATCAGACGATAAAAGCAACATTGGCGGTTATTGATGAATTAACGGATATAACACCAGTTGACACCTCAAACGCCATGTCTAACTGGCAGGTATCCATAAACGGGCAAATCACTGACCAAAATGTTGCTTTTTATTTTGGCTCTAAGGGCTCAACCAAGCATCTTAGTAAAATGGCAGTCGTGAACTCGGCGCTTAATGCGCTTAAAGAGCGTAAATTCGGTGACAAGATTTATATACAAAACAATGCATCTTATATAAAAAAACTGGATGAGGGCGGTTCTCAACAATTTGCAGGTGGTTTTGTTCCAAAAGCGTTAATCATATTCAGAAGTGAATTAAGGAGCTAATATGTCAAGCGAATCAATTGTTATTGAAGTATCCGACAATATTGCAAGCTCAATATCAGCGAAATTAGATAATATCGCTTCGTCAGCAGAAAGAGCACAAAAACATCTAGAATTGATGAAGAAGATTCTAAAAAGTTTTAATGACGATCCGCTAAAAAAATATCTAAAATCAATGTTTCGATTTAGTGACATGCTAAAATCTGCAGCTAGCGGAGCTACAACATTCAATAGCTCACTGAACGATACAAACAGCGTGATAAAGAAAGCAATTGGACTCAATGCTGAATATACTAATCAGCTAAAAAACATGCGAACAGGCATTATTAACGTTAATAATGCATCAATCAATGCAACAAACAATCAAAGGAGGTTTGCAGAAGAACTTAAGCACTCATCTTCTGTTGCAAACACATTTAGCCGAGTATTAAAAACATTATTTGGATTTATGGGGGTTAGAGCATTTGCAACGTCAACTGCATCATTGACAGACTTTAAAGCACGCTTAGATGATACAACGGGTTCGGCAGAAGCAGGTTATGTTGCTATGAAGCGTTTAATGACGCTGGCTAAAGGAACGTATTCAAGCTTTGATCAGACCGCAGAAAGTTTCTTATCTAATGCCACCGCATTAAAAGAGCTTGGTTATAGTACTAATCAGCAGTTAATGTATACCGAATCGTTAAATAATGCGCTCGTTGCTTCATCGATTAAGGGTGAACGCGCCGCTGGTGAAATGTACGCACTTCAAAAAGCAATGATGCTAGGTAAGTTATCTGGGTTAGAGTTAACGACGGTTGTAAAAAATGGCGGCTACGTTGCCGATGTTCTAGCAAAACAGCTCAGGATTACCACAGGTGAACTAATTAAAGCAGGTAAGCAAGGTGAAATCACGTCAGAAGTGATTATGCAAGCCTTTTTGAACTATCATGACTTTTTGCAGCAAAAAGCTAATGATATGCCCAATCAGATTCTTGATGCGCTTACCAACATAAAAACAGGCATTCAGGAGTTTATTTTTGGGGCTGATAGTGCAACTGGCGCAAGTAGCAAACTCGCACAAGCCCTACTGTGGTTATCTGAAAATATCAAAAATGCAGCAGCGGCATTAACTGTTTTGGGCACAGGCTACATTACCACTACGTTATATCATGCGTTATTTATTAAATCGGTGGAAATGGGTAACAAAACAGTAACAAAAGCCACAGCTGCAGTAATGCGGTTGAATTTGGCGCTACTAGCAAACCCATTTGGTGTTGTAATTGCAGGAATTACCGCAGCTGTTGCTGCGCTAACATTATTCTCTGATGAAATTAAACTGACAGAGGATGGTACAGTATCATTAAAAGACCTAGCGATTACGGTTTGGGGAGATATTAAAGACGGTATCACAAGTGCAATTAAAGGCATAAAAAGTGCGTGGGATTCATTCGTCAACACCGTAGGCGACAAACTTAGTGATATACCATTCACTGTTAACGATGTTTTTAAATCAATTATTGACACAGTTAAGTTTAACATCAATACAGTTATTCGAATGGTGTTGACGTGCGCAACTATCTGCTTATTTGCTTTTAACAACATGGGGAGCGCGTGGGAAATTGTCTGGAACGGCATGAAAAACTTAGCTATCAATATTATTGAATCAGTTCTTAACTCATGGCAGCTTCTTTTTAAGGGATGCGCTACTGTGTTATCGTATTTCAATGAAGAGGCAGCGAAATCACTACTCGAAAAGGTTGATTCGATGACAATAAAATTTGATAGAGTTGAATTGAGTTCAAAAGCTAAAGAGGATCTAAAAGAACTCAAAAAAGAACTAAAACAAATCTCGAAAACTAACTATGTGGGACTTGCAGATGGATTACTTCAAGAAGAAATAGAGAAAACGCGGAGAAGAAAACTCGCCGAAGAAACAGCAATGTATCCAGCGCCAAATGATGTGTCAACAGCGATAAAGCATGTCAAGCGGTTAGCATCAGAGCATGATAAGCTATTGAATTCACTTAAACCGATGAGAGGTGCGTTGCAGGAATATAATAAAGGTTTAAGAGAGTTAGGTTCTATGTATAAACAAGGCTCACTTTCGGCGAGTGAGTACAGCGAATACATCACTTTGCTTGAAAATAAATACAAAGAATCGATAGATCCGCTTGGTTATTATAACAAGGAATTGAACAGGCAATGGGATCTAATGAAACTCTCATCAGAACAACGAACGATAGAAAACGAACTCTATCGCGTTAGTCAAGACATGATGAGCAAGGGCTTAGTGCTGTCTAAAGCGCAAAATGACGAGTTAAGAACCAAAATCGCATTGAATGAAAAATACGTGCGAATTCTTGCTATAAAAGACTCACTGGAAAGTAATTCTCGGTTCAGAAAAAATCAAGATTTTTCTGATTTGGTGAGTGCGTTAAGTGAGTTAAAAGATAGCAAAAATTTTGATTATAACGACTTAATTAATGCGCTTAACTCTGATAGTAAAAGCCCTTTTGCTGGAATGTTTGAGGGAACGTGGGAGCTAATGAGCGCGCAAATCTCACAATTCCAAAAAATGTACGAGCAAATAAATGTGCTCACTGAGCAGTTTAACTTAGATCAGTCAACAGCCGCATCACTCAGAGCGCAAGTTTGGGCTAAACAGAACGATATTATTTTAAGTCAGGCAAATAATTTCTTCGAACAAATGGCTCAAATGCAAAACTCAAACAACGCAACCATGGCGCGAATAGGTAAAGCAGCAGCTATTGCGCAAGCGGTGATTAACACTTATCAAGCTGCTAATGCGGCTTATGCTGCTATGGCAGGAATTCCGTATGTTGGACCTGCTTTGGGGGCAACAGCGGCAGCAGCAGCTATTGCGGCAGGGATGGCTAATGTGTCGGCGATTCGATCTCAACCTACAGGCTTTATGACAGGTGGCTATACTGGTGATATAGCTCGGGATCAGATAGCAGGTGTGGTACACGGTCAAGAATTCGTCATGAACGCAGCAGCAACTCAGCGCATCGGTGTAAGTAATCTGGAAGCACTACAACGTGGTGATATGAGCGGTTTACAACGTCCGCAGGTCGTTAATAACTACTCACAGTCAACAACACAAGAAAGCGCACCGCAAACCGTTTCACCAACAATCAATATTGCACTGGTGAGTGACTATGAATCAGCGAAAGAATGGCTATCAACACAAGAAGGGGTTAAACAAATCATGCAAATAAATAGAGATAACGGGGAGGAGCTAGCAACGATTGTGAATGCGTCCTAATAATTTACTTTTAATTTAAATTCCCCTAACATAACAGATAATTACCATGTTAAGGGGATGTTAAATGTTTAAAGAATCATTAGTAGCAGTTTTGTGTTTATGTGCTTTTTCTTGTTATGCATCAGAATCAGATATAAAGAAAAATTTTGGCGACTGGAATTTAACAGTTTCAACAGACAAGCTAACAGATGAGATAAAATATTTTGCGATGACAGAAGATCTGGATAACGATCATCAATTAACATTCAATAATAAATATTATGCATTCGTTTGTAAGAAGAATAAATTAACCGAAGCAATTTATGTAAAAAATTTAATCACTATCGGTAACAAAAAAGTTAAACTAGATTTAAGAATTGATAAAGAAAAACCGTTTCAAAGAAACGCAATCATTTTAGGTGATACATTTTTCAACGAGGATATAACAAAGGAAGAAATTGAGCAGTTAAAAGGTAAAAATTCACTTTTTATCAGAGCGAATGCGCCGAACCAAACAATCGACATGGAATTTAGTTTGAAAGGTTTTGACGAAGCAATTCAGCCGGTTCTTGATGCGTGTAATAAGTAGTCACCGCTGCACAAGCGGTTTAGAAAAAAGCAATTCAAACCCTCTAAGAGGGTTTTTTATTATCTAAAATAAGGTATCCATATGAAAGTTTTTTCCATAGTTTTTCATGATAAAAATGGCGTAATACTCGCTACAGATCGGCATAATGAATTTATTAAGGCTGGAAGCATGATGAAATTAGTTGAATTACGTCAGGAGTCCGAGATAGACCCAAGTCTAATAGTTTCAATACCAAGTGTTTTGTGGCGTCTACAGGAAGCTCTTTCAACTTACCAAGATATGTCTTCTTCTCAGCCTCAGTTAATGAAGATTGCTTGATAATATCTTCCAGTTTTTCTAATGTTTCATTGTGAATTTTAATAGTTGTAACATTAAGTATTGAAGATAGACCGCCATCATCACGGATAAAATCAACGCCCTTTTCTGTGATTTTTAAATTTTGATAGTAGATTATTTTATCATCTGCACCCCACTGGATACAGTTTTCAATCAAACCATGTTTACTTAGATACCAAACATTAGCGACAAAATTGTCAGTTGAACCGAAAAGATTGGTCAGATTTTTATATTCTGCATTTGTAATATTATTTGGGAATTTATCATAAAGAAACATCAATAATTCATTTTGCTTATCGCGAGGGAATTTATCCATCATGCCTCCTTTTATTAGGGTTAGGGTTTATTTTTTATTTTGTAATGTGAACTTAAAGCATTAATTAATTCTTCTTCTAGTGATATGCCTGCTTTTTTAGCCTTATTTTCCATAAAAGCTCTTAAGTTTGGCTCTAAATATAACCAGTGCCAATGTTCTCCTTTTTCATTTTGAAGTGATATTAACTCACTTTCATCACCGTAGGCTAGCCAATTAAAGGGAACTTCTAGTGTTTCTGCTAGCTTGGCAATAATGTTTGCTCTTGGTTTATTTCGGCCTGCTTCGTATCTTGAAATTTGAGCTGCTGCGATACCAGATATTTTTGATAATTCTTCTTGAGAATAACCTTGTTCGGCTCTTCTTTGTATTAATCGTTTTGCAAAAGTGTCATTATTTGTCATAAATAGTATTGAAATGTATTGACATGGTTAATTATTAGAATTAGTATACTATACATTCCATGACACTTTAAGACATTTAATTATTAATTATGAAAACAAGAAAAAGTATATCTTTAATTAGAGATCATGTTGGACTAGATAAAAAATTAAAATCTAAATTATCTATATTTAAAAATGGCTGTCATGAGTGGAATGGAGCTAAAAATTATGATGGCTATGGAATGATTTGGTTTGAAGGATATTCTTGGGCTACTCATAGAGTTGCTTATGAATTAGCTTATGGTGCTATACCTCAAAATAGCAAAAATTTTTGGGTATTGCACACGTGTGATAATCCGTCGTGCTGTAATCCTGAACATTTATATGTTGGTTCTCCGTCTGACAACGCAAAAGATTGTGCCGAAAGATGTAGAAAAAGTGTAGGTTGGCGTTTGTGGGCTAGTCAAGATCCTAATTTTGACCCAAAGAGAAAAGTAGGGACTGTTTATTATGAATACAGAAACGAAATAAAAACTTTACATGAATGGGCTGAACTTTTTGGTATCAATGCGAGAACTTTAGATCAGCGATTTGCAGCAGGATGGAGAGAGGAAGACATTCCTACACCTGCTAATAAATATAAAAGACATTTATCAACAGACTGTACTACTCACTATAGAAGGTTTTCAGGTATAGCAGAAGTAAATCAATATTTAGCAAATAAGGAGAAAAAATTGAAAGAAAATAAAGTACCAGTATCAGCTAGAATTCCAGGTTGGATGAAATCTATTCTTGAGAATTCAGCTATTAAAAATGATAGAAATTTTAGTTTAGAACTAATTAACAGAGTAAAGCAGTCATTAACAGAGGAGGAAAAGAAAATTGCAGGTATCTAAAAAACTAAAGGCTTTAACTGCGCCAACAGCCAAAGCCCAAATCAAGTTAACCACAAACTCTAAATAAGGGAAAACTCATGAATAATAGTAATATAAACAACTCTAATTGTCCAGTAATAGCTGGAATCTCAATCACAACTGATAAAGAGGGTCGATATAATCTTAATGCTTTGCATAAAGCTAGTGGAGGAGAAAAGAAAAACAATCCTAGCTACTGGCTATCATTGCAAGGCACTCAAGAGCTTATATTAGAACTTGAGCAACAATTGAGCGATGCCGAGATCTCGGTATCGGTTGTTCAATCCATAAAAGGGGGATTGAATCAAGGTACATTCGCCCATGAACTTTTAGCGGTATCTTATGCAGGTTGGATTAGTCCAAAATTCCAATTAATGGTAAATCAAGTATTTTTAGACTATAAAAAAGGTGAATTGAAAAACATTCAAAAACCTTTTAAATCTTACTTACCAGAGTATCGACAAGCTAAGGCAATAGAATTGTCAGTCAGAGCATTAGATAAGATGTTTAGCAATCTGCCGCATTTGAGCGAACAGTCTAAGCAAGCTATCTATGCCGATACAATTAACCCAATTGCAGGTAAAAATGTTATTCCGCTTCCTAAACTTGAAAACAAAACATTTTCAGCTAGTGAGGTTGGAGATTTACTCGGCGTATCCTCAAATAAAATTGGTCGTATAGCTAATAAGCTTAACTTAAAAACAGAAGACTACGGAATTTTCGTACTCGATAAGTCACGTTCTTCTGATAAACAAGTTGAATCATTTAGATATAACGAAAAAGCAATAGATGTAATCAAAAATCATCTTATTAATAAAGAAATCGCTTAACCAATTAACAAATTATAAGCCCCCGCAGAGGGGCAACTTGAGGATGTAGATATGAACAGAAATGTAATTATTCAAGAGAACGATTTTAACGTTTTATGTGCAAAAATAAATCACATTGCTGCAATTGCAGAGTTATTAATTAGCGACAATGGTCAAAGTAAGTGGGCTGATGAGACTCTAATAAACAGTATAGGTGCAATCTCGACAATGTCGTATGAAATGTCAACTTTATTTGAAAAAGCGGAGGTTGTAGCATGAAACACATCATTGATAATCATGACTATGAAATAATAGTTAAAAATTTAGAACAGGCAAAATCATTGGCTTATCTTATGGGTAGTAATGTTAATGAAAGCGATGACAAATCAAATATATTTTGGTTATTACAAGATTTAGTTAATTATGCTTTGCGATTAGTTGAAGATTCTGAGTCGTTAGTTTAACCCTTTTTTAGATCCTTTTTTAATATATTGATTATTATTAATTAATTTTTATGTGATAAAAAAGGGTTATTTTTGGAAAAATGGTTAAAATTTAGTTAAAACAATATGCTATGTTTGATATAATCTAGTTCACCGCCGAGTAGGCGGTTTAGAAATGACAGCCAAAGCGAATTAAATTTATATACCAGTTCACCGCCGAGTAGGCGGTTTAGAAATTTAAGCACTTTGGCGTTTTCTCTATCCCTATGTTCACCGCCGAGTAGGCGGTTTAGAAATAGAAACGCACAAGAAAGTTGAAAAAGATAGAGTTCACCGCCGAGTAGGCGGTTTAGAAATAGACAGTAACCATAAAATTGCTCTTGTGTCAGTTCACCGCCGAGTAGGCGGTTTAGAAATTATTGTTACTTAAAGTCACCCGACTATGGTAGTTCACCGCCGAGTAGGCGGTTTAGAAAATAAAAAGGTACACCTTTAACCATAAAAAGGTGTTCACCGCCGAGTAGGCGGTTTAGAAATCTAAATTTAGACTGGAGAGGTAGGGTTTATGGTTCACCGCCGAGTAGGCGGTTTAGAAATAAGGACTGGACAGGAACAAAAGGAGGAGGTTGTTCACCGCCGAGTAGGCGGTTTAGAAAGTTCAAGCCCATTTTTGGCGATTATTTCCTTAGTTCACCGCCGCATAGGCGGTTTAGAAAAGTCATTCGACATCACTAAGCAAATAATATTTAAATATAACCACCTTCGGGTGGTTTTTTATTAGCAGTTGTATGGCGCTTAATAACCAAAATAATTAACGTACTCTATTTTGTGCTGCTAATTCATTAATAGCCGCTTCTGCCAAAAAATTACTCCGATCTTTATAAAAAGAGTTCGGTGCTTTAACTGCGTTATCTATTCTATCGATAAGAATATCGGGCAATGTGATATTAATTCTTTTTTGTTTACCAACAAATGATGACAAATCAACATCAATAATGACCCACGTATCGCAATGAGCATATTCATCGTTATTTTTATACGAAACATGATCGTTGTGAATATCTTTAACATCATAATCGCCCGATTCGATCATATCTTGAACAGTTAACAAAATAGCTTCTGTCGCCATTGCTGGAATATCGCTTTCTCTGTCTGCGGCAGAATAACAACTATATTTTTCATTACATAATGCAGGCACGACAATGCCGTAAGCTGTATTGCTATCGTTCGGTGTTTCAATGCCAAGAGTAAAAAACATAATACCTCCAAAAGTTGGCGGGCTATAAAAGCCCCGCCGATTTTTTGATTGATCTTACTGTGCCAATCGGTAAATCCGATTTTGGGTGAGGAACTGGAAACGTTTTATTAGTTATTGGTGAGTAAAACATATGATGACTACCTCTAACTCGTTTCAGAATACACCCTGCACTGGCAAGTTCTTTTATCAGGTCAGTTGATTTCATGTTTACCTCCTAACCTGAAAATAATTATACACACATATACACAAGCGACAAGTAAAAATACAAGTAAAAACACAAATAAATTAGTTTAATCATCTGGAGAAAACTATGTTCACCGCCGCATAGGCGGTTTAGAAATGTAGGCAGCGGTGTATCAGAAATGCGTATTCACTGTGGAAAAGGGTATAGGGTTTTTGTTAACCGCAATAATGAAATTGTTATTTTATTGTGTGGCGGTGACAAGGATACACAACAAACAGATATTAAAATTGCTAAAGAATTAGCAAATAAATGGGGTTAATTATGACTACAAAACTAAAAACTTTTGATGTGGTTGATTTTTTAAATACTGATGAAGAAATGCAAGAATATTTAAATGCCGCAATAGAAGAAGGAGACCCTAAATTTTTATTTATTGCACTTGGTGATATAGCTAGAGCTAAAAACATCAGTCAGCTTTCACGTGATACAGGTATAAGCCGTGAGGGTATTTATAAAGCGTTATCAGGTGAGGGGAATCCTACTTTTAATACAATCTTTAAAATTGTTCAAGCATTAGGTTTGCAAATGCAGTTTTCTCACAAAAACATGCTGATTGTTGTTAACTGAGTATGGAAAATCTAATGTAGATATACAAAATCAAATCAAACCTAAAGCTCGCAATTGCGGACTTTTTTTATGTCTAAGTTTGAGGTCATAATGCCAAATGTTATAGCTGAACAGCCGACAGCAGGAGCAACAGAAAGTTTTGAATGGCTCACTAATGTAATCGAATCGAGAGATGGGCGAGAGCACAGAGTAATGTTACGCTCACTACCGAGAGTAACATTAGATTACTCATTTATAGCTCATCCACATAATAGAAACTATTATCTTAATTTGCTACGTAATAATTTAACTGATATCTGGTTATTGCCTTCTTGGCTAAAAGCGGTTTATGTTGGTCGCATAAATAAGGGGACGACTATAGTAGAGAATCATTTTGATAATCATGTTGGTGATAATTTACTGATTTATCAAGACATAACAAAAAAAGAGGTTGCGACTTGGTTAAAATCATCAGAAAAAAAATCGTTAGAGTTTGTTTTTCATGATGAACATCAGCCGAAGTTAGAGTTTGTTTTTAAAGAACCACCAGACGGAAAACTGGGTCTAAGTCCTGCCACCAATGATTACCAGGCTGCATATTTATTACCGCTAGAAAAGTGCTACTTAAATAATGTGACGTATAAAACCTCCGGTTTTGATGCTAAGTTTGACATAACTGCAGAATTAGTTGATCAACCAGTCTATCGCGCGGAATTAATTCAAAAACAGACATATCTCGGCATCGAAGTGCTTCACAATAATTACGGCGCTAACGAATCGACATTAAATAAATGTATAGATAAAGTTGATTACGACATTGGGAAAACAACGCGAATAAATAAGTGGGATCGTACAAAATCATCGCGTTCAATACTATTCTACATGGACGGGCTGGATGAGATAAAAAAATTTAAACAATTCGTCTACAGAATGAGCGGGCGATTAAATCCGTTCTGGTTGTGTGATGGAGATGTAAACATATACGGCAGTAAGATTGTCGGTAATCAAATTATTATTCGCAACGATTTACCATCATTTAACTATTTAGCTCTATTTCATGATAATTGCGTTACATATGTAAAAATAATGAGCGTGAGTCATGATAATTACGGCAACACAATAATAGTTGTTGATAAACACATTAACTATACAGTTAACAAAATCAGTTATCTAATGCTGTGTAGATTTGATTCAGATATAGTGCAAATTAAATACGATACAAATCAGCGGGCGCAATCAAATATTCAAGTAACGGAGGTTTTTGATGATCAATATTTTCAAACAGTCTGAGTTATATGTTTTCCATGATGGAGTTAACACATATCGTTACACCAGCGGTATGAGAGATCTGAACATTGAGAAAAAAATTTATATTAGAGAATCGATTAATCGTAGCGCAATCAAACGTGATGCGTCTCTGTCTAAAAATAAAATAACAATAACTATGCCAATAACAAATGAAGTTGTTCAGCAGTGGATAACTCCAGACATAACAAAGTATTTGCTAGTAGATATTTACACGCTAGACAAAAATAACTTGATTACGATGTCGTGGAGCGGACGTTTAACTCAAACATCTACATCAGATAAAGAGATGGATATGACATTCGAGCCATTGATCACGAGAGCAGGGCAAACAGGTGTAAACGAGAGAGTTCAGAGAAATTGTCGTTATGCGTTGTATAGCGAGCGATGCGGGTTAAATCGTGACGATTTTAAGATGGTGGTCAATGTTACATCGTATAAAAATGATGTGTTAACTGTTGTGTTTGAACAAGATATGCCAAACGGGTATTTTACTGGTGGAATATTGCAAACTCCTAACGGCGAACAGACTTTCATTAAAGATCATTCTGATACATCTGTCGTATTATTTAGACGGAATCAACAGCTAGTAGACAATCTGCGCAACGGCATCACGCAAGTTACGCTTTACAAGGGTTGTTCGCGAACACTTGATTGTTGTGACACATTTAATAACACTCTAAATTATGGTGGTTTTCCGTATTTACCGCTTGAACCCCTTAACAGTGGTAATTCAATTGTTTAATTGTGAGGTTTTATGTTTGCATTAGTTGCAGCATTGGTTGCTGTTGTTGTGGGTTTAATCGTTGGCGTGGTTGGATCACACGGTAAAAAAAATCAACAAAAAATAGAGGCTGATGAGTTTAAAACTGGTACATCAACCGAGGGAACTGAAATTCCAATAGTTTTTGGGACGGTTAAAATTACAAATCCGATTTACACCTGGGTTGGAGACAAATCACTAACAGCTATCAGGAAAAAAGGTGGAAAAAAATAATGGTCTTAATTGTTACACGAGAAGATCTGATTGCGGCGCGACAATGTAGCGCAGGTGGAAGAGCGTTTTTTAAAAGGCATGGATTAGATTGGTCAGATTTTTTAAAAAACGGCATTGATGCTGAAATTTTAATAAAAATTAATGATGTAATGGCTAATCAGGTAATAGATCAGGCTAGGTTGAGATATGGGCGGAAGCAAAAAGAAACAAACAGTAGGTTATAGATACTACGCTGGTACTAGCATGATATTTTGCCAAGGTACTATTGATAAGTTGGTTAAAATTATCATTGCTGACAGAACTGCGTGGAAAGGAGTAATGCAAGACGGGACGTTATCGATTAATAAACCATCTTTATTTGGTGGTGATTCACGAGAGGGTGGCGTGTCTGGTGCTGTTGATGTTTATTCTGGCCATGATAAACATAGCAGAAACAGTTATCTAGCTAGCAAAATATCGCAAATAGTGCCTGCGTATCGTTATGTGGCTGGCGCAGTTTTCAGGCATTTTTATTGGGGGAATAATCCATATTTGAAAGATATTGCGGTTGTTGTACAACGTATACATTATCAAGACGCAAAAAAAACACTTCAATGGTATAACGAACGGGCTGAAATTAGAACTGAGAGCAGACTCGATAATCTTGCAATACATTTTATTTTAGATACATCTCAGAGCATGAGCGGATCGCGCATAATAGCGCTCAAAACAGCAATGAAGCGGGCGATCAACAAATTGGAAGCGTCAATGGATTTGCGTTCGTCACGACTTGATATTCTAATAACAACCCATCAGGGCGGTTCACCACAAACACAATTAGTCAGGAACGTTTCTAAAAATGATATTTCATCGATACTGTCGTTTATTGATAATTTAAAAATAGTATCCGGCGGTAATCTTAGAACTGTGCTAGAAGCATCGGTTAATTTTTTTCGCAGTGTGATCAATCTTGAAATGGATCGTTGCTGTATTTTTGTGAGTGATGGTGAGCTTGAAGATGCTGACTCTATTGACAATCAAGATGTTCGCGATCTCATCAATAGAACAGGTATGTTTGATGTGGCAAACGGTAGAGATGTTAGTATTTATTGTGTTAACGTTGAGAATTACGATACGTCATTGAGTTCAAAAATTGACAATACTCCGGAGGATGAAATTCCGGTGATCTCTGGCACTGACTCAACTGTGATTTATGACACTATGATGTACGCTATTAATAGTGCTAACGCAGATATGAATCCGGCTCACATGCTCAGAGAATTAGTTTTGAATCAGTATACTGGATTTAACTCTCAATCAGTACAAAACATAATTAACGAAGAGTCGTTTAAACGTGCAGCTGATATATTTTATCAAGAAAAATTAGGGCTTTCGTACATCTGGAACAGTCAGAGTAAATTTGAAGAACTAAAGAAAAATATTGAGAAAACAACAGATTGCGTGTTAGATCAAAACCCTTATACAAATCAGTTCGAAATAAAAGTGATTAGAAATGATTACAATATTGATGATTTACCAGTTTTTGATAAAACAAATATTGTGAAAATTTCGGATATTAAGAAAAATATTGTCACTGAGATGATTAATTCTGTGACAGTTAATTTTATTGACCGAGGCAATGATTATAAGCAAGGGTCAGTGACTGTTCGAGATGACGCGCTGATAGCAATTGCGGGCAGAGAAAATAACACAACAGTCACGTACGATACTGTTTATAGCCGCGCGCTCGCCTCGCGCCTCGCCATGAGGGATTTAGCGTATTTATCATCAGACCTTGCGTCTGTTACGCTAACACTGAATCTAGACGGCAGAAAGCTTGGCCGCGGCGATGTATTTCTATTAAACATGCCGAACTTGGGTTTAGACAACGTTGTAATGCGTATAATATCAGCGGATTACGGTACACAAAAAAACAATCAAATCACGATTGAATGTTCAAGAGATGTCTTCTCATTGCCGACATCGTCAGTCGTACAATCTCAGCAACCAATTTCAAATCCAGCGGAGCACAACGTACCTTACCCCGCAAAACATTTTATTGTGATGGAATCGCCGTATTATGAACTTGTTTATAACTACGGTCAGAAAACGGTTGATCGACTACTTGATAATGATTTATCTGGGCTTGTTGCCGCTGCAGTTGCTGATTTACCTGAAAATATTATGCTTGCTGAGCTTGCCACATCTGTGTCTGATAATTTTGATAATGCAGAGAGCATAACTGAATGTGAAATGAGAACGCTATCACATGACATTGACAAAATGGAGACTGTCATCAAATTAGATAGAGCACCAGAAAGCGATGAGTACACGTGGATCTCGATTGATAATGAGATTTTATTTGTTGAATCTTGTGATAACGATGAACTAACTGTCAAAAGGGGTTGTCTTGATACTATTCCCGCCAAGCACGCTCAAAATAGTCTTGTTTATTTCTGTGGGGGACAACTAACTCTAAAATCGGAAGAATATTACGAGGGAGACAGAGTTGACTGTCGCGTTATTACGAGAACACTAACCAGTTCACTCGATCCAGCTGACGCTAGTAGCGTCATTGTTGAGATTTGCGGGAGAGCTGTTAGGCCATATCCGCCGGCAAATGTAACTATTAACGGAATTTATTATCCAGATGTAATAGAGGGAAATAAAATTGACGTGAAATGGTCCACAAGAAATCGTTTACAACAAACGTCGGGTATCATGATTGGATGGTACGAAGATCATGTGACAGTTGAGCAAGATGTAAAATATCGAGTTGTGTTGCGACATTTCTCAGATACTCTCGTTGATACAATAATTGATGAGCCTCATTTTGTATTTAATGTTGCTAATATTAAGAAAGGTGATTTGTATATTGAACTGTCTAGCATCAAAAACGATATAGAATCACTCCAAAAATTCACGCATACGTTTACTTTTGGAGACGATATTGAGTTTATATTCAATAAGAACAAACAACAGAATGAACTAGAGTTTCAATTCGAGGATTAAAAATGGCAAAAATAGTTATTTGTAGTGAAAAAAAAATTAATGTTGATGCGATGATTGAGGTTCTCAGTGAAGAACATCAAGTTATTTTTTGTGATCCGGCATCGAGCGAGTACACTGAAAATCATTTATCAGAGTTTGATCTGATAATGGATTTCATGAATTCAAAAGAGCACCGAGCGCGCGTGATAAAAAAATGTTTCGAAAAAGGCACTCCTGTCATTGTGGGAGGGCAGAGTTACACGTCCCCAGGTTCGATCGCGCACCTCGGTATCGCAAGCTATACATCGGACTCAAGTTCTAACCGCACGTATAATGTAAATAATCTTGACGTTACATTGAGCGCGCGCGGAAAACGAGAAATTATGATATACAATCAAAATAATAGGCAGTTTTATTTCTATCACGGTAGCAAAAGTTCTCTAGAGAACATGTCGCCGCTCTTGGTTCTCGACTCTGTGTGGGGATACTATAAACTACCAGTTACTTGTGCAACCTTTAAAAAAGGTGATTTGAACATGCGCGACGAGCCATTTGCTGCAGACTGTGCGTTTTTAGGTTTTGATTTTAATGTTCAATTAACAAATGATGCAATAAATATTGTAAATGATGTTGTGTCGTGGTTATTAAATAAAACATACGTTCCGGCAAAAGTCAAAAATCACGATGGCACGCTATTATCTGATCATGATGTTTATTTACATTTTCGAGAAAGCGGCGATCTGATTGCAAAATACAAAAGCGATGAAAAAGGCAGTGTTGCATTTAGAATTCGACACAAATGCGATTATTACGCAGTTGCGTTTGATAAAAAAGGCGGCATGAAAAATGCTGTCGCAATTGATAACATCATCGTGTAAAAAACACACTATCAATTTTCAACTTACAATACTCAACAGCGTCTTCTAACATCACAAAATCAGCGATATCGTATAGTGCTTTCTGCGTTTGATAGAATACATAATTGTGCTCGTTGCCGCTGTTGATAATGTAGCACTCGTCCGTGATTTCAATTTCGTAATCTTCGGGCGCCATTCGTATGTAAATTGGTAGTGTGTAGTTTATTGTTATCATGATAAGCAAAGTTAGAATTTTTTTGGGTATTTTATATTGATTGTATTTTGATGTGAACTTTTGAGAAAATGGTCAAAAAAAATACCGCAGGGATGCGAATTTTACCCCTCTCTTACCCCAGTTTTACCCCGTTGACAAAATAAGAGTTTTAGGTAATCATTGCAAAGCCTTGCAAGATAAGACTTTAGAATGGTACGCCCGGGTGGACTCGAACCACTGACCCCCACCATGTCAAGGTGATGCTCTAACCAACTGAGCTACGGGCGTATAATTGAAACACGCAAATATTAACTGGCAAATCGATTAGTATCAAGTAAAAAAATAAAAAATAGCTTTTTTTTTAGTCTATCGAACAGAATTGGTTATAGAATAAACATTATATGTATTAAAATTTAAAAAATTGTAATAGGTTATGTCTAACATAATCGTTTTTATAAAATATTTTATTTTTGGGATTGAATTACTAATTCTTAAAATTGATGGTGGTTTGTTTAAATTAATTTAGCTATACTCGCCACCCCGAGTTGGGCTCTTTATGTTTAGGTTTGTATGTCAATAAAAGATCATATTGAAGATGTTTTACAAAATGTTTTTGGTTACAAGTCATTTCGAAATCAACAAAGAGAAATTATTGAATCTATTATTGATGGTCGTGATACTTTAACAATTATTCCAACTGGAGGAGGAAAATCTTTATGTTATCAAATTCCCGCAGTTTTATTATCGGGAACAGCAATAGTTGTTTCACCTTTAATTTCTTTGATGAAAGATCAGGTCGATCAATTATTAGCTAATGGTGTTGCTGCTGCCTATCTTAATGCCTCACAATCATCTACAGAACAACAAAAAGTTATCGAACAGTATTTGGATCATTCTATAAAACTATTATACGTCTCTCCTGAAAGATTGGGTGTTTACTCTTTTTCTTCTTTAATTGATGAGTATCCTCCTTCATTAATAGCTATTGATGAGGCGCATTGCATATCTCAATGGGGGCATGATTTTAGACCCGATTACCGGCAATTAGGGCAGCTTTCTATTCGTT
Source organism: Gilliamella sp. BG7 (assembly GCF_046635565.1). Taxonomy (NCBI): domain Bacteria; kingdom Pseudomonadati; phylum Pseudomonadota; class Gammaproteobacteria; order Orbales; family Orbaceae; genus Gilliamella; species Gilliamella sp. BG7. Next base: position 7,492 of record NZ_JBIDFB010000017.1, on the reverse strand, counting down.
TCCCTAAAGTCCCCATTGTAGCATTGACTGCAACAGCAGACAAAATGACACAGACAGATATTATTCATCAACTTAATCTGGTTAATCCATTAGTTGTAGTAAGAAGCTTTGATCGACCAAACATTCGTTATACGGTTGTCGAAAAATTTAATCAACTTGAACAAGTTGTTTCTTTTATTGAGGCACAAAAAGGCAATAGTGGAATTATTTATTGTTCAAGTCGCTCTAGAGTGGAAAATATGACCACTAAGCTTGCAGCCCGAGGCTTTTCTGTTAAGGCCTATCATGCAGGATTAACTAATAATGAACGTCAACAGGCGCAAGAAGATTTTATAAAAGATAATGTGCAAATTATTGTAGCGACCGTTGCATTTGGTATGGGAATTAACAAACCAAATGTGCGTTTTGTTGTTCATGCTGATAGCCCAAGAACGATTGAATCTTATTACCAAGAAACAGGCCGCGCAGGTCGTGATGGTGTACCCGCTGAAGCTATATTATTATTTAATAGTAAAGATCTTAATTGGTATCAGCAACAAGTTATTGAAAAAAGGAATGGCCAACATCAAGATATAGAATTGCAAAAGATTAATGCAATGGAGGCTTTTGCGCAAAGTTTGACTTGCCGGCGTACGGTGTTGCTTAATTATTTTGGTGAAGAGAGGACCAAACCATGTAATAACTGCGATGTCTGTTTATATCCTCCAGAGCTTTATAACGGCTTAATTGATGCGCAAAAAGTTTTATCTTGTGTTTATCGTGTAGAACAGCATTACGGTGCTCAATATATCATTGATGTGTTACGTGGTTCAGGGCGATCTCAAATTAAGGAAAATGGTCATGATAAGTTATCGGTTTATGGCATTGGTAAACAACATTCATCAGATTATTGGCTTAGTGTTATTAGACAGCTAGTTTATTTAGGGTATTTAAGTCAAAATATATCAGCCTTTACTACGCTTCAGCTAACACAAAAAGCGCGTCTAATACTTAGAGGTGAAATATCATTATCATTAGCTAAACCGCGTTTAGAAATAGTTAAGAAAAGTCGAATTAATCGTTATGCAAGAGCGATTAATTTAACAACAATTTTATCTTACGAAGAACGGATTTTATTTAATAATCTCAAAAGATTACGTAAAATTATTGCCGATACTGAAGATATACCACCCTATATTGTTTTTAGTGATGCAACATTGCTTGAGATGGTTCAAACTAAACCTAAAAGTAAAAAACAATTAATTAACGTTTCCGGAGTGGGTAAAATTAAGTTACAAAAATATGGTAATTTATTTTTAGAAGAAATCAATGAATTTATGTTAAAAAATATGTAACACTATATAATAGAAAATATTTCTAGAGCCTTTGCATTGGTTGGTTCTGGTAATCCTCAAAAAGATACCAAATGGCCACATCATCATGGTTGTTTTAATGTAGATGAAGATGGCATGGCATTAGGTGCTAAATTTTATGCTCAATATGCTTGGGTGTATTTAAATCAAAATTAATCTTAATAAAAATCCGATCATTAAATATTTTGATTAATGGTTGGATTCCTTTTTTTGTATCTAATTATTGAAATAATCTACAACTTTTTCTTTTAACTTTAAAATAATTAAATTATATTTTACGCATTTATTTTTAATATTATTGATATCTAATTGATTGAATATCAAACTGATTAAGCTATAATGCAACAACTTCAAATAATTTACAGTTGTAATGATTATTGGTTTTATCGGTGCAGGTAAAGTAGGGTGCACCATAGCTAAGTATTTTTCTTTATGTGGAATGCAGATTGCTGGATTTTATAGCCAAACCTATGAACATGCAAAAGAGGCAAGTAATTTTACTCAAAGCCAACATTATACTTCTTTACCTGAATTAGTTAATGATAGTGATTGCATATTAGTCACAGTACCTGATGGTCAAATAGTCACAGTTTGGCAAAAACTTTGTCAATTATCTATTGCTAACAAATGGATTGGTCATTGTAGTGGTCTGTTAACATCGCATATTTTTAGTCAACATAAGGTTGTTCACCCATTTGCGTTTTCTTTGCATCCTTTATATGCTATTTATGATAGATTTAGTTGCTATATGGCAATGTCAGGTATATCTTTTACTCTTGAAGCAAATGAAAATATTATCCCTCAATTACGAGCCACATTAGCTCCACTAAATAATCCTTTAGCAATTTTACCTGCAAGTAAAAAACCGTTGTATCATGCTGCTTGTGTTATGTTAAGTAATCAAGTTATTGCATTGGTTCAAATTGGTGTTGATTTGTTTAAACAATGTAGACTAGATGCTGAATTTAGTGAACAGGCTTGGCATCCATTATTTCTAGGAAATGCAAATAATATTGGTAAAGTAGGAGTGATCAATGCTTTGACTGGACCTGTCGAACGTGGTGATATTGAAACTATCAAACAACATATTATGGTAATGCCTGATGAACTCAAGCCGATTTATCTACAATTATCAACTATTTTACTTAATATTAGTCGGACAAAACATCCAAATAAGGATTATCGACAATTAGAGCTGGAGCTGTTACCTTGAAAAATACAATTCTTACACTACAAAAACGCAAGAAAAATCAACAAAAAATTACCATGTTAACTGCATATGATTATACTACAGCCAAATTAATGGACGAAAGTGGTATAGATTGTCTGTTAGTTGGTGATTCTTTAGGAATGGTGATGTTAGGTTACGATAGTACTGTATCGGTTACTATGGAGGATATGATTCACCATTCCAAAGCAGTAGCAAGAGCCGCTAAGTCAGCTTTTGTGGTGACAGATTTACCTTTTATGTCTTATCACACGTCTGTATATGATGCGGTTTTAAATGCAGGTCGTTTAATCAAAGAAGGGCAAGCTCAAGCAGTGAAACTTGAAGGTGGGCAAGCATTTTATGAACATATCAAAATGATTACACAAGCATCTATCCCTGTTGTAGCGCATATTGGGTTAATGCCGCAATCTGTGCTTGCTTTAGGTGGGTATAAAGTTCAAGGTAAGGATTATGAACATGCTAAAAATATTGTTCTTGATGCATTAGCGGTTGAAAAAGCTGGTGCTGCAGCTATTTTGCTGGAGTGTGTTCCGGCAGGTTTAGCGAAATTTATCACACAATTAGTTAATATTCCGACGATTGGCATTGGAGCGGGAGTTGATTGTGATGGGCAAGTGCTAGTTTATCAAGATATGTTATCAATGTATGATGGTATTTCATCAAAATTTGTGAAATCTTTTGCATCGATTGGTGAACAAATGAAACAAGCTTTTAAATTGTATTGCCAAGAAGTTAATAATCGACAGTTCCCTGCTACAAATCATGAGTTTTCTATTGAAGATAATGTTATAGAGAAACTCAAGCTTGAATTTACTATTAACCATAAGGGCTAATACAAATGAATATTGTAAGTACAATTAAAGAAGTCCAAGCACAAGTAAAAGCTTGGCGTCAAGCTGGGTATAGTATAGGGCTTGTTCCAACAATGGGATATTTGCATGAGGGTCACCAAAGTCTAATGGCTGCGGCTAAAAAGGAAAACCAAAAAGTAATTGTGAGCATTTTTGTTAATCCTATCCAGTTTGGTCCTTCTGAGGATTTAGCCAGCTATCCTCGTGATTTAAATAGAGATAAAATTGCTTGTGAGCAGATGGGGGTAGATTTGATTTTTTGCCCAACTGTTAATGAAATGTATGTTCCTAATTTTAGTAGCTATGTTGATGTTAATGGTTTAACCAACGCATTATGTGGACAAAAGCGTCTGGGGCATTTTAAAGGTGTTTGCACTGTTGTCACAAAATTATTCAATATTACGCAACCTGATCGTGCTTATTTTGGTCAGAAAGATGCGGAGCAGCTAGCTGTAATTAAACGTATGGTAAATGATCTGAATTTTAATATTGAGATTGTTGGTTGTCCGATTGTGCGTGAAGCTGATGGGCTAGCTAAAAGCTCGCGTAATAGTTATTTGTCCGAAAGCGAACGATCCGCATCAGTTTGCCTTTATCAAGCTATAGAAAGTGCCAAAGCAATGATAAAGCAGGGAGAAAAGTCAGTAACTGTTATTACAAAAGTTATGCATGAGCTTATAACCAATCAACCCTTAGCTAAAATTGATTATATTGAATTTGTTGATCTAACATCTTTACAATCGGTTGATATGCTTGAGCAAGATAGCTTATGTGCGTTAGCCGTTTATATTGGTAAAACACGGTTAATTGATAATTTTATATATCAACATCCCTAGTTATAACAATATTTTGGTGATAGATATATAAAATCGCTTGATATAAAGCGGTTTTTTTGTCATTTGTCGTGTAATAAAAATTTTTTAAGAAGATTAAATCAACGAGTTTATTATTCTGCCAATTTATTGTTTAGCTATTTTACTGTAGAATGGTCAAAATTTTATGCCTTAAATCAGGATTTATGCATTAATTATGAAAAATACGACTTATAATCCACAAGAAATTGAACAACCTATTTACAAACATTGGGAAGAAAGTGGGTATTTCAAACCCAATGGCGATAAGTCCCAACCAAGTTACTGTATTGCTATCCCACCACCAAATGTAACTGGGAGTTTACATATGGGGCATGCATTTCAACAAACTATTATGGATGCCTTAATTCGTTATCATCGTATGCAGGGCAATAATACTTTGTGGCAATCAGGAACCGATCATGCAGGTATAGCAACGCAAATGGTTGTAGAGCGGAAAATTGCTGCAGAAGAAAACAAAACTCGTCATGATTATGGTCGTGATGCATTTATCGAAAAAATCTGGAAATGGAAAGCTGAATCAGGTGGCAGCATTACAAAGCAAATGCGTCGTTTAGGGGATTCAGTTGATTGGGAGCGTGAGCGTTTTACAATGGACCAAGGCTTATCCAATGCCGTTAAGGAAGTTTTTGTTAGATTATATCAAGAAGATCTGATTTATCGCGGCAAACGTTTAGTTAATTGGGATCCAAAACTGCGTACAGCTATTTCTGATCTTGAAGTCGAAAATCGTGAAGTAAAAGGTTCAATGTGGCACTTACGTTATCATCTTGCTGATGGTGTGAAAACATCAGAAGGAAAAGATTATTTAGTTGTCGCCACAACTCGTCCTGAAACATTATTCGGTGACACAGGTATTGCTGTTAATCCTGAAGATCCACGCTATAAAGATCTGATTGGTAAATTTGTAGTATTACCGTTCGTAAATCGTCGCATTCCTATTATTGGTGATGAACATGCCGATATGACTAAAGGTACTGGTTGTGTAAAAATCACACCTGCTCATGACTTTAATGACTATGAAGTTGGGCACCGTCATCAGTTACCAATGATAAATATCCTAACTTTTGATGGTAATATTCGTACACAAGCTGAAGTATTTGATACTAACGGAGAACCTAGCACGTTATATTCAACTGATATACCTTTAGAATTTCAGAATTTAGAGCGTTTTGCTGCCCGTAAAGCTATTCTTGCACAATGTGAAAAACTAGGTATTTTGGAAAAAATAGAACCTCATGATTTAACCATTCCTTATGGTGATCGTGGCGGTGTTGTTATTGAACCTATGTTGACGGACCAATGGTATGTGCGAGCCAAAGTGCTCGCAAAACCAGCCATTGATGCGGTCAAAAATGGCGATATTCAGTTCGTACCAAAACAATACGAAAACATGTATTTTTCTTGGATGAATGATATTCAAGATTGGTGTATTTCCCGTCAATTATGGTGGGGACACCGTATTCCTGCTTGGTATGATAAACAAGGTAATGTATATGTGGGGCGTGATGAAGCTGAAGTACGACGTGAAAATAATTTGTCAAATGATATTGAGTTAGAGCAAGATGAAGATGTGCTTGATACTTGGTTTTCGTCTGCGCTTTGGACATTTTCAACGTTAGGTTGGCCAGAAAATACTGACGACTTAACCACGTTTCATCCAACGAATGTGCTAGTGACCGGTTTTGATATTATATTCTTTTGGGTAGCTAGAATGATCATGATGACCATGCATTTTATAAAAGATGAACATGGAAAACCGCAAGTCCCATTTAAAACGGTGTATGTCACAGGTCTAATTCGTGATGAAGAAGGACAAAAAATGTCAAAATCTAAAGGAAACGTTATCGATCCTTTAGATATGATTGATGGTATTTCTTTAGCTGATTTGTTAAAAAAACGAACAGGCAATATGATGCAACCACAACTTGCTGAGAAAATTGCTAAGCGAACAGAAAAGCAATTCCCAAATGGCATTGAAACGCATGGTACTGATGCACTACGATTTACACTCGCAGCACTAGCATCAACAGGGCGTGATATTAATTGGGATTTAAAACGTTTAGAAGGTTATCGTAATTTCTGTAATAAACTATGGAATGCAAGCCGTTATGTGTTAATGAATACTGAGCAGCATGATTGTGGTTTTAAAGGAGGAGATTTAGATTATTCGCTAGCTGATAAATGGATTTTGGCTGAATTTAATCAAACAGTTAAAACTTATCGTGAGGCATTTGATACTTATCGTTTTGATTTGGCTGCTAATATTTTATATGAATTCACTTGGAACCAGTTCTGTGATTGGTATTTAGAACTAACGAAATCCATTTTAGCTAATGGCGAAACATCGCAGCAACGTGCAGCTCGTCATACGTTAGTGACTGTATTAGAAGCTCTATTACGTCTGGCTCATCCAATTATTCCATTTATAACGGAAGAAATTTGGCAAAATGTAAAACCACTAATGGATATTAAAGCTGATACCATTATGTTACAACCAATGCCTATTTTTGATAACCAGTCTTCAAATGATGAGGCAGTTGCAGATATTAATTGGATAAAAGATGCGGTAATTGCTGTACGTAGTATTCGTGCAGAAATGAACATTGCACCAAGTAAGCCACTACAATTATTAATTCGTAAAGCGTCACCAACAGTGCATCGAATTACTAGCAATAATATTAGTTTTATTGAATCATTAGCAAGATTATCTGAAATAGTCTTATTAGATGAAAATGAAACTGGACCTTTATCAGTAACTAAATTAGTTGACGGTGCGGAATTATTAATACCTATGGTAGGATTAATTAATAAAGAAAATGAACTTGCTCGTTTAGAAAAAGAAATTGCACGCATTGAAGGTGAAATTATGCGGATTGCAAACAAGTTATCTAACGCAAGCTTTGTTGATAAAGCACCTGCGGCAGTGGTCACTAAAGAGAAAGAAAAACAACAAGGTTATATTAATGATAAAGCCAAACTGCAAGAACAATATTTGCTGATAAAAAATCTTTAATATTAATAATAAAAAGCCTCTCAAATGAGAGGCTTCAGATTGATGACAAAGAGCTCGCTTTTTGGCGAGTTCTTTGATCTAATAGAGAGGAGCCGATTATAATAGGAATTCTTCTATGCTAAAAAAACCAACTCCAGCGACACCAGAAAAAATAGAACAAATCTCGCTAG
>NZ_JBIDFB010000016.1:0-38961 GCF_046635565.1 Gilliamella sp. BG7 | reverse complement strand
TCCAAATTAAAAATCCTATTTATGGTTTAAATAAAAAAATAAACCCCGAATTATATCGAGGTTTGTCATCAATCTGAAGCCTCTCAAATGAGAGGCTTTTATACTTATTAAATCAAAATTTGTACCCAACTCCAATCATAGCAATCCAAGGATCAAGCTTATAATTGGCTGTCACTTTAGTATTGCCTAAATGTGTAGTTGCTTTCGTTTCAATATCAATATAACGTATTTGAGCATTAACAAGCCAATTTTCATTGAAAGTATAATCAGCACCAACCTGTGCTGCCCAGCCCCAGGAACTATCAAGATCTAAACCATGGAACCCAACCTTTTTAGCTTCACCATTGAGTTTTTCATCAAAAAAGAAGGTGTAGTTTATGCCCATTCCAAGATAAGGTTGAAACTCATATTGCGAATCAAGCGGATACCAAACAGCACTTAATATTGGCGGTAGGTGTTTAATTTTTCCTAAATGAGCACCAGAAAGGCCTGTTGAACTACCACCCCCTAACTTAAGCTGATGGCTAAAAGGCGTTGCAGCTAGCAATTCGACACCAATATTATTAGTAACCATATATTGAAAGTTTAATCCAAGTTGGGTATCGTTATCTGCCTTTGCTTTTAGATCGCTTTTTACTCCACCTACTTTAACATGATCACTTTTATTTTGAGGATTAACATAAACTGGTCCTCCTCGGATAATAATTTCATTTGCTGTATGAGCATACGCCAAGGAGCTTACTAATTCTATTGAGATAAGCATTGTAATTGATAATACTCTCATTTTGCCTCCAAAGTTAAATTGTGAATTAATGTAAATTATGACAACAAGTTTTAGTTAGATAAATAATATTGATTTTATAATTATTTTTATTTTACAATGTTATAATAATGAATTTGATATTTCTGAGATTTATATCAAAATATCCTGATAAATAAAATTAAATTGATAATTTGCATTATTAATCTAATTTATATAATATAAACTGAAATATTTAAGTGGGTTGTTAGCTCAGTCGGTAGAGCAGTTGACTCTTAATCAATTGGTCGCGGGTTCGATCCCCTCACAACCCACCATATTCACTCTCTTTTCTAGTATTAATAGCTATCTATAATTCATAATTCATAATTAATGATGTAAAAATAATATAAATATTGGTAATATTTATTAACATTTATTAACATTTATACTGTTAATTGAAGATTGATTAATCTGAAATTTTAACTTTAATTTTAGATAGTTAGCTATTTGATTTAACAATTATAGGTGTTAAAATGAACTCATATATGTTATTATTTTTTGCAATTATCTGCGAAGTGATAGCTACATCTTCATTAAAACTATCAAATGGTTTTACCAATCTTATTTTCTCAATTATCACTATTATTGGCTATAGCGCATCATTTTATCTCCTTTCATTGGTGTTAAAAACAATCCCTGTTGGTATTGCATATGCGATTTGGTCTGGAATCGGGATTGTGTTAATCAGTTTAATTGCTTGGGTCTTTTTAAAACAAACTTTGGATTTAGCTGCACTAGTAGGCATTGGATTTATCATGTTTGGTGTGGTGATTATTAATTTATTCTCGAAAGTAGCGGGGCATTGATTAATTTTAAATTATCTATATTGAATAAACTCAAATGAAACCAACAAATATCAGTATTATTTATGATGAAAGAGTAGGAATCTTATCTAGTTGTGGAAAGGTTATTACTAAAGAAAAGGATTAAAATAGGTGTAGAATGTTGGAAATTAAATCAGGTGAAATAAAATCAGATATGATTCGGTTTTAAAATAATTATCATATAAAAAAATTATTTATGTTTATAAATCTGATATTTTAACTCTATAAATAAATTTGTGTATTTGCTTATTTTTAAACTACTCTATTGAGTAAAAATAGGTAATTACAAATGGATGAAAAAAGACTAAGAGAATGGGGGGGTATCTCTTGCCATAGAGATAAAAACCATAGTGCTCGCTATTCCTCGTGATAGGGAAAGCGATTTTGAACCACAACTCGTCAAAAAACATCAAACGCGAATCGATAAAATCAATCAATCCATTTATCAGGTATCGACACAAGAACTGGCATCACAGGAACTGACTCATTTTGAAGAGAAGAGGGATAAAAGTACCCGTTTATTGGTCAAACTTGGCGACGGCACAGGGAAAATCTCAGTCCTTTTTTTGTTTATCCGAAGGATATCCGTAAGGAGATTTACACAACTAACGCGATAGAGTTACTTAATAGCATAATTCGCCACGCCATTAAAAACGTAAAGTATTTCCAACAGATGATTCGGTGAAAAAGGTGATCTATTTAGCGATACAACAAGCATCTGAAAAATGAACAAAGTCGCTCCACAATGGGAAAAGCGCGATGAGTCGATTTATGATAGAATTTGGGGACTGGGTTCACCGTCTACTTTAACCGGTAAATACACAAAATTTAATATAGGGTCGAAGGATTAGCTAATAAAGCTTTATAACTTTCTTAAACCTCTAGCTACATTGCTCATATCTGTTCGAACAGCTTTAAATGAATTAGATTTGTCAACAGAAGTGTATGAACGATAATCTGTCATAGGATTTAAATTCATTATACTCCCAACGGATCGAGAAAATTTTCTACAAGCGAACGTCATGAATATATTTTCATATTATATAAATTAAAAACAAAAATTTATTCAGCATGCTTATTTTTGCGTCAAATTAGAATACATAAAGGTAATTAGTAAAGTTTTAAAAAGCTAATGGGATTTCTTAAATTTAATTTTTAATAACAAAATAATAGGAAATTAATTATAAATACGGAATGCAAAAAAAGTTAGCAGCACTTAATAAAATACGACCCCAGCAGGAATCGAACCTGCAACTAGCCCTTAGGAGGGGCTTGTTATATCCATTTAACTATGAGGTCATAAGGCCACACATTTTAATAAATTTTATTAGGTAATGCCATTGAAATAACGAAAAATTTTCTATTTTAAGTAATCATGATACAATCGCATCATAATTAACCTTATTACTTTTAATCGAAAATACTATGAAAAAACGAATTGTTGGTATGATGTTTTCTGTAATGACACTTACAAGTTGTGCTACTTATCAGGCCGAAACTAATTCCTATAGTGATCCGTTATCAGGTTTTAACAAAACCATGTTTGATGTTAACTACTATGCGCTTGATCCCTATGTTTTACGCCCTGCCGCAGTAGCTTGGAAAGATTATGTTCCGTCTCCAGTTCGTACAGGTGTGGTTAATTTTTCATCTAACCTTTCAGAGCCCGCTTCAATGATAAACAATTTACTACAAGGTGATACCCATAAAGCAGGTACACATTTAGCGCGGTTCTTTTTAAACACAGTTTTCGGTTTTGCTGGTTTGATGGATGTTGCTAGCATGTCTGATCCACAATTACAAAAAGGTGGCAAACGAACTTTTGGTGATGTTCTTGGTCATTACGATGTACCTTACGGTCCTTATGTTGTACTGCCATTTTATGGTTCAGCAACATTGAGAGAAGAAGGTGGTGGCATTGTTGACACTCTTTATCCACCACTTGCTTGGATAGATTGGCAATGGATGTTGGCACGTGGTGTAATTGATGGCGTTGAAGCACGAGCAATGGCAATCGAATATGAAGATCTAATTAAAAATAGCGATGATCCTTATAACTTTATGCGTAATGCTTACTTCCAGCGTAATGACTTTATCGCATCGGGTGGTAAAGTAGATGAAAACAAACAGAAACAACGTGAAGAATCGATTAATGATGTTATTAATGATATCGATTCACAATAACTTTTGTTAAATTACGTACTTTTACTAAATCATATTAAAAACCGCTGTTAATTGGCGGTTTTTTATGTTCTTTTGTTTATGATGATACTAATTTAATCATTTTTTATTTACATATTTATTTTAATATTGATTTCATTTCTGGTAAATATTGCCAAAATCGGCTTGGCATTTGCTGGCGTTGTAATTTAGGATTGATTCGTTCTTTTATAGTTAATGCATTACAATAGCGTAACCACATATCCTGAAATAGTACTTCGTCCTTAGATAAATAACGTTGATTCACCTGACTATTAATAATCAGATCATCTTTATCAACGAGCGAGATCGGTTCAATACTATGTAAATTATAGATATAACCGTATTCGCGCTTTTCATCATATATAGCCCACTTTTGATCGGCAAAACGATCTTTAAAAAATTTAAGAACTAAAGGTAATACGTTATAAATAGGAGCAATGATAGAAAAATAGACCTTATCTTCCCTTTCATTAGGCTCTATCGTATCTTTAAGAGGATTGTCAACTGCATTAAAACGTACAAATTGCATTATACGATGCCGCTCCCGACTAACTTTTTTGGCAATATCATGTACAGATAACACATTTTTATCGGCAAAATCAGTTTCGATTGATTTAGATGATTTGAATACCTTGCAAATATAACGAAAAACAATTAAATCACTTTCAGGCAATTCTGATAACCAGACATACATTAAATGACGAAGCGCCACTTTACTAATCTTATTAATTAACGCCATACGTACACGCTCATATTTAAGATCGCAAAATTCAACATTATGCCTATTAGATACTAATAGCGGTTCAACCTGCCCAATAGCCAACAGGCATTCAGGCATCTTTTTGAGTTTAAAAGCATCAAATACCGCACATAGCAATCCTTCAAAGCTTTTATCATAATAAAACGCCAACATGTCTACCACTCCATGACTAATTGCTGTGAAATATTATCTTGTTTATCTTTTAACAAAGGCGGATCTTGCAACGATAGTCGGATATATTCGGCCGAAGAATCAAGCAATTTAAATTTTCTCATTTCATGACAAACAACAAAAAATTTTGCTCGCTTTAAAACAACACCAATACGTTTAAGCGCATCAAAAGTAAGCTTACGATGACGTCTTGCCATCACAATTAACTTGGCCGATTTAACACCGATGCCTGGTACCCGTAAAATTTTTTGATAACTATCACGGTTAACATCAATAGGAAAAAACTGCGGATTACGTATTGCCCAAGCCAGTTTAGGATCAACACTTAAATCAAGATCAGGATATTGATCGTTAACGATTTCATCAACATTAAAATCATAAAAACGCAATAACCAATCGGCTTGATATAAACGATTTTCTCGCACTCTTGGTACGTCTTGTACAACAGGCAACCGCTTGTCATAACTATTAACTGGAATAAATCCCGAATAATAAACTCGTTTCATACTTGGTCGTTTGTAAAGCTTGGCAGTTAATTGCAAAATCTGTTTATCTGATTCATCAGTTGCGCCAATAATAACTTGAGTGCTTTGCCCCGCAGGTACAAATTTGGGTGCAGTGCGAAATTTTTTGCGATCTTCGATATTTTCTAACATATTCTGATGTATTTGTCGCATAGGCTGATAGATACTTTGATGATCTTTATCAGGCGCTAATATTTTAAGATTTTCTTCAGTTGGAATTTCTAAATTAACGCTCATTCTATCAACCAATAAACCTGCTTGATTAATTAACTCATTACTAGCACCAGGAATCGCTTTCATATGAATATAGCCATTAAAGCCATATTCATTACGCAAAATCGTTACCACTCGAATCATTCTTTCCATGGTATGATCTGGGCTTCTTACAATACCTGAACTAATAAATAAACCTTCAATATAATTACGGCGATAAAATTCAATGGTCAAATCAGCCAACTCAAGTGGTGTAAAACCTGCCCTTGGAATATCATTACTTTGACGATTAATACAATAAGCACAATCAAACATACAATAATTAGTGAGCATAATTTTAAGTAACGAAACACATCGCCCATCGGCAGTAAATGTATGACAAATACCAGACTTATGTGCACTACCAATGCCTTTATCTTTATTACCTCTTGAAGCGCCACTTGATGAACAAGAAATATCATATTTTGCCGACTCAGCTAATATCTCAAGTTTAGTTATCATTTTTTCGTTCATATTGGCTCACCACAATAGCTGTTTATTTATACAGTATATAACAATAATATAAAGCTTAGCAAGCAAATATTGTTGACAAAAATTACTTTTTAGCTACGCTACTTTTAGGCAGTTCTATTTTGTTTGATTCCTTTTATATAAATAATTAAGGCTATATTAGAAGATATAAATAAAAAAATTGTAAAGTATTGTTCAGCTTACAACTGTACGCTATAATCAACACAATTTCATGTTTTAAAGCCAGATAACTTAGGAGCTAAATAGAAAATGAAACGTGTTGTAATTACAGGGCTAGGAATTCTTTCAAGTATTGGGAATAATACTAAAGAAGTCTTGGAATCACTAAAAGTAGGTCGTAGTGGTATTACCTTCTCTCAAGAAATGAAAGATAGCGGAATGCGTAGCCATGTATGTGGAAATGTCAAATTAGACACTACAGGACTCATTGATCGCAAAATTGTTCGCTTTATGAATGATGCTTCTATTTATGGTTATCTTGCTTTGCAACAAGCGATCGAAGATGCCAAATTAACCCCTGAACAAATCTCTAATCCTCGCACAGGTTTAATTGCTGGCTATGGCGGCTCAACCAAAACACAATATAATGTTGTTGCTGGAATGAAAGAAAAGGGATTACGTGGTGTTGGTCCGTATGCTGTAACTAAATCAATGTCATCGGCGATTTCTGCTTGTTTAGCCACACCATTTAAAATCAAAGGTGTTAGCTACTCAATGACATCTGCTTGTGCGACATCGGTTCACTGTATTGGTCATGCAGCTGAACTTATTCAACTTGGCAAACAAGACATCGTCTTTGCTGGTGGTGGAGAAGAGCTTTGTTGGGAAATGTCTTGCGAATTTGACGCCATGGGCGCTTTATCAACCAAATATAACGACAATCCAGAAAAGGCTTCACGTGCTTATGATAAAAACCGCGATGGTTTTGTTATTGCTGGTGGTGCAGGTATGGTTGTGGTTGAAGAATTAGAGCATGCTCTTGCTCGTGGTGCTCATATTTATGGTGAACTGGTTGGTTATGGCGCTACATCAGACGGTTATGACATGGTTGCCCCATCAGGAGAAGGCGCAATGCGTTGTATGCAACTTGCCATTCAAGATTTAGATGTACCAGTTGATTATATCAACACCCATGGCACATCAACTCCAGTTGGTGATGTAAAAGAATTATGGGCAATCAAACAGGTATTTGGTGATAACATTCCAGCTATTTCATCAACAAAATCAATGACAGGTCACTCATTAAGTGCTACTGGCGCACAAGAGCTTATCTATTCATTATTAATGTTAGAACATGGCTTTATTACACCAAGTATCAATATTGATGAACTTGATGAAGCTGCAATTGGTATGAATATTATTACTGAACCTACCCAGCGTGAACTAACAACAGTCATGTCAAATAGCTTTGGTTTTGGTGGTACTAATGCCTCAATTGTAATGAAAAAATACAAAGCCTAATAAGCGAATTTAATTAATATCAACCAATACAAAGCCGTTCTATAATGAACGGCTTTGTATTGGTTGATATTGTTAACTGTAAGATAACTGAGCAATAACTTGATTAGTTATCCAATCTTTAAGAAAACGCCGAGTTGTTTACACATCATAGTTAAAATAATCCTCTAAAAACTCATAAAGCGTTTTCCCTGAAATCGCTTTATGCGGTTTAACGGTATTATAAAAATTAATAAAGCGTTTAAGTTTTTGTTTTCTCTCTTTTGAGTCGCTAAATATTTGCTGATGATGCCACGTCTCAATTCAAAGTACGTATCACTGCTAAATTGGGGTTTATCAGGGTAAATACCGGCATAAAGCTCACGTGAAAAATCATCAATGCCGACAAATAAATATTCTCTAGTTTGCTGTTTTGTTTCATTTTTAAGTAAAGGTAAACGTTTGGTATCAACGTGTAGCATTTAACCCGGATAGGTTTTGTTATAGCGTTTAGCTTGCCGTCTTAATTTATCTTCAATAGCTTTTTCAACTTTAAACAGACGTTTAATACCATAACTGATAGTTTTATAACATTCATTTTTACTGTTTAAAGGCACAAAAAGCTTCAATCGGGCTTTCTTTAGTACATTATAAATGGTAGGCCGACTGACCATAAAGCGTTTTGCCAAATCAGTGACCGTTATTTTTTCTTTATAATATAAACGCCATATCTCTTGTCTGTGATAAGGCGTTAGTATGTATATTCATTACAGTAGTTTCTCAAATTACTGTAAACAACGCTAGTAAATCCTACACATGAATAAGTCATTATAGTTAATAGACCAAGCACCACTTTCAATCTTCAGCTTACAATACTCAACAGCGTCCTGTAGCATCACAAAATCTTTGGTATTGTATGTAAATTGGTAGTGTGTAATTTATTGTTATCATGATAAGCGAAGTGAAATTTTAGGGGAATTGGGACAAAAAGTGTTAAAATTACGCAAGAATACAATTCAATTTAATTTAATAATTAATTGATTTGTAGTAATATGCTTTCAGGGTACAAATCCGTCTATCTTGGTACGACTCTGGGATGTGCCTCCATTTTTTAAATTAATCAATTTTTAGTTTTTTCAGTTACAGTTATTTTTCAATTTTATAATCTAATTTATTAACATTATTTATGAGCTACTTTAATTATCATGCAAAAACAAAGAAGTTAATCAAAGATGGTAAACTTGTTAGATATGAGTTCGTGGATAATTGGAATGGTATTAAACCTGCATTAGTTTTATATTTTAAAGAGGTTAATCCCATGCCAATTAGAGAATACCGATGGGATGAATATTTACCATTATTGAATAATAAAACCTAACTTATCATACTTAAACAAAGTGAGAAGTGTCGGGAAAAGCAATAACTGAAAGTTTTTCATAGTTTGGAATATAATAAATTTGCCAACAGATAGCCTAAAGCGTAAAATGCCTATCCTATTTTGCTTAACCTATTACTTATAAGTAATACTGACCTGAAATCAGAGGCATTTTTAATGACAAATTTATATGCAAAACCAGAATTACTTTCTCCTGCCGGTTCTTTAAAAAATATGCGTTATGCTTTCGCATATGGTGCAGATGCTGTTTATGCCGGCCAACCGCGATATAGTTTACGAGTTCGTAATAATGAATTTAATCATGAAAATCTAGCAATTGGTATTAACGAAGCACATGCTCAAGGTAAGAAGTTTTATGTAGTTGTGAATATAGCACCGCATAACTCGAAGTTAAAAACTTTTATTCGTGATTTAGAACCCATTGTAAATATGAAACCTGATGCTTTTATCATGTCAGATCCAGGTTTAATCATGTTAGTTCGCGAACATTTTCCTGATATGGAAATTCACTTATCTGTACAATCGAATGCTGTTAACTGGGCAACAGTAAAATTTTGGCATCAAATGGGATTAACTCGAGTCGTCTTATCGCGTGAATTATCACTTGATGAAATTGCTGAAATCCGTGAAAAAGTTCCTGAAATGGAGTTAGAAGTGTTTATCCATGGGGCATTGTGTATGGCATATTCTGGGCGCTGCTTGCTTTCGGGCTATATTAATAAGCGTGATTCAAATCAAGGGACATGTACTAATGCTTGCCGTTGGGAATATAAAGTTGCTGAGGGTAAAGAAGACGAAGTGGGGCAAATTGTACATAAATGTGAACCGATCTCGGTAAAACAAGTTGAACCAACATTAGGAATTGGTCAAACTACTAGTAAAGTATTTATGCTTGAAGAATCAGGTCGCCCAGGTGAATATATGCAAGCTTACGAAGATGAGCATGGTACATATATTATGAACTCAAAGGATTTAAGAGCAGTGGAATTAGTAGATGATTTAACAAAAATTGGTGTACATTCGCTCAAGATTGAAGGGAGAACTAAATCTTTTTATTATTGTGCAAGAACAGCACAAGTGTATCGCCAAGCTATTGATGCAGCGAGTGAAGGTAAGCCTTTTGATCCTCGCTTGTTACAAGAGCTTAATGCACTTGCTCATCGAGGGTATACGGAAGGATTTTTACGTCGCCATAAGCATGAAGAAATGCAAAACTACAAACATAGCCATTCTGTTTCGGAAAGGCAACAATTTGTTGGTGAGTTTAGTGGTGAACGATTAAATGGGTTGGCTGAAGTTATCGTAAAAAATAAATTCTCTGTTGGGGATAGCGTTGAAATGATGACGCCGAAAGGCAACAAAACTTTTACGATTGAGCGAATGGAAAACAAAAAAGGACAACCTGTTCCTGCTGGTTTAGGCGATGGCCATGTTGTTTATATTCCGATTCCTGAAAAAATCGATTTAAATTATGCATTATTAATGCGTAATTTTGATTAGTTTGGTTAAGCATAAAAAACTGTTTGGGATGTCCGAACAGTTATATTAAACAGAATTTTATTATTGACGAATTAAATTGTCTCCATAACCTATCCATTTATAGGTAGTTAAAGCTTCGAGCCCCATTGGTCCGCGTGCATGTAGTTTTTGTGTACTAACTGCTACTTCTGCACCTAATCCAAATTGCCCACCATCAGTAAAACGTGTTGATGCATTGACATAAACTGCAGCTGCATCAACCTGATTTACAAACTGTTCTGCATTAAGCAAGTTACGCGTGAGAATGGACTCCGAATGACCCGTACCATACTCGCGGATATGCTCTACAGCCAATTCAAGTGAATCAACAATGATCACGTTTAAATCTTTTGATAACCATTCTTGCCGTAATTCTT
Organism: Gilliamella sp. BG7; assembly: GCF_046635565.1. Classification (NCBI taxonomy): domain Bacteria; kingdom Pseudomonadati; phylum Pseudomonadota; class Gammaproteobacteria; order Orbales; family Orbaceae; genus Gilliamella; species Gilliamella sp. BG7. Next base: position 28,206 of record NZ_JBIDFB010000016.1, on the reverse strand, counting down.
CATTTTTTACTGGTAGGATAGTTGCATTACCTGTTTTTAATATGTCATAACAGTTTTGGTCAGTATGTAATACGACGTTATTATCTGCCATGACCTGACAAAGTTTTGGTAAAAACTGCTCCGCAATATTTCGGTGGACTAGTAACGTTTCAAGCGTATTACAAGTGCTTGGACGCTGAGTTTTGGCGTTGACAATAATTGGTAGAGCATTATCAATATCAGCACTTTCATCAACAAAAATGTGACAGACTCCAATACCACCTGTAATGACGGGTATTGTTGAATGTTCACGGCATAATTTATGTAAAGATGCACCACCTCGGGGGATAATCATATCGATATACTTATCGAGTTTAAGTAACTCATGAATATATTTACGATCAGGATTATTAATATATTGAACAGCTGTCTGGGGTAAACCAACTTGTTTTAACGCTTTTTGAATAACAGAAATTGTGGCCATATTAGTATTGATTGTTTCTTTACCCCCGCGAAGTATTGCGGCATTGCCTGTTTTTAAACAAAGAGCTGTAATATCAATGGTTACATTTGGTCGAGCCTCGTAAATCGCACCAATAACGCCAAGTGGTACTCTGTGACGGTGTAACTTTAAACCGTTTTCTAAAGTAGAACCATCAATGATTTGACCAATAGGATCAGTTAATGAAATGATTTTACGGACATCATTGGCAATAGATGATAATCGCTTGGGTGTTAAAAGTAGACGATCTAAAATGGCTTCGTTTAAATTTTGTTTTTTCGCCGCTTGGATGTCCTTTTCATTTGCAATGAGTATACTTGCGCTATGCTGTTCTAATAAATCAGCAATAACCATCAAAGTGTTGTTTTTCATTGCGGTAGGACATTGTGCTAGTTGATATGAAGCAAGTTTAGCCGTTTTACCCATTTGCTGTAACATTGTTATCACCACTATTTTATATTACTATTTAGTTGTTTTATATTATTTATTTCTTTTAATAATGATTGCTTATCATCGTCAGTCATATAATTTAAATCTATCCACTGCTAACCAATTAGCAATTATACCTCCAATAGCTAATTCTATAATTTTCCTTTCTTGTTTATTATTTATTTTATTATCATATCATCACGATGAACAGCAACGTGACCATATTCATAGCCAATAATTTGACTAATTTCTTGAGAATGATGCCTAGCAATTTGCCTTAAAGCATCACTGTTATAACGACTGACACCTCGCGCAATACGTTTGCCAAATTTGTCGCAAATATCAATAACTTCACCGCGAGAAAAATCTTTCTCTACGCTAATAATCCCTTTAGGTAATAGCGAACTACCATTATTTAAAATCGCATTAACAGCACCATCATCTAATAACACTTTGCCTGCTTTTGGTGCACCAAACAACCAGTGTTTACGATGTTCTAATGGTGTTTTTTGTGGTGAAAAATGTGTTCCAATCGGTTTATTATTGACAATATCAATAATAATATTTGGTTTATTTCCTGCAGCGATAATAACTTCTATACCTGCACTTCCAGCTACCTCAGCTGCTTGTAATTTTGTGCTCATGCCACCCGTGCCAAGCCCTGAAACACTACCACCGGCGATACTTCGCAAATTATCGTCAATATGATCAATTTCATGAATTAACTTGGCATTTTTATCAGCTCTTGGATCGGCTGTATAAAGACCTTCAATATCGGTTAATAAAATCAACTTATCTGCTTCGGCTAAAATGGCAGCTAGTGCTGATAAATTATCATTATCGCCAACTTTAATTTCTGCGGTTGCAACAGCATCATTTTCATTGATAACAGGAACGATATGATTATCTAACATTGCTTTTAAAACGTCTTGGGCATTTAAAAATCTTTCACGATCTTCAAGGTCTGCACGGGTAAGTAACATTTGACCAATATAGATCTTATAGATAGAAAATAGCTGTTCCCAAAGTTGAATAAGCTTACTTTGTCCAACAGAAGCGAGTAATTGCTTTGAAGCAACAGTATTAGCTAGGGTAGGGAAGTTAAGATATTCGCGTCCAGCTGCAATTGCACCAGATGTAACAATGATAATTTTATGTCCATCTTGATGTAGACTTGCGCATTGTCTTATCAACTCAACTATTTGTGCTCGATCAAGTTGTTTTGTTCCACCTGTTAGTACACTGGTACCTAATTTAACAACCACGGTTTGTTGTTTTTTAATAGTCATAGCATATTCTTATTTTTTCACGTTATATAACAGACTTCATCCAATTTACTGATTGTGTTAACGCCTGATGCAAACTTTTTTGTAACTGTGTTTTAGGTACAGTTATTACTTTATTTTGTTTGATTGAATGAATTAATTTTGCTTCACAAAGATCACTTAACTTATCATCCTCAAAGATGATATTCATAACAGGCACATGACAAGCATGAGTTAAAAGTCCTTGATTTTTTAGTGAAAAATAATTTAATTCTGCTGCCAATTGTTGGTTGGATATTGAAGGCAATCCCAAACGGCTAGCTAACATATCTTTATAACTATTCGGTAGATTTTTTTGCAGATCTTTATCAACAAAGATTTGATGAATAAACGGAGTAAAGTTAAATACGCCTTTTATTTTATTTGGCATCAAATAAGCTAAACGTGTGGCAATATGCGAACCAAACCTAAATCCAGCAACAATAATCCGATGATCATCTATCCATGGAACAGAAGACAACTGCTCTAATATAGCTTGATGAATTTGGCTACTATTTTGTGATAAAGCAAAGTTACGGCTATAACCAACAGTTGGTAGATCAACAGTTAGCATGGCAAATCCATGAGGCGCTAAAAATTCACTAAAATAACGATAATAATCAATCTGCAAATTGCCTAATGCATTACAAATAAACACAACAGGGCAAATCCCTTCGCATTTTGGTAAATGTAAAATTGTTTTGACACTACGATTATCGACTTTAAATTCCAGTTCTTTTATCAAAAATGGAGAAAATTGAAGAGCTTTTGCATAATACTGATAAGCGCATGTTTGGGCATACATTGCTAGTTGGTCATTTTTAAAATGAGGATAACTAGCAATACTTGCATATATGCTGGCTATGAGATAATAATTGTGTAAATTATTTTTATTTTCATCTATAAGATTTGCTTCATCAATTGATTCAGCTTTAGCTTGCCATACTGCCGCTTGATTTAAAAATTCATAGACCCAGTTGCCAGATTGATAACCAACAACAGTGTCTAGCCAGGTATCATTTGTGTGGCGTCGAGTTGAAGCGGCAATTTTTGATAAAACCGCTTCAGCCTCTAATTTGGGTAATCCACGCCAATGCCACAAAATGGGATTAATAACTCGATACCATCTGGAGTCAACTTCCCCATCTAAGGCGCTAATGCTACTACCATTACTATTATCAATGCGATTGATAAGTGTTGAAGTTTCAGGATAATCAAATTGTGGTTTAAATATCTGTTCAGTTAGATTTTCGGTAGTTGCCATAACAACCTTAACTTCCTTATCAATTATTTATGATCGCTAATAGGTTTAACAAACATAACACCTGTATCCCATGGCTGTTCAATCCAAGTATCTTGTGCAATATCGACAACATAATCATCAACAAGTGGTTTACCAGCAGGTTTTGCAAAAATAGTTACGAAGTGAGCTTTAGGGTACATTTCGCGAATTGTATGAGCAGTGTTACCAGTGTCAACTAAATCATCAACAACAATAAAACCTTCACCATCACCATTAGCTTGTTTTAATATTAGTTTTTCACGTTGATGATCATGATCATAACTTGAAATACAAACGGTATCGACATAGCGAATACTTAATTCGCGCGCTAAAATTGCCGCTGGAACTAATCCACCACGACTAACGGCAATAATACCTTTCCATTGATTTGCAGGTAATAAGCGTTCAGAAAGTTGGCGCCCATAGGATTGCAACATTTCCCAAGTAACATTGAATTTTTTCTTTTCAGCAATAAGTTCTGCTTTATGTTGTTTTTTGGCTTGGATTTCTTCTTCTGTTAATAAAATTTGATCTGTTGACATTGAGTAACCTGCAATTTTAATCGATTGTATGAATAAATAAATATTAATGAACTAAAAATAGATGTAAAATTGCACCTTATTATAATGTGATTCAATAAAAAAAACCACTCATTAATTTATTACATACTTAATATTGAGGTTATATTATGCTTTCTACCTTAACGCCTAAATTTGTTTGGCAGATTTTTAATGATATCTGTAAAATTCCGCACCCATCTCACCATGAACAAATGATAACTAAATATATCGTCGATTTTGCTAAAACTCATGGTATTGATTGCAAACTTGATAAAGTAGGTAATATTTTGTTAAGTAAACCTGCTACCAAAGGTATGGAAGAGTGCCCATCAATTGCATTACAGGCTCATATGGATATGGTACCACAAAAAAATGAAGGTACTAGTCACGACTTTTTAACTGACCCAATTCAAGCTTATGTTGATGGCGAATGGGTAAAAGCCAAAGGAACGACATTAGGTGCTGATAATGGCGTGGGGTTAGCATCTGCATTAGCTGTTTTAATTGATCCTGCTGTTGAACATGGACCAATTGAAGTATTGATAACAGTATCAGAAGAAACTGGTATGCACGGAGCCTTTGGTTTACAACCTAATTGGCTAAAAAGTCACTATCTAATTAATACTGATTCTGAAGATGAAGGCGAAATATTTACAGGTTGTGCTGGCGGCGTTGACTTTACTACAACCTTTGCTGTTACTTATGCAGTAATGCCAGAAAAGCATGATTGTTATATGAACATTTCACTTAAAGGATTAAAAGGGGGGCATTCAGGTTGTGATATTCATCTTGGTCGTGGAAATGCAATTAAATTGATGGCTCGCTTTTTAGCGCAATATGCACAAGATATCTCGTTTAGATTAGCTGATATAAAAGGTGGTTCACTACGTAATGCGATCCCAAGAGAAGCCTTTATTGAAATTACACTAAATAAACAAGAACTGCCAAAATTAGAAGCCATTGTTAAACAGTATCAAACAATTTTACACAGTGAGTTAGGTCATGTAGAACCTGCTATCGAAATAACGTTATCGGAAGTTGAATCAAACAAAGTAAAACGCGTATTAACTACAGAGCATCAAAATAAAATCATAAGCTGGTTAAATTCAGCGCCTAATGGTGTAGTTAGAATGAGCGATCAACTTCATGGTGTGGTTGAAACATCGCTCAATTTAGGTATTGTTAGTATTGAGGACAATCAACTGAATGTCCATTTTCTTATTCGTTCTCAAGTCGATAGTGCTAAAGATGCGGTTGTATCAACATTGACATCACTTAGCCAATTAGTGGATGCTAATTATGAAATAAGTGGCGGTTATTCAGGTTGGGAACCTAATTTAGATTCACAGCTTTTAAAGCTTGCTAAAGATAAATATCACGAAATTTTTTCTCAGAAAGCCAAAATAATGGTGATTCATGCAGGGCTTGAATGTGGTTTATTTAAACAAAGTTACCCAAATCTGGATATGATATCAATTGGACCAACGATTGTTTCGCCACATTCACCAGATGAAAAAGTTAACATTCAAAGTGTTTATCGTTATTGGGAATTATTGATAGCGATATTAAAATCAGCAACTTTATTAAAATAATCCAACACCTCACCTGCCGATCTTTATCGGCAGGCATTTCGAACAGATTACTCGTGTTTATATTTACTAAAAAACAATTTAATACAACATAATACGTTAGAATATTTGGGTGTCTGCAAAAAATGTTTGAAATTAAATTCACAAAAAGTGAATAAGAATTCATTTTGTGCTTGTAATAGCCTTATAAATAACCTACTATATGCACATTATTGCATAAAAAATAGATAAGGGTAGGGTATGTTAAAAGCAATTGTTGTTGGTGCAAGTGGTTATGCAGGGGCAAAATTAGCTCATTATTTACACAAGCATCCGCATATACAACTTATTGCTTTAACTGTGTCTGAAAACAGCCAAGACGGTGGTAAGCTTATTTCTGATTATGATTTACACCCTCAATTAAAAGGTGTTGTTGACTTACCACTTATTGCCACTGCAGATTATTCTGCCTATATCAATGATCTTGATATAGTTTTTTTAGCTACTGAACATGTAGTCAGCCACAATATAGCTCCTTATTTTTTAGAACATGGTTGTACAGTTTTTGATTTGTCGGGTGCGTTTAGAGTTAACTCTGCTACTTTTTATACCGATTATTATGGTTTTACTCATCAGCATCCAAAATGGTTAGATAAAGCAGTTTATGGCTTAGCAGAATGGAATAGTGAACAAATCAAACAGGCACAACTGATTGCTGTACCAGGATGTTACCCTACAGCATCACAATTACCATTAAAACCATTAATCGAGGAGGGGCTATTAGATAATTCACAATGGCCTGTTATTAATGCTGTGAGTGGGGTGAGTGGAGCAGGGCGAAAACCTTCGCATAATAATATATTTTGTGAAGTAAGTTTACATGCCTATGGACTTTTTACTCATCGGCACCAACCCGAAATTGCAACACATTTAGGTCAAGAAGTGATCTTTACACCTCATTTAGGCAGTTTTAAACAAGGTATCCACGCCACAATTACTTGCCGAGTAAATGAAGGTGTTACATCACAAGATATCCTCAAAGCTCTAAATAAATATTACAAAAATAAGCCTTTGATTAGAATTTATCAAAAAGATTGGCCAGCATTAAAATCTGTCATTGGTTTGCCTTATTGTGATATTGGATTTGTATTAAAAGATCGTCATTTAATATTAATTTCTGTTGAAGATAACTTATTAAAAGGCGCAGCAGCACAAGCTGTGCAGTGTATGAACATTCGATATAATTTTGATGAAACCACGTCATTATTATAAAAATGAGTGAATTATTTCAAAAGCTCTGTACAAAATTTTTAATGAATTAAAAGTAGGTTAAATTAATAGGAAACTAAAATGAAACCATTAATTATAAAACTTGGAGGCGTATTGCTCGACAATAAAGATGCCTTAAGTAAATTATTTGACGTTATTAGTGAGTACAAAAAAAATTTTCAACGATCATTAATTATTGTTCATGGTGGTGGTACGGTAGTTGATTCATTAATGGATAGGCTTTCTTTACCCGTAGTCCGTCGCAATGGATTACGGGTAACTCCTGCTGATCAAATTGACGTTATTGTTGGTAGCCTTGCTGGCAGTGCCAATACTACTTTATTGTCAGAAGCAAAAAAACAGCAAATAGCAAGTGTAGGACTCTGTTTAGCTGATGGTAATAGTGTAGAAGTTAAACAAATTTCAGAAGATTTAGGTTATGTTGGTGAAGCCAAAGCTGGCGATCCTACATTAATCAATCTACTTATTAATTCGGGTTACCTTCCCATTATTAGCTCGATTGGTATTACTCAAGCGGGACAAATGATGAATGTTAATGCCGATCACGCAGCGGTAGCACTAGCTAAGACCTTAAATGCAGATTTAATATTATTGTCTGATGTAGTTGGCGTACTTGACGAAAACAAACAACGCATTGAATCATTAACTCAATCACAAGCGGAGCAACTGATTGCTAAAGGTGTTATTACAGACGGTATGGTTGTTAAAGTGAATTCAGCTTTCGAAGCCGCCAAGGCCTTAGGACGACCAATTGATATTGCTAGTTGGAAAGAATCCCACCAACTCATCGAATTATTTAATGGGCAATCAGGCACTACAGGCACAAGAATCATTGCTTAGATATTGAGCAGCTATTATATTAAGCTAGTTATCTATATCTAACGATTAATAAAAAAATATTTTTAACTCATTTTTATCGTCAGTTAATTTAGAAAGGGTATAACATGGAAAAAAGTGGAACAAAAAAGGTCGTATTGGCTTATTCAGGTGGTTTGGATACATCAGCAATTATTCCTTGGTTGAAAGAAAATTATGGTGGATGTGAAGTTTATGCCTTTGTTGCTAATGTAGGTCAAGATCCAAAAGAACTAAAAGATGTAGAAAAAAAGGCTAAAGCATCGGGTGCAGTTGCTTGTAAGGTTGTTGATTTAAGAGAAGAATTTGTTAAAGATTACGTATATCCAGTCTTAAAAACAGGAGCCTTATACGAAGGAACTTATTATCTTGGTACCTCCATGGCTCGTCCAATTATTGCAAAAGCGCAAGTTGAATATGCGTTAGAAGTCGGGGCTGATACACTCTGTCACGGAGCGACTGGTAAAGGCAATGACCAAGTGCGTTTTGAAACAACCTATACTGCACTTGCACCACAACTTAAAGTGATTGCTCCTTGGCGTGAATGGGATCTGCGTTCACGCGAAGCATTAATTGATTATTTAAAAGTTCGTAAAATTCCAACAACTGCAACCGTTGAAAAAATTTACAGCCGTGACGAAAACGCATGGCATATCTCCACTGAAGGTGGTGTGTTAGAAAGCACATGGAACCAAGCTAATACAGATTGCTGGGCTTGGACTGTTTCGCCTGAAGATGCTCCAAACCAACCAGAATTAGTAACCATTGGTATTGAAAAAGGCGAAGTGGTTTCAGTAAATGGGAAAAAATTATCACCATATAACTGTGTTGCAACATTAAATAAAATTGGTGCAAAACATGGTGTTGGTCGAGTTGATATCATTGAAAATCGCTTAGTCGGTATCAAATCGCGTGGTTGTTATGAAACGCCTGGCGGCACAATAATGATGACAGCATTACGTGGTTTAGAACAATTAATATTAGACCGCGACAGCTTTAAATGGCGTGAACAACTAGGTATTGAAATGGCTTATGTTGTTTATGATGGGCGCTGGTTTGCACCATATCGTCGATCAATTCAAGCCGCGGCTGAAGTTTTGGCACAAGACATGACGGGTGAAGTAGTGGTTAAACTTTATAAAGGTAATGCAACTGCCGTGCAAAAGAAATCACCAAATAGCCTATATAATGAAGAATTTGCTACATTTGGTGAAGATGAAGTTTATGATCATAGCCATGCAGGAGGATTTATTCGTCTATTCTCATTATCATCACGTATACGTGCTTTAAATGAGGAACAGCAAAAACAAACTGCCAAAAAAGCGAAAAAGTAAACGCCAATTTGCAAATAAAATAGCGATAATAATAAATATATACAGGCAATGTCCTGTATATATTATTTTTATTCTTGATTAAATTTAATTTTATTATAAAAATAAATATATAAAACGAAAATTGAAATTGTACAGCTAATCATTAAGATAACATTTATTTAAGATAATATTGAGGTAATTATGGCATTATGGGGTGGGCGTTTTAGCCAAGAAGCAGATGAACGATTTAAGCATTTTAATGATTCATTACGCTTTGATTATCGTCTTGCAGAGCAAGATATCATTGGCTCAATTGCTTGGTCAAAAGCATTGGTAACGGTTAACGTTATATCTTATGATGAACAAAAAAAATTAGAAAAAGCCTTAAATGAATTGTTGTTATTGGTTAAACAAGATCCTAACCAAATTTTACAAAGTGATGCCGAAGACATACACAGTTGGGTTGAACAAAAACTGATTGAAAAAATTGGCGAATTAGGTAAAAAATTACACACAGGACGAAGCCGTAATGACCAATCAACAACCGACTTAAAATTATGGTGTAAAGACCAAATTCCTCATTTAATTAATGCGATAAATCACTTACGCCAATTACTAGTTACAACCGCTGAACAGCACCAAAAAGCTATTATGCCTGGTTACACCCACTTGCAACGAGCACAACCAATTACATTTGCGCATTGGTGCCTGGCTTATTTTGAAATGCTAAGTCGTGATGTCAGCCGTTTAGAAGATACATTGCAACGTTTAGATGTTAGTCCATTAGGCTCAGGTGCATTAGCTGGAACTGCCTATCCAATGGATCGTGAACAATTAGCGCATTGGTTAGGATTTGCTCAAGCAACTAATAATAGTTTGGACTCGGTGTCTGATCGTGATCACATTCTTGAACTATTAAATAATGCTTCAATAGGTATGGTACACCTATCGCGTTTTGCTGAAGATCTTATTATTTTCAATAGTGGTGAAGCCAATTTTGTTGAACTATCAGATCGAGTGACTTCAGGATCTTCACTCATGCCACAAAAAAAGAATCCAGATGCATTAGAACTGATTCGTGGCAAAATAGGGCGGGTTGCAGGTGCATTAACAGGAGCCTTAATGACCTTCAAAGGTTTACCGCTTGCTTATAATAAAGATTTACAAGAAGACAAAGAGCATCTATTTGACGCACTTGATACTTGGCAAGAATGCTTAGATATGTCCACACTAGTACTAGAGGATATTAAAATTAACTACACAAATTGCCAAGAAGCTGCCAAACAAGGTTATTCTAATGCAACTGAACTGGCTGATTATTTAGTAGCCAAAGGCATACCGTTCCGTGAGGCACACCACATTGTTGGTGAAGCAGTTGTTGATGCTATTGCAAAGCAAAAAGCGCTCGAAGAACTTTCGCTTGAAGAACTACAAAAATTTAGCCCAGTTATTGATAATGATGTTTATCCAATATTATCGTTAGAATCATGCCTAGCTAAACGATGTGCCAAAGGTGGGGTTTCACCACAACAGGTAAAATCAGCGATTGAAGTTGCCAAGCAACAACTTTATAAACAGCTATATTAATCTAATAACAACTATACCTGTATTAGCTGGTGTTTTTATACTGAAACACATAGTTACCTGAAACTTTTTAACAAAAAATATGATTGTATATCTGTTCATACAGTGTAAAAATAGAGCTCTTTTTTGAATGGATTAAAGTGAAGCATAATGAGTAAAAGTTATAATTTTAGTGCCGGTCCAGCAAAATTGCCTGCTGAAGTATTAAAACAAGTTCAAACTGAATTATTAAATTGGCATAATACTGGCGCATCAGTCATGGAATTAAGCCATAGAGGTAAAGATTTTGACGCCTGTGCTATTGAGGCTACCAACGACCTACGAGAAATCTTAAACGTTCCTAAAAATTACAAAATTCTTTATTGCCAAGGTGGAGCCAGAGCACAATTTGCTGCAGTTCCATTAAATATTTTAGGAAATAAAACCAGTGCCGACTATATTAACAGTGGTTATTGGAGCCAATGCGCAATCAAAGAAGCCAGCAAATATTGCCAAGTTAATGAACAAAATGTTGTTATCAAACAAAACGGACTAACGGCTGTTAAATCTATGTCAGAATGGCAATTAAATGATAATGCTGCCTATGTACACTATTGTCCAAACGAAACAATTGATGGCGTTCAAATCTTTGAAGAACCCAACTTTGGTGACAAAACCGTTGTAGCTGACTTATCATCGTGTATATTATCGCAACCTATTGACATAAATCGATATGGCATAATTTATGCGGGTGCTCAAAAAAATATTGGTCCATCAGGTATTACCATTATCATTGTGCGAGAAGATCTAATTGGCCATGCAAAAAAAATCTTACCATCAGTACTAGATTACAAAATCTTAATGGACAACGATTCAATGTTTAACACTCCACCTACATTTGCATGGTATTTGTCGGGGCTAGTGTTTAAATGGATAAAAAGTCTTGGTGGATTAAAAGCAATGCAGCAACGAAACCAAGCTAAAGCACAATCACTATATCAATTCATCGACCAATCTAACTTTTATCGAAATAATGTTGCAGTAGCAAATCGGTCAATTATGAATGTTACTTTTTTATCACCAAATGAAGAGTTGGATAAAAAATTTGTAAGCGAAGCAACTCAAGCTAACATTATTGGCATTAAAGGTCACCGAATTGCAGGAGGTATGCGAGCATCAATTTATAACGCTATGGATCAAGAAGGCATCAATTATTTAATTGATTTTATGCAGCGATTTGAAAAACAAAATAGCTAAATTAACTCAAAATATTACAAGTTATTACTATCAGCAAAAAGGGAAGGAAAACTTCCCTTTTTCATTTAATCAGCATTATTTACAGCTATAAACCTCACCAACCATAACCGCATCTGTTGGTGCAATATCAGAAATATATTGCATTGAAGTATCCTGTGCATTATAAATCACATTACCACCCATTGCAGCAGCTTTATTCATCAGGTCAGAAGCCGCATCACGAATAAGCTCACTATGTGTTTTAAGACCAGAAAAAAAACTACTACGACGCCCCTCTGCTTTACCTAATAACTGACAAGAAGCAGCTGGTTTAGTATCAATAAACCGAACTTGACTACCGGCAGAAGTAGTTTGATAGTTAGAACTACTACAAGCACCTAAAAGTAAAGTCGCAACCATCGTAACACCAATGAATAATAATTTTTTTATAGACATAATATTTCCTCAACCAATAAAACAACAATCAATAATAAACTAAATTATTGTAGCAGTTTAATTAAACAAAAAATATCAGTAATTAAACTTGTATAAAATCTAATAAATCACAGGACAATAAATAATCAAACCGACCTATTTTATTAATTAACTATAGCAAATTCGATTTAACTCTATTATAATCGCAACCCTACTAACTAAGTAGCACATCCAAATGGCCCCTTAGCTCAGTTGGTCAGAGCAGTCGACTCATAATCGATTGGTCACTGGTTCAAGTCCAGTAGGGGCCACCATTAAACACTATGATTTATATAAGCTTTTAACCATCTTTAACGTTTCTCATTGTGTCGTTGAGCGAGCCTTGTGCCGTAAATGTGACATTGTTTGCAAATTCAAGCATATGATCTGCGTTTAGATGAGCGTATTTATTCACCATCTCTAACGTTTCCCATCCGCCAAGATTTTTGAGCGTATAGAGCGGTGTACCTGCTTGAACGTGCCAGCTTGCCCAAGTGTGGCGTAAATCATGAAAGTGAAAATTATCTATTCCTGATAATTGACAGGCTTGTTTAAAATCTCGCCGATCAATATCACGCACTCGCTTTTTAGTTGAACGAGTGAATACATATTCACAATTATTCCTGAATCTTAACTTACGTACTAACTCCATTGCGTCATGATTTAGTAATAACGCTCTTGCTTTTCCTGATTTTGCGTTTTCGTTAGTGACGGTTGCTACACGATTAACAAGATCAACATTGTGCCACGTTAGCGTAAATATCTCACTCATACGCGCACCTGTTGATAGCGCAAAAAAACAAACGTCTTTCATCCATTGTAATTTTAGATTCTGTATGAGTAAGCTTGCTTTTTCCTTTGTGATCCACCTTACTCTGACTTTAGGCTCACCATAACGAGGAATGTAGGGAACAGCATCAATCCAGTTCATTTTATGAGCTAAACTAAACGCCCTGAGAATCGTAGAGCGATAACGGTTTTTTGTACCATTTGCTATTGGTTTCTTAGTTTTTGCATGAAATGTTGGTATACTGTTCGTTAACTCCTCACCAGTAATAGTTGATAAATCTCTACCCGAAAAGATATTTAAAAAATATTCTGCGTGAGCCTGTTTATAGTCAAATCTTGCTTGATGTTCTCCATCTTTTAACATCAATATAATAGCTTCTTCAAAAAGCCTGGTTGGCTTTTTGTTGATTCTTGACGTTTCCCACAATTCAGCTTTTAGCCGATCATGATATTCTAACGCCTGTTTTTTGTCTGCCGTACCAGTAGAGCGCCTAATTCTTGAGCCATCTGGCGCGACGATGTCAATATGCCAAACTTCTCCCCGTTTTTTAATTGACATTTTTTTACCTCCTTAATTTCAGAGGTTAGCCGATTTGCATTATGATTTGCTTTGAACTTTTCTTCAAACTCTTTTTTATCGACCAACCATTTTCCAACTCTATTTTTTGATTTAGATTGAAAAGAAAATCCGTATTCTTTTCTTTTTTCATAAAGATACGTGTAAGATAATTTTGTCATTCTTGCCGCATCTTTTAATGTAATCATTTCCATAATTACCTCTGATTCTCTCTCATCAACAAATAACACTCAGCAATAGCAATTATTGCTCTTTGCTTTCGTTAAGACGATTCCATTAATGAATAAATATTATCTACGCTTTCATGTGTAAAAATATCGTCAGCATCTTTTAAAATTATTCTAGTAAAAAAAATCCATTGACCAGTACAGGGGTGCCTAACTTCTTCTTCATTAATAGATACAATTAAATCAGTATTAATAACAGTTGGTGAAGTTAATTCAATTATTGAATTACGTTTAAAATCAATACAGTGTAATTTTATAAATTTTTTCATAAGCTCTCTTAAAGAATCATCTCTCGCTGTGCTTTAGTGTAGTTAGTCATAATTATTTCTTCTTAATAATAGAATGGGTGGTTGTTCAGTGAGTTATTAACAGATTTTGTGGGTAACTTTATAACTTATTGATTAAAAAGGAATCTCATTATCTATAAACTCATTTTGCTGAGCCTGAGCCTGAGCCTGAGCCTGAGCCTGAGCTGGTGCTTGCGGTTTAGATTGTTGTGCTGACTGATTACTGCTTTTATCGAACGTTAACGCTTCAAAATCATCAACTATAAAATAAATAGCTGTTTTGTTGTTGCCTTGTTGGTCCTGCCATTTATCTGTTTTGTATCGAGTTGTAACACGAATAAAAGCACCTTTGCCTTTATCTCGCACTTTCTCAGCAATCTTACCGAACGCTCGTAAGTTAGCCCAGTCTGTGACGTTTTCGTAGCTATCGCCATTCTTCTTATAGCTACCAATTGCCATAGTGAAATTAACAATTAACTTGTTATCAGAAGTGTAACGCTCCTCGATTTTCCCGATTCTGCCAGTGAATAAACACTGATTTAAATTATTTGCCATTTTTTCGCTCCAGTTGTTTATCAATTTGTTTTTGCATTTTTTCAATTTCTTTAACGCAAGCAATAGCCTCTTTTAATAGCTCAGTTCGTGTCAATGAATGTTTATCTGTAATCATAATTTACTCCATCATTAAATATTGATTTAATCCGCATAACTGTATTAATTCATGCGTGTAAACCCAAGCTAAAACATGACAGCCATTAACATACCCCCATTTGTCACTTCTTCTGTAATAACATGAGTTCTGAGTGCTAGTTATAATTTTCCCGTCTTGCGAAAATGACCTAGTAATTACAACGCAATCAGTAAGGGTTTCTGGCAACTCTTTGCTAGCATCACGCCAATTAATCATTACCCACCTCCGTTAAATCTGTTTCTGGTACTAGTTGAATGCTAATAAACCCGTCTATAAAAACGGGGATGTGATACCACGGGCACATAACGCCAGATTCATCATATGCATAATAAATATCATTATTTGCGATTTCTGTTTTCATACCGTCATAAAAAACTGGGTCAAACATTCCGAATTTAGGAGGTGGTAAATCAACGTCATATACTTTTTCACTCACTTAAACCTCGCTTATAATTAACAATTACATTTCCACACTTAAATGGCACAATCAGAATTAGACACGTATCAAAATTACAGTTATTTACAGACTTTTCACCGCTCGGCAATAGATACTGATAACGACCATCCGGAACATAAATAATACAGTTTTGTCCGTGTACATTGTCGCTCCACGCCCTAGTAGCAGGGGTGTAGGGCAGGACCATCAATACTTGTTTGCTAAATTTGTTTACTTGTTCAATCGCCTTTTTGAAAAACTCCCATTTCCTAGAAAATGGTGGATTGCAAAATGAAGTCGTAAATTGTGGAAATGAGCTATCAGAATATGAATCAGAAAACCAATCTATATCACTCAATGCGTCATTAGCCTCAGTTAAACACCAGTAGCTTTTTTCTATTTGAACATCTTCGCTTGAGCAACATACGTCAATATCAAAGCCTTTTATATTCAGCAGTGTTAACGCATCATTGATCAATAACTCTGATGTTCGCCAATAATCTTTATTCTGCTTCTCTGTTTGTGATTTGTTTAGAATAGCCATTATTTTTCCTCTAAAATTATTGCCACTCTGTCGCCAACGGCGTGACTACCGTCATGTCAAACAATATGACTTGTATATTTCAAATTAGTGGGCTAACTGCAATTGCGGACAGCGTCTCTGCTAACACTAATCATCAACGCATATACCAGACGCTTTTTAAATTAAATAATCTTATCTAGTACATCTTTTAGCTCAGTTATTGTTTTAGATAAGATATTTGAGGCTAAGAAGAAATCTGCTTTTATACGCGCTTCTTTATCATCAAGTGGCACGTCTTCATTCTCATCTATGACAGATTGATCAAATTTAATGTTTTTGAATACAAAATTATTATTTAGAATATAACTAACACCACGATCATCAATGATTCTAATTTTTGTTATCCATTTACCAGAATCAAAATGAGCTAACATTTCATAGCTGTTAATTTCTTGATTTTTACAGCTGATAATCCCATTACCTTCAAGCGGATCTTTTAGTTCGGCTTGGTCACCCAATAAAAATGGAGGGAATGCCAAGTTTTCTTTCGCCCATGTGGTCATTACCTGTTCAAGCGGTTTATCAATTGATAACGGTGTTAAAGCAAGTGAACCAAGCCCTTTGCGTAAAAGGGCCAAAATATCTTCTGCTTGTTTAAAGCTTGACGTTGTTATTGCTATAAATTTATCTCGTTTATTTATCCACACATTAAACTGTTTAAATTTACTAAAGGCTCTGGGTAACAAATCAATTATTACCTCATCTTTTAATGATGATTTTTCACATTTAACTAGTTTTCTACATAGAGCCAGCTCTTGTTTTTCTATTTTTTCATTTAGCGCACGCTTAATAACGTCCGCAGGAATTGTTTTTTGTTCAGTTTGATATTTAAGTAGTATTTGTCCTTGAATATCAATAAGTAGCGTTTCTGGGTTGTCAATAGGTGAGATAAAACCGCCTTTTAAAGAATCAAGAGGTGAGCAAGGGGTAAACGCTAATTTTTGTAATAGCTCATTATTGATTTTATTTAAAATATCAACATTAGAAATTGTATAAACTGTTAAATTTTTACAAAACATAATTCTTTCCTTTTAATAAAAACCGTCACTTGGACGGTTATGCTTCGACCACAGAAAAATCAGCGTCTAAAATCATTTCATTATCTTGACTTATGCCAGCTTCTGCTTTTTCGTCCAAAATTACAGCTTGTTGAATTTCAATTGAAACAGGTAAATATTTAAATAATCGTCGAATGACTGTTTTCTTTGCCATTTCTTCCCAGTGAGTTATCCAAGGCCCTTTATCACCAGCTTTACTTTGTTTGCGAACCGATTCAATTTGGTTGAATGTCATAACTTCAAACTGAGAACCGCCATCTTTCAAGCGGGCAACAGCATAAACATATGTGATTTGTGCTGATTCGTCGGCTTTTGGAGTGTGCTTTAAATCCTCATTTAAACCATACTCATAATGAAAATCATCGCCCTCTCGAACGGTTCTTGCTGATATGCTGATGATTTGCCCTGAACGTCTAGCAAGATCAATCATGCCTCTATAGCCAATAATTAACTGTACGTTAGATTTTCCATCCTTTGCTTTACCGTTACCAAATGGGAGTAGGTAGGCATGCCCAAGTGCACCTCCCGGTTCTAAACCCAATTGCGAGCATTGAACAACAGCTCCTAAAAAACTTTGAATGTTTGAATCTGCTAATGCTGGTGTTTTCCGAATTTCTGTTGTAACGATTCTTGCCATTCTGTCAGGGTTCATGTGTTTTGGCAGTGCCATGGCAAGTTGGTTTTTAATTTTTGAAGAGTTAACTAATTCAGCTAATGTTGCTGGTTTTTTTTCTTGATTTGTTAGTTGAGTTTTTTCTAAGTCAGATTTAGCAATAGGCGGTTGATTTTGTTCACTCATTTTTTAATTCCTTAGCCCAATAAGGCAACGATAATGTTTGAAGTGCTGGAAAATTGTTATCTTCTGTACATTGTTTGAATCTAAATAAATTAGCTTTATAAGCTTGACGTCCAATGTTTTTAGCGGCCTCATCTAACATGAAAGTTTTTACAGGGTATCTTCCACAATTGATAGTTGTGCTAACTACCAAGAAAACAAAAGTAGGTTTTTCTCCAATGATAGATTGAACGCCGTCGCTATAAAATGAATCTTGCACATGATAACGATAGTCATATGAGTGAGCATAAAAGCGATCAATATCAGCGGATGTTTTTATATCGGCTACCCAGTTAAATTTTTCTATAAATTTATCAGGTCGGCATCGGCATAAAATATCTGTATCAACATCATTCCAATATATAGATGATTCTGTATGCCCTTGTTCTTCAATAATCCATTTTGCTAATGGATGAGCCATTGCACTATCACGCATTAGAAGTAACTTTCTGTAATCTTCATAGGTGATGATTGCTTGATTAGATTCTTCGGCTTCTTTGAGTAACTCTTGATACTCGGCTTTTCCTGCATTGGTTCTTAAATTTATTGGCTTTGGTATTATAAAACGCCTTTTAAATTCTTCAGGCTCTAATAGTAAACAATGAAAAGCTGTCCCCATGTCCAGTGATGACATTTTACTTTTATCAACTGGCGCATTTTTTACCCACTGATAAAGAGCGGGGCTTTCTTCAATAAAATCTAGTTGCGATTTACTAATACCTGCGCCATTGTGATAATCTTCGTTAGATATATCGTAATAAATACCTTGTTTCATTATCTTCACTCCGTCGCCACTTCTAACATCCAGCGAATAAGCATAAACAATCCGCCTAATGTCAAAAAGTAGGTACAAAAAAGGGCGTATATTTGCTCGCCCTTGTTTAGTTTGTAATCAACATTAAATCGGTCTGTGTCATGTACATTACAGCCGACATGATCAGTTGGTATTGTGTTCATTTAAACGCCCTCTGGTCGCTCTGTGAGTGAGAGACGCCAGCTAACTCCGTCGATGTTTGTTGCTAAAACGCTGTAGCAATAATCACCACCGCAATTAGTCCAGCCAATACCTCTTGTGTTAATACAAGGTTCATCAGTATAAAAACACACTTTGCCATCTCTATCCATTGCCGCCCATTTCCATTCTGGAGCAATCATCGCCCACATTTCACGGGTAAACAAAGGGATTGGTTTCGGTACAATGCGGTATTCTGTATTCAATGATACGGAATCAGGGACTGCTCGGCACCAATCAGCGCCGCGCTTATATTCAACTGGCACACCCTGCATTTTTGCTAATAAAACCTGAACAAGATGTTCTTCATGTTTGTTTTGCGGTGTTAATTTTTCCATTATTCATTCCTCAGCTCTTCGAAAAACCAATCTGTTATGTCTTCTAAATTAGGAGTCTCAGCGTCAAAATACATTAGATCATCCCAAAAAAGCCCATTTTCATTAAAATGGGCATCTCGACCAATAAAAATCGGTGTTTTTTGTAGAATTTGGTCTGGCAAAAACGACGCAGACGCTCCGTGGTACCAGCTAATTTTTGCATCAACGCAGGCGTTTAACACTAATGCTACTTCGTGCTCGGTTTCACATTTAACAAACCAGTTTTGTTTTTGTAATCGTTCAATAATTTTCTTGCTTGTCATTGATTTACTCCTCGTTAAAATGATCTGTCAAAAAAGCCCGTTACTCAATTCACGGGCAAATACACTAAGAAAGGAGGCGTTTTTACGGCAGACGCCAAGCCGTGTTTTGTTTTAGAATTAAATTTAGATATATTATTCTTCTTGCAAAAACTATAGCGCTATCTAGAACGCTCATAAAATCTGGTCTGATGCTGATTTCTTTCTTTAATGCGTTTTTTGCATCATTAAATTGAGTAGCTCCGAGTTTAGATTTGACTAATGATATCAATTTAGTAAAGTAATCTATAATGTAATTGTCATTATTTGATTGAATACTTTTAACAGCATCAGATATTAATTTGTTAGTTAAATCACTAGCTTCTTTAATTTTTTTATTCATTTAATGAATTCCTCAAAAAAGCCCTCAGAAGAGGGCGAAAGGATGTTAGTATGTACTCGTCTTTCCGATCTATCAGAATTTCTTGTTATACTCAGCTTTAGCTTGTGAGTAACACATATCAGTTATAAACTGATTGTAAATATCAGCATCAATGCTTTTACTTTCTAGCTTTATTTTTAGTAGCTCTACAATTTGCCAATCGTTGTCGTTATCGAAATTTTTAAGCAATTCTTTGGCTCTAGTTTCAATCCCATCATCTTTAGCATCTTGCATTTCAGAATTATTCATCATGTTGCAATATGCTCTTTCGTAACCGTTCTCTACATCTCTTTGTAATTGCATAAGTTACCTCGAAATTTGATAGTTTTAATCCATCAAAACACCTCATAAAGTGTTTATGAATATGCCTGAGTAATACTGCAACACGCTCAGGCTCGTGCTCCCTTGACAACCACGTACAAGGATTTAGAATACTCATAACCACGTACAAACAAGGATTTTTATGTATGCCAGATTGGCTAGTTACTATTGTTTCTATCTTTAGAAAGGATATTTTCATTGAAAAGCATGTTGATAGTTCTTGTTTCATTATGTATTTTTTTTATAGTTCCCACCGAAATTCAAATTAAATTTAGTGAAAAAGTAAAAATTCCATTCAGTTATGAAATAGCGGTTTTTGCTACCAGTTTTATTTTGTGCAGTTTTATTTATTCTGTAGTGGTAAATTTTAAAAAGTTCTATACAAACTTTTCTAATAAAAAACAGCTAAATAAAGAACGAAATGAATTAGTATTATTAATTAATTCGTTAAATAAATCTGAGAAAGAAGTTATTGCTTATTTATTACATAGTGGTTATCCATACATTTCATTTGAAGCAGAAAAAATACCTAAACATGTTATTAAGCTTATTAATAAGGGGTTGATTATTCAATGTGGTTTTCCGCGTACATTTGATACCGAATGTCGCTTTGTACTAGATCCATCATTTGAAAAATTTATTAGAAAAGAAATCAAAAAAAATAATACTGATAATAATTAGTATTATTTACATCAAACTCAAGCGCACTCTATGAATGCGCTTTGATTTGAATACTGGTACATACCCCAGTAGGTGTTGCGCTCCCTTACCCCGTGCTATCAGTTCATCAGCTTAGAGGGAGCTAGGCATTTCGTTCTAAGATGAGCTTCGCTTTCACACTGTCTACTTGAATAACACTTTATAAGTTGTTCCGACTTTTCTAATTTTTAAAGAGCTTCAACTTTGGTAAGTTGATTTGTTTTGATGTGTGTATATTACCTAAAGGTTATCATTTTGTAAACACCTAAAGGTAAATAAATTTTAGTTAAAAAATAACCCAAAGGTAATAAGTTATTGTATTATAAGTGAAAAAACTTTTTTGATTGGCTGTTTTTTGAGCTGTGGTAAGTAGGGAATATAAAAAAAGCCACTTAAGTGGCTTGAGAAATGCAATTATTCGTTAGTCAAAATAGACATACTCAATATTTTGTCCAACAAATACTTTTCCTTGTATATAAAAATGATTCATTGAGTTTTTATCGAGTCTCCATTTTTCATATACTGAATTATCTGATATAACTATTATTTCAGTTCCTGTAACTTGAATGCGTTTTATATATATTTCGTTGTCAAAAACAAAAACATACACACCATCACCGTCGTAATAATTTATTTTTGTGTCAACATATACATTCGCACCTGATTTAATTGTGGGCGTCATACTGTCGCCTTTTGCTGTTATTACTTTGATATGCTCAGTTGATCTTCTTCCAAATAATTTTAGTGCGAAATCGGGGGTAAACTCAATTGAACGTAAAACGCTAGCAAATTCACGTTCAGTGATTACACCGTTTCCACAGCTTGCACTGATATCCAAAACTTCTATTTTCACTCCATCCTCTTTTTTTATGTCATTTTTAATATTATTAGAATCTATTACAGGTTCTAGTTGATCATAAGGAGTTAAATCATCCAGCCAACCGCGCGGCAAATTAAAAGCAGTTTCAATATCAAACAAAACTTTGTCTGATATATTTTTTTTATTTGGTTTCCCTTCCTCATACAGCATTCTTGATACGTATGACGGGTTTTTATTTAATTTCTCTGATAATTCTGTAATTCTACCGTTACAGTATTTATCTTTTAATGTTATTAAATTTTTACGTCTAATTTCATATATGTTCATACGCTCTCCTCATATTTCTTTTAATTTTAATAAAAATTTACCTTTTGGTAAATTACCTTGGGGTGTTGATTTTATTTTTATCTTAAGGTAATATTCAAGAAAAATAATTAACCCACAGGTATTCATATGAATAAATTACGGCTTTTTTTAAACAGCTTAACGACAGAAGAGCAAAGGGTATTTGCTGAAAAATGTGGTACTACAATCAAATATTTAAGAAAAAGAATTAGCGATCGCTCATCAAGACTCGGTGAAAAAATTTGCATTGAGATTGAAGACAAAACAAGCGGAAAGGTTAAATGCGAAGATTTGCGCCCTGATGTTAACTGGTCAGTTATTCGAGGTAATTATGAGCACATTGAACAATGAAAGCACACAAAGCCAATGCAAAAACATTTTGCGGCATTTGCAAAGCGGTAAAACCATTAATCCGTTACAAGCATTAGATCAATACGGTTGCCTTAGGCTAGGTGCGCGTATTTATGATTTAAAAAAACGCGGTCATTCAATAGATAGTCGCATGATAAGAGCTAAAAACGGCAAGAAATATGCTGAATATTCGATGGGGGTTAATTAATGAGTAAATTCATTTCAAACTCATTTCAAGTACCAAACGCTGTTATTGATGAATTAATGGCTGATATGTCAGCTAATGCATTACGTTGTTATTTACTGATTACTCGCAAAACCACGGGGTGGGGCAAAACAAGCGATAAAATCAGCATATCTCAATTTATGCAATATTTAGGAATAAAAGACAAGCGCACTATTTATGCAGCTCTGTCTGAATTAACAAATTTAGGTTTGATCAATGCAATTAAAAATAATGGTGAAATTACTGAATATTCACTAGTGTTGGGAACGTCAGAACCAGTGACAAAAAATGCAGGTACAAAAAATGCTACTGGTAGCAAAAAATGCATGGAACCAGTAGCAAAAAATGTCACTACCACCAGTGACAAAAAATGTCACTCTACAAAAGACACTATTAAAAACAATATTACAAAAGAAAATAACATTGATTTTGATTTGGTCATGGATGCATACAACGATGCTGTAGAAAACAGATTGCCACAGATTCAAAAAATGACTACTGCACGAAAAAACGCAGTGAAGAAATTACTCAAAGAGCTTGAACAACCAACATTCCAGAACTTGGCCAATTATTTTTATGATTTTGTGGACAACGCAAAACCGTTTTACTTCGGCGAAAATGACAGGGGCTGGCGTGCTGATTTTGATTACATCATAAAACCAAGTACATACCTGAAAGTTGTGGAGGGTACGCTATGAACGTGATCCCACATGACTTAGTTGCTGAACAAGCCGTGCTTGGCTCAATGATGTTAGATTTTCAATCAGACCGCTGCCAAAAAGCAATCTATTCATTGAAGCCAGAATCATTCTACAGCAGACATCATCAGGTTATTTTTGCTGAAATGCTTGAATTAAATCGTAAAAACTACCCAATTGACCTGATTACATTGTCAGACAGTATGGAAGCAAAAGGGACTTTGAAAGATTGCGGTGGTTTAGCTTATCTGGCTGAATTATCCAAAAATACGCCGTCGATGATCAACGTTACAGCTTATGCTGGAATCGTTCGAGATAAAGCTATTGAACGTTACACATTGCAAAAATTAAACGACTGTAGCGCAATGATTTTTGAGAAATCAAATCTATCCACTAGCGACAAAATATCAGCTATTCATGCGCTATTTACGCAAATTGATGACTATAACAAAACTGGTAAAACAACTGGACTTAAGTCGTTAAAAACAATTGCTGATAAATGGACAGAAACCCTTGGACAACGATTAGAAAACGCAGATAGTGCACGTGGTTTATCAACTGGAATCAAAGCATTAGATGAGAAATTAGCACCTAAAGGGCTTGTTCGCGGATCGCTATTTGTCGTTGGTGCTCGTCCAAAAATGGGTAAAACCACTTTCGAAATAAACATGGCTCGTCATTGCGCTATGAATGAGAAATTACCTGTGCTGATGTTTTCGTTAGAAATGCAAGATGAGCAAATGCTTGAAAACATTTTAGCCCAAGAATCAGCAGTAAACAGCAATATTTTCTATGACGGTGGTTTAGGTTCGGATTCAGAGTTTGCGCGTGTTATGCATCATCTCAACGAATTATCAAACACCGATAACATTTACATTGACGACACACCTGCGATCACACTATCGCATATCCGTTCAGAAGCTCGACGAATGGCAAGAGAAAAGGGGCAAATAGGCATGATCATGGTTGACTATCTAACCCTAATGGAGAAAGAAAAAACAGGTGACGACACTCGTAACGACTTAGCTTATGGCGCAATCACGAAAGGGCTTAAAGCCTTGGCTAAAGAGCTTAATTGCGTTGTTGTTATGTTAACTCAATTGAATCGTAATCTTGAATCACGAGCGGATAAACGACCGATACCAAGCGACAGCAGAGATACGGGACAAATTGAGCAAGATTGTGACTACTGGGTGGGTATTTATCGTGATGCAGTTTACAACGATAACGCAGATAAAAACTTAATGGAAATTAACGTTGCTTTAAATCGCCATGGCTCAGGTAATTTTACTGTTTTCGCAGGTATTAGCAATGGTCGCATTTATGAAGTAGATCAGCTCGAATCACAAGCTAGAGCAAATCCAGAACCCGTTAAGAAAGAGCGTAAATATGCGAGAGCAGGTTAATCATTGCCCACTTGGACGTTATCACATGCTCGACAAAATAGCATACGACTATGTGAGAGCGATACGAAAACCAGGAGCGGATACGGCAAAGGTTAAGCAGCAATTAGCAGAACGAGTTAAAAAATATTCAGAAGAAGATAAGGCAAAATTGAGGGAGTTGATACAGAAATGGCTTACAAAATAACGGCAACAATCATAAAAAAATGGCAATTACCAATAAGCTGGATGCATTTTACTGATGAAAAATTAACAATCGAACAATGCATTAAAAAGCTATCAAACGGTAAAGAGCTAGTTCAGCTTGATAATTTTGAGTGTGTGAGGGTTTAGGGATGACTAAATTAACACAGCAAGAGTTAGAAAAAGAAGTAGAAAGATTTAAAAAACATCTAATTACTCCAATTCCTATGGGGATCGAAGATTATAAAAAGAATGAGTTTATTAAAAAATTTTAACGCAAGATGTTGATTTTATTAATTCCGCATTGCTTGCATGGCTAGCAAGAGCTGAATTAGACGGGGATTGGGGTGAGCAATGAGTGATGAAGTGATTGTAGCAATAGCTTCGTTTGTTTTTTGGGATTTCGTGATTTGGAGAGCAACTAAGTAATGGCTGAATTAACTCACTCTGAACTATGTTTAATGGCTGAAAAATTTCTAAAACGAAATGGTTTTGGCGTGGTTTTTCATGACCGCTATCAAGCACGGATTGAAACTGGTGAGCAACCAGATGCCATCGGGTTTAGAAATAATGTATCGCTATTAATTGAATGTAAAACAAGCCGTTCTGATTTTTTAGCTGATAAAAAGAAAAAATTCAGGGTAAATCAAAATCTAGGTATGGGGGATTGGCGCTTTTATTTGTGTCCTCCCGATGTGATACGAGTTGAAGATTTGCCGGCGGGTTGGGGGTTGCTGTACGCGCATGGTAACAGGGTCCGCAAAATACACGGATTTCCGACAAACATGCGATTAATTGCTGATAAACCGTTCAAAAGTAACAAGCAGGCTGAGTGCGATTTTTTATACGGTGCACTAAGACGAATGGTTATTCGTGGTCATTTTGATGATATCTATATAAAACTGTAGTGAGAGAGGGTTATTACTGATGGATGATTTATGTTTGCATTCAAGCAACATTAAAACAATTTTTAATACATTAGCAAATCTCGTCAAAAGCGGTAAACGCTATCGATTAATAATCAAAATTTGGAGAGAAAAGCGGACAATTGACCAAAATTCACTTTCTCACATGTGGTATACAGATATAGCTGAACAAGCTAATCAAAAAGGAAAGACAAGTTTATATACTTTAGAGAGCGTGAAAAAAGACTTTAAAGAGATGTTTTTAGGTTATAAAGAAGTTGAGCGTAAAAACGTTATAACTGGAGAAATAACCACAACATTGGAGTTGGTTAAAACATCTGATTTAGATGCGGGGGAAATGCATTTTTTTCTACAGCAAATTGAAACATGGTCATATCAAAACGGTTTTAAATTACGAATACCAAATGATAGTGAGTACAGGAAATTACAGTTGGAGCAGGTGGCATGATGAACAACAAACACAAAGAACAATTAAAACTATACGATGATAAAGAGCAAGAATTAGAGCGAGCAATAGCAATAGTTAGAGAACAGCGCAGAGAATACATTAATCAGCATAATTTAAACAAGGTTAACGACAATGCCGAAAAAACACAAATTAATCAAAACTGATTTTAAATGTCCTGAATGTAATGGTGCTTGTTTATATAACGTTGATTGGGATTTATTTGTTTGCAATAGACCGCTCATCAATGTTAACGGCGAAGTAAAAGGGTCTTGTGGTAAGTTTTACAAGAATAAAGCGAAATTCAGACAATGAAGCGAGAAATAAAGCAGAAAAAATGTAAAAGCTGTGGCAAAAAATTTGCGTTATTTAACTCGCTTGCTCAAGTGTGTTCTGTTGATTGTGCTATTCAATATGCAAAAGATAACAAAGTTCAAGAGCGAACGAGAATTAAGTTAGCACGGATAGCCAAGGAGGGCATAAAAACACGCTCAGAGCATTTAAGAGATGCGCAAACAGCATTTAATGCATTTATTCGAGAACGGGATAAAAGCGAGCCGTGTATCAGTTGTGGGCGATATCATAACGGGCAATATCACGCAGGACACTATCGAAGTGTCGGTGCGTGCCCAGAGTTACGATTTTGTGAATTAAATGTACATAAGCAATGTTCAGCATGTAACAATCATAAATCAGGGAACATCATTGAGTACAGAATTAATTTAGTGAAAAAAATAGGTGTAGAAAAAGTTGAATGGTTAGAGGGGCATCACGAACCCAAAAAATACACGATAGAGCAAATAAAACAGATTAAAGCTGAGTATAAGCAAAAATTAAAAGAGTTAAAAAGGGGGTAGATAACAAATGCTAGCAGAATATATGTACGTTGATGATGAGCCAAAGAAAATTGTAAAACCAGTTACACGAGTTCGGTTTCAAGCTGATTATGATATTACTGATGTGTTAAGGCTGTGGGGTAATTGGTCAAGGAAAAATTATTATTCAGAACAAAAATCGCCGTCTTTGTTTGAGAATCAACAGAAAAAATACAAAGAGTTGTGTAATGATGATGATGCTATGTTAATTGATTCTGCATTAATTGCGCTATCAAAAACTAATAGGCAAGCAGCGGAACAATATAGCATTTTAAAATTATTTTATTTTGGAGAAAAACAAACGATTGAAGATTATGTGGCAACAACAGGATTCGGAAGAAAACTTGAGCGATTAGCATTCAACGGAACTATCAGTATTACAAGCGCAAAGGGTTTTAGCAAGCAAACAAAAAACATTATAAAACCGCTATCTGTTGTTGATATTGCAAAAAAAATGAGTGTTGATAGAGCAAAAATAAAATCAATGAAAGAAGGTGGTGAAAACCATATTGTAGGACATTTAAGCGCAATAACGCTGCTAACATGTCAGCGTTTAGATATTCTAAATAGCATAACACACAAATAAATTCACAATTTATTTAAAAAAACACTTGAAATGCTAACATGAAACTGATATAAAGATGTCACCATGGAATAATTGTATACAAAGCTCGCAAATGCGGGCTTTTTGCTATCCATATGTGAATAATTTTATGAGAACACGAGCATATAGACGACATCAAGTTAAGCGATGTCTAGATAATAGAAAGCACGATTTTTATTCTGGTGATTCTAGAAAATCGCTAAAAAGGCATGTGACAACACCAACAGCTTGCTCTTGTTGGATGTGCGGCAACCCAAGGCGACATCTCAACGAGTTAACATTGCAAGAACACCGATCATTACTGAATTTAAAAGAAAGCCTCAACTAAGAGGCTTTTTTGTTTTCTCTGTAGAATTTAATTGCTTCTACTACAAGTTTGGCTTCTGATATATTTAAGTCTAA
>NZ_JBIDFB010000015.1:0-40416 GCF_046635565.1 Gilliamella sp. BG7 | reverse complement strand
CACCAACTCCCCGCCTGCTTGTCGCTGATTGCGTGTCAGTGGATGCGCATTATAGGGGCTTAAAATTTTTGTGCAAGTATTAATTTTAATTTTATTCTCGTTTGCATCTTATTTGTTCAAATCGAATTATTTAATACATCTTATGTAAACAAATCAAAAATTCTTTTATATAAAAAACAATGTGTTATTTTAAACTATATCCTAAATACAAAACTCAAATAAAAATATTTTAAATAATACCCAGTCAAATAATAAATGATATTATCTAACGAATTCCACCAATAAGATATTTTGCTTTATTTTTAAAAATCAGCGTTATTATATTAGCAATAATGACACTTGCAATTAAAGTAGACACTAAAAAGATTAGTGCTCCTAAGGATGCTAACCAACCATTGTCGGTTTTGATTACATAACCTAGAGGAGAAATATACAGTAGCTGTTCGATTTCTAAAACAATAATTTCATGAATAAAATAGATAGGAAAACTAATATTTGCCATATAAGAAAAGAATTTATATAATCTCCCCTCATTCGTTTTATGATTCAGTCCATCTAAAAAATAAAGCGCTAATATAAATAAAATGATTTTTTGTAATGTATCATAATAAAGTTTTTCTACACCTAAATGACTCATATAGCGATAAGCAAATGGAATGAAAAGACATAAACCAAAAAGAAATATGACTAAGAATAAATTATCTTTGACTATTTTGATAATGGTTTGATAATTTTGTTTTATCATCATGCCAATTATATAAACTGGACCATAATGCAACAAATTTAAAATCGGTTTAGTAAAATCAGGTTTAGTGAACATTACAACCCAAAACATAGCGATCAGACCGGCTACAATCAAACTCCTTTTCGACCAAAAATATAATAAAGGAGCCATTAAATAAATAATGATAATCATCGGCATAAACCACAATGGTAACAGTTGTGTTCCTGTTAACATCATCCTAATTATTGAGCTAATAACACTAGATTCAGTCAATGAATACCACGGTAAATTAGATAAATACTGATAATGGAAAAAAATAAAACAAAAAATAGATACCGAAATATAAGGACACACGACAGTCTTAAATTTTGATAAATAATAAGTTTTAGTATCAAATTTATAAGTTAGATGTTGAAATAAAAAACCAGCAATTAAAACAAAAAAAGTGGTAAAATTAAAGCAAAATAAATTTAAAAAAGAAAATAAATAACTATTAGCAATTAAATGAGTATTTTTAAATACACCTAAACAGTGGCTAAAAACAATCATTATAATTGCAACACCACGTAATACATGTATAGAATGAATTTTTTCCGGTTTTTCTATTACCATTTTGGATATTGTAAATGATGAAATAATTGGTTTATATTACAACATTTTCATATAATTAGAACTACAATTTACAAAAATAAATATCCAAACAAAAAAAAGATAAGATCTAAATTTATTATAAATCATTTCTAAATCTAGTGTTTTCTAGCCAATTTCTTAATAGCAAACGAACAAATAGGGATAATTTCACGTTCTTCTTGCTTTAATTGTTTTAACACAAGGTTTAATAAATTATCAGCTACACCTTGACCTCGATACACAGGATCAACGTAAGTATGATTGATAGTAGCTTTATCTTTTCCTATCCTTGTAAAGGTCATTTTAGCTATTTCTTTATTATTAGCATCACAAGCATAAAAACGATCATTATCTTCTAAAAAATATAGTGTCATAAAATTACCAATATAACATTGTAATTAGTTTACTGTGATTCACATCCATACTTGATTAATAAAAACTCTTTTATTATTAAAAGAAGCCTAATTCCATATCGACTAATTTTAAAGGAGTTAGCAGATAAACAAATAGGTAAACTGTTTAAAATATCATTTTCAACAGTTTACCTATTAATAAAACAATCAGATATTTATCTAATACTAATTATGCTTAAACATTTAAAATAATCGTTTGGCTGTATTGTATAGATCCATATCAAATGGACGCTTCATATTATTGATAGCATCTATAATATCATGATGTACTAATTTACCATTTTGTACGCCAACGCTTCTACCTGCATAGCCTTGTAGCAGTAATTCAACTGCATAAGCACCCATACGAGATCCCAAAATACGATCATAAGGGACAGGAGAACCGCCACGTTGAACGTGCCCTAATACTGTGGCACGAGTTTCGTGATGAACAGCAGCTTCAATGTCTACTGCAAGTTGATTTACATCACACATATGTTCTGTAACAGTCACAATTGCATGTTTTTTACCTTTTGCAAAACCTAGCTTAATTTCTTCGATTAGATCTTCCTTCGTATAAGAAACCTCTGGAATAATCATAAATTCACAACCACCAGCAACTGCTGCATTTAAGGTTAAATCACCACAATCTCGCCCCATTATTTCAATGACTGAAATTCGGTTATGTGAAGAACAAGTATCACGTAATCTATCGATTGCTTCTACAGCAGTACTAAGCGCAGTAAAATAACCTATAGTATAATCAGTACCACGAATATCATTATCAATGGTTCCTGGTAAACCAATACATGGAAAACCTTCTTCAGTTAATCGCATTGCGCCCATATATGAACCATCACCACCAATAACGACTAAAGCATCAATTTGATGTTTTTTTAGATTAGCAATGGCTTTTTGTCTTACAGCTTTATCTTTAAATTCTGGAAATCTAGCCGATCCAAGAAATGTACCACCACGAGTAATAATATCAGATACACTTGAACGCTTTAATTGAACAATGCGATCTTCGCAAAGTCCCATATAACCATCATAAACACCAAAAACATCCAACCCTTCTGATAATGCTGTTCTCACTACTCCTCGAATAGCAGCATTCATTCCTGGAGCATCGCCACCACTTGTTAAAATACCTATTTTTTTTATCATTTAAAATAACTCCAAATTATTAACTTTTAGTTATTATAGAGTCTTAACAGATATCTAACAATAGAAGATAAAGGCTATTTTTGATTAATTTTTCTACTTCATCATTTCGATAGGCACAACAGAAATTGGATCTTGATGAATAATCACCGTTGCAGGAGAAAATTCTTTAGAAATATGTTTTTCAATAGCATCAGCAATGGCATGAGCTGTGATTAAAGGCATATCATCATCTAATTCAAGATGCAATTGAATAAATTTGAGAGGGCCTGCTTGGCGGGTCTTTAGATCATGAAAACCTCTTACATCTGGATATGAAGCAACAATTTCAGCTATTCGCAAATTATCACTATCTGGTAAAGCGTGATCTAAGAGGTCTTTAATTGCATTGTGTGCAATGTGATAAGCATTATAACAAATATACAAAGCAATAAAAAATGCAAAGGCCGCATCAGCATAAGTAATGCCATACCAACTTAAACAAAGTGCAATTATAACAGCAATATTCAACAACATGTCGGAAGAATAATGCAACATATCAGCTTGAATAGCATTACTTTTAGTGATTTTTACAACATATCTTTGATATAAAACAAGAATGCATGTCACTACAGCAGAAACAGTTGAGACAATAATCCCCAATAAAGGTTCCTGTAGTTCATTCGGATAAATAAAAGAGCGAATACTAGAAAGTAACAAAATTATTGCAGAACCAATAATAAACGCGCTTTGTAATAATGCTGCCAAAGATTCTGCCTTGCCATGACCAAAAGTATGATCAGCATCTGCGGGCTTTAGTGCATAACGAACTAAAAAAAAGTTAACACCAGAAGCAAGTAAATCGATACTTGAATCTAATAATGAAGCAAATAAACTTATTGAACCGGTAAACCAACAAGTAATAAATTTAATTAAAATTAAGGAAATAGAGATTGAAACGGCACCTAGCGTCGCTCTTTTAACTAATTTTTCATACAAATGTGAATTTGACATTTAATGCCTATTTATTGATAGGATTCAATTCCCAAAGGAAGAACTAATTGCCGAGCGATCTCAGCTGCTTTTATTCGGCCTAACAACGCATCTATAATTTTTAAAGCAAAATCAATAGACGTTGCGGGACCTTGGCTAGTAATAACTTTATACAACTCATCAAAATAAACTCTATCGGACTTCCAATTTTTAAACGCCTCTTTAGTGGTTGGATAACCAGTCATATATGCGTGTGGAAATAAGTTATGATGTTGTAAAACCATAGCTGGAGAGGCACAAATTGCAGCAACAATACCGCCACTTTGGTGCGTTTGTTTCAATTTTTCGATTAGCAATGGACAATCTCGAAAATTTTCAGCACCTTTAACACCTCCAGGTAAAACAACAACATCAAAATCAATGTATTGAACATCCGAAAGTATTTTTTTGGCCAAAATGGTTACCCCTCGAGAACATTCAATTTCACGAGAATTTGAAATACTTGCAGTAGTAACTTTTATATCAGCTCGGGTTAATAAATCGATAGTGGTTACCGCTTCTGTTTCTTCACAACCATTCGATAAAAACACCAATGCTTGCTTTGTCATCATTCCGCTCCTTTTGAAAAAACAACTTATTAATTTTTTTAGCGAAAATGAATTATTTCACCCTTTCAATATTGGCGCCTAATTTTCTTAATTTTGCTTCAATATTGTCATAGCCTCGATCAATATGGTAAATACGATCAACGGTAGTTAAACCTTCAGCAATACAACCAGCTAAAACTAAACTCGCTGACGCTCGTAAATCCGTCGCCATCACTTGTGCACCGCTCAATGTTTCAACACCATGGGTAATTAAGGTATTGCCTTCAATTTCTGCTTTTGCACCCATGCGAATTAGCTCAGGAACATGCATAAATCGATTTTCAAAAATGGTTTCTTTAATGATTCCTGTGCCTTCAGCAACCATATTTAATAATGAGAATTGTGCTTGCATATCAGTAGGAAAACCTGGATGCGGAGCAGTATGAATGTTAACAGCTTTCGCCCTTTTTCCTTGCATATCTAAACAAATCCAATCTTCACCTACCTCAATCTTGGCACCAGCTTCCTTCAATTTAGAAATCACCGCATCAAGTAAGGTTGGATCGGTTTTACGGCAAGTAATTTTACTTCTAGATATAGCCGCCGCAACTAAAAAAGTTCCTGTTTCAATACGATCAGAAACAATCTCATGTACACCACCGCCTAAACATTCAACTCCTTCAATCTCAATGCGCATTGTACCTGCACCAGTAATTTTGGCACCTAGCATATTTAAAAATTTAGCGGTATCAACAATTTCAGGTTCACAGGCTGCATTTTCGATTATCGTTTTGCCTTCGGCTAACGTGGCGGCTGACATAATCGTAACAGTCGCGCCAACACTCACTTTATCCATAACAATATGAGTGCCCTTTAGTTTTCCATTAACTGATGCTTTAACATAGCCTTCATCAAGTGTGATTGTCGCACCAAGTTGTTCAAGACCACTAATATGAAGATCAACAGGCCTTGCACCAATAGCACAACCGCCAGGTAATGAAACTTGTCCTTGTCCAAAACGAGCAACAAGAGGACCTAAAGCCCAAATTGAAGCACGCATAGTTTTCACCAGTTCATAAGGTGCACAATAATTATTAAGGTGACTTGCATCAAGGTGAATAGAATCATTTCGTTCACATTTTACGCCTAGCTGGCTTAGCAATTCTAAAGTTGTATCGATATCTTTTAACTTAGGAACATTTCGAAGTTCTACTGGTTTTTCCGCCAAAATTGCAGAAAATAAAATAGGTAGCGCAGCATTTTTTGCGCCAGAAATAACTACTTCGCCATTTAGCGATGTTGGTCCTGTTACGTGAAACTTTTCCATTGTTAACTCTTATGCTTGATAAATTGGCGATTATTATAGAAGTTATTTACTAATAATTAAATGAATTTCATTAAAAAATTGAAAATATTACTTTTTTGAATTCACTAAAAACAACTAAAAATCAATAAGTTCAAAATTTTATCTTATTTTGGATCTAGTAAATAATTACGATTAATCAATGATTGACTCAAACAAATTAGCGCCTTATAGTGAATATACTATTTTCACATACAATTTGGGTTATATAACATAGACTGCAAGGCGCCCTTATTTCAATACGATAATATTCAGTCGAGAGAAAAATATGTTTGATTCACTTGCAAAAGCAGGAAAATATCTTGGTCAAGCCGCTAAATTAATGGTTGGCATCCCTGATTATGATAATTATGTTCAGCATATGAAGCTCACTCATCCAGAGCAAACACCCATGACTTATGAAGAGTTTTTTAAAGAGCGCCAAGAGGCGAAATATAGTGGTAAAGGTGGGTTTAAGTGTTGCTAACAATTAGTGGGGTATAAATGACAAAATCTATTCCATCTTCGTTATTGCCAGTCACTTTATTAACAGGATTTCTTGGTTCAGGTAAAACCACACTCATTAATTACTTATTAACACATAACCATAACGAGAAAGTAATTATTATCGAAAACGAATTTGGCCCTGTAAATATTGATAGCAATTTACTAAATGTTAATAGCGAAATTCAAATCGTCGAAATGACTAATGGCTGTATTTGTTGTACGGTGCAAGGGGAACTTACTGAAGCATTACACAAATTACATGAAAAACGCTCAGCTGGTGAATTACAATTTGATCGACTCATTATCGAAACAACCGGCCTTGCCGATCCTGCACCTATTATTCAAACCTTTTTCATTGATGATTTAATTCGTGAAACAATTCAACTTGATGCAATTATTACTCTTGTAGATGCTCAACATATTTTAAAACATCTTAATGAACATCGCGTTGCTCTATCACAAATTGGTTTTGCTGATCGTATTATTTTAACTAAAACTGACTGTATTAATAACGAAAAAAAAGCAGAGGTAATTAATCGAATCCATAAAATTAATCATAAAGCGATTATATTTGAAGCTGTAAAAGGTCAGATCCCAAAATCGCAATGGCTTGATATACATGCCTTTGATCTCAGTGATGAATTAACAATAAATAAAGGATTTTTTGTTATCAATCCGACCCAAAAACTTGAAGCAGACTTTAAACCATTGCCACTACAAAAAAAAGTGACTTCATGGGATGACAACGTTTGTTCATATCTTTTTGAAGCGGGTGAACTTGATCTAAAAAAAATCGGTGCATTTATGGAAAGTCT
The DNA here is from genome assembly GCF_046635565.1 of Gilliamella sp. BG7. Taxonomy (NCBI): domain Bacteria; kingdom Pseudomonadati; phylum Pseudomonadota; class Gammaproteobacteria; order Orbales; family Orbaceae; genus Gilliamella; species Gilliamella sp. BG7. Next base: position 33,283 of record NZ_JBIDFB010000015.1, on the reverse strand, counting down.
CGTCGAACAATATGGCAACGACATGTTACGCTATAAAGGTGTTTTAGCTATTAAAGATAATGATCAACGATTAATTGTTCAAGGTGTACATAAAGTTGTAGGATTTGACTATGGCTCACCTTGGCAAAACTCATCAGAAAGAATATCCAGATTAATAATAATTAGCCGCACTCTACCATTTAATGAATTAAATGAAGCGTTTTTAAAAACAGTGACAGATTAAAAAAATAAATTCATTAAAAAGAACAATTACATCTAATTTTATACTGAAACATATAGTTACCGGAAACTTTTTTACAAGTTAACTGGCATAGGTAAACTCTCATCTTTAATAGTCACACATAATTTAATTTGCTAACATAAACGTTTTTTTAAACATGATAAAACAAACTATACAATAACATGGATTACGATATCGCAATTATAGGCCTTGGACCAGCTGGCAGTACGCTAGCCCGTTTACTGAGTCCTTCATTCAAAGTCATTGCATTAGATACAAAGCATAAAACGGAAAATGAAGGATTTCATAAACCTTGTGGCGGGCTATTAGCAGATGATGCTCAAAAAGCCTTTGCTAGGCAAAATATAAACTTACCGGCTGATATTTTAACTGATCCTCAAATTTTTAATGTCAGAACTTATGACTTACAAACCAAACTTGTTCGCAATTATCAGCGGAGTTATGTAAGTTTTGATCGGCACAAATTTGATCTGTGGCTAAAGTCACTAATACCATCAAATGTAACCGTTCTTCATAATACACTCTGTAAAGAAGTAAGGCGTATTATTGATGGTTATCAGATCACTTATCTTGATGAAAATAAAATTGAACACAACGCCACTGCCCAATATGTAGTCGGTGCTGACGGTGCCAATTCTCTGGTTAGACGAATGCGATATCCTCAGCATACGATAAGACAATATGTAGCGATACAACAATGGTTTACAGAGCAACATCCAACGCCATTTAATTCTTGTATATTCGACAATGAATTAACCAATTGCTACTCTTGGAGTATTTCAAAAAATGGTTATTTTATTTTTGGCGGTGCTTTTCCTAAAAAAGTAGCGAATGAAAATTTTGACCAATTAAAAGAAAAATTAACTACACAAGGATTTATTTTTGGTAAACCTCTCAAAACAGAAAAATGTTTAGTGGTTTATCCAAATCGGCTACGTGATTTTTATACTGGCAATGAAAATATTTTTTTAATTGGTGAAGCAGCTGGTTTTATTAGTGCAAGTTCGTTAGAAGGTATTAGCTATGCTTTAGATAGCGCTGAAATTTTAAGTAAAATATTAAATAGTGGCCATCCAAAACCTAATAAATGTTATTATCAACGTACAATACCATTGCGCTTCAAGCTTTATAGTAAAATTGTTAAAGCCAAACTATTAACAACTCCTTTGTGGCGTAAATTAATAATGAAAAGTAAGATTCAGCATATTGAATAACTTAAAATAAAAAAATAATAATGAAATATATTGGAAAATATTAATTATGTTTGATGTAAATGATTTAATCCGTTTTAACCACGAATGGTCAGAAAAAATAGAGCAAGAAGATCCTGAATTTTTTAAACACCTTGCAGTTGAACAAAATCCTAAATTTTTATGGATCGGCTGTTCAGACAGTCGTGTGTCAGCAGAGAAACTCATTAAGTTAAAGCCTGGTGAGTTATTTGTGCATCGTAATGTTGGTAATCTTGTAATACACACTGATTTAAACTGTTTATCAGTTGTTCAATATGCTGTGGATGTACTTAAAATTGAAGATATCATTGTTTGTGGTCATTTAGGTTGTGGTGGAATTCGTGATGCGGTTGAAAATCCTGATTTAGGGCTAATTAATAACTGGTTACTGCATATTCGTGATCTTTGGTTTCGAAACAGCTCACTTCTAGGGGAATTTCCTCCCGATATCCGTTTGGATGTTTTATGTGAACTTAATGTAATTGAACAAGTATACAATCTTGGACACTCTACAATTATTCAATCTGCATGGCAACGAGGTCAAAAAGTTAATTTACATGGTTGGGTTTATGGGATTCATAATGGCAAAATTACTGATTTGCATATCACTTCATCAAGTAGCGAAAATCTTGAAATTAACTACCGAGAAGCTATTTCTTATCTTCTAAATTTACATAAATCCCAGTAGTTAGCTCATAATTCTTATTTAAAACGATGGATAATTTGATTGCTGCTTCCTCGCCACAATAGACGAGGATCAGCAAGTTCTTGTACAAATTTTCCATCAATTAACACATCAATATAAGGAATAACCGCTTGTTGTTCAGTTGTTAACTCATCAAGCTTATACCCAGTCCAAAGCCAGATATCTTTATTATCGCACTCAGATTTAACACGTTGAACCAGTTTTAATATAGTTGCGACGTTTTGAGGATGCAAAGGATCACCGCCAGAAAGCGATAATCCTTGACGTTTTATTTCGGTATCTTGTAAATCTTTAATGATTTGATCTTCAAGTGCTTGTGTAAATGGTAAACCAGAATTTACTCCCCATGTACTTTTGTTATAGCAACCTGGGCACTGATGTACACACCCGGCAACAAAAAGAACACAGCGAGTTCCTTCCCCATTAACAACATCGACAGGATAATAGCGATGATAATTCATAAATATTTATTGATTATTAACCAATTTGACCATTATTTAAATGTTTAACTCGACGTTTTACTTCTTCTTGTTTACCTGCATTGAATGGGCGGGCATCAGGACTACCTAAATATCCACAAACACGACGAGTAACCGATACTTTTGAAGAATCATGATTTCCACAACTTGGGCAAACAAAGCCTTTGCTAGTACAAGAAAATTCACCAGTATAACCACATTCATAACATTCATCTATTGGCGTATTAGTCCCATAATAAGGAACTCGTGAATAACTATAATCCCAAACATCTTCTAATGCTTTGATATTGTTAATCATATTTGGATATTCGCCATAACAGATGAAACCACCATTAGCAACTTGAGGATAAGGTTTTTCAAATTCGATTTTTTCGTACGGATTAACCTTTTTCTCAACATCAAGATGGAAACTGTTAGTATAATAACCTTTATCAGTAACACCTGGAATTACACCAAATTCAGCCGTATCAAGTCGGCAAAATCGATCACATAAATTTTCGCTTGGTGTGCTATATAAACTAAACCCATAACCGGTTTCGTTCTTCCATTGATCCACCGCATTACGTAAATACTCAACAATTGCCACGCCTTTTTCGCGTAATTTATCACTATCAAATGGATGCGTTTGATTTCCGAAAAGTGCATTTAATGTTTCATGAAGACCAATATAACCTAAAGAAATTGAAGCTCGCCCATTTTTGAAAATTTCAGAAACATTGTCATCTTCGTTAAGCCTTACACCACAAGCACCTTCCATATATAAAATTGGTGCCACTCTTGCTTTTACGCCATCAAGTCTAGCAATACGCGTCATTAATGCTTTTTTACATAGTTCTAAACGTTTATCTAAAATTTCCCAAAATCTAGCTTCATCACCTTTAGCTTCAATAGCTATACGAGGCAAATTTAGACTAATTACACCTAAATTATTACGCCCATCATGAATTAACTGGCCGTTTTCTTCATAAACGCCCAAGAAACTTCGACAACCCATTGGAGTTTTAAATGAACCCGTCACTTCAACAACTTTATCGTAATTTAAAATATCTGGGTACATCCGTTTACTTGCACACTCAAGTGCAAGTTTTTTAATATCATAATTAATATCGCCCTGTTTATGGTTAATACCACCTTTAATGGCAAAAACAAGTTTTGGAAAAACTGCTGTTTTATGATTTTTACCTAATCCTTTGATACGAACTTTTAAAATAGACTCTTGAATTAAGCGTGATTCCCAACTAGTTCCTAAACCAAAACCAAAAGTAACAAACGGAGTTTGTCCATTAGCAGTGTGTAAGGTGTTTACTTCATATTCAAGAGATTGAAACGCATCATAACACTCTTTTTGAGTTCGGCTTTCGGCATAAGCTTCTGGATTTGGGATATTCCATTCTTCAGCCACTTGTTTGTGTTTGTTATAACTAATAGTAACAAACTTTGCTAAAACCTCATCAATACGATTAATGGTCGTGCCACCATAAATATGGCTAGCCACTTGTGCTATAATTTGTGCAGTTACCGCAGTTGCTGTAGCAATTGATTTTGGAGGCTCGATCTCAGCATTACCCATTTTAAAACCATTAGTTAACATACCATCTAAGTCAATTAACATACAATTAAACATAGGGAAAAATGGCGCATAATCTAAATCATGATAATGAATTTCACCACAATCATGAGCACGAGAAATATCTTTAGGTAATAAATACTGCTTCGCATAATGCCTTGCTACAATACCCGCAAGTAAATCACGTTGAGTTGGAATCACCTTGCTATCTTTGTTAGCATTTTCATTTAAAATGGCGACATTACTTTGCTCAATTAACCCTCGAATATCTTGATTTAGACGGCTACGTTCTTCACGAGCACGATCACGATCATGACGATACTCAATATAAGTTCTCGCTAATTTTTTATAAGGGCCTGACATTAACTGATTTTCAACTGCATTTTGAATTTCGTTGATATCAACACTTTCACGTTCGCTCATTTGATTAGTAACAACACGAGCAACCGCTGCGCAATAATCTGGGTCATGAACATTCGCCGCCACAGCTGCTTTGACAATTGCATCTTTAATTCGAGTCTCATTAAATGCAGTTTGACAACCATCTCGTTTTATTACTACAGGCATATATACTCCTCAATATTCATTAATAACTAGCATTTGCCGCAGGCGTTATACCAACATTAATATTCGTTGTTATTATTCATTTTTTATCAAATTATTAGTTTTTTGATATAATCCCAAATTTTGCCACCGCTCAAATACTACTATATATAGTAAACATATATTAAATTATACACCATATATAGTGTTTTTCTAGAATTTTTAATAAATGAAATCACTTGACGAGTTTAAAACTAATAACGACAAGGAGTTATGAAATATTGAGATACAAAAGAGGAAAAAGCTCAACAAAAGTGCAAACTTACTTGCACTTTTGTATAGCAAAATAAAATTATAAATTGAAAATATTAAGATTCAATATTTAACCAATCGGTATGAAACACGCCTTCTTTATCAATACGCTCATAGGTATGAGCACCAAAATAATCTCTCTGTGCTTGAATCAAATTAGCTGGTAATACCGCTGATCGATAACTATCATAATAAGCAATCGCTGCTGAAAGTGTTGGAACAGCAATACCTTGTTGTACTGCTAAAGATACCACATCACGTAATGATTGTTGGTAAGCCTCAACCGTTTGATTAAAATAAGGTGCCAACAACAAATTATCAATCTCATTATTATCAGCATAAGCATCAGTAATTTTTTGAAGGAACTGTGCACGAATAATACACCCTGCTCTAAAAATCTTAGCTATTTCACCATAATTTAAATTCCATTTATATTTATGAGAAGCAGCTTTTAGCTGTGCAAAACCTTGTGCATAAGAGATAATTTTACCCATATACAGTGCTTTACGGACTTTTTCTATGAGCTCCTGCTTATCACCACTATAAGGCGCTTTTTGAGGACCTTTTAACACTTTTGCCGCCGCAACTCGCTGATCTTTAATTGCTGATAAATAACGAGCAAATACAGACTCAGTGATTAAAGATAAAGGCTCACCCAAATCTAAAGCACTTTGGCTGGTCCATTTACCTGTACCTTTATTGCCTGCCGCATCTAAAATCATATCAATTAAATAATTACCGTTTTCGTCTTTATGCTTAAAGATATCAGCGGTAATTTCGATTAAATAACTGTCTAACTCGCCTTTATTCCAATCTGTAAACACCTCAGCAAGTTCATCATTAGTTAAACCAACAGCATGTTTTAATACCGAATAGCTTTCAGCTATCAGTTGCATATCGCCATACTCAATGCCGTTATGAGCCATTTTTACATAATGACCAGCTCCATTTGGACCTATATAAGCAACACAAGGCTCACCATTAGCCTTAGCTGCAATCTTCTCTAATATTGGTGCAACTAATTCATAAGCCTCTTTTTGCCCACCAGGCATAATTGATGGACCTTTTAGCGCTCCCTCTTCGCCACCTGAAACACCAGTACCAATAAAGTTAAATCCTTCTGCTAACAATGTTTTGTTACGACGAATTGTATCTTCAAAATAGGCATTCCCACCATCGATAATAATATCACCTTTATCTAAAAGTGGACGCAACTCATCAATTACTGCATCAGTACCTTTACCTGCTTGCACCATAATCAGGATACGGCGTGGTTTTTCTAAAGAATTGACAAAATCTTCAATTGTATAATAAGGAACCAATTTCTTATCAGAATGTTCAGCCATGACTTGTTCTGTTTTATCTTTAGAGCGATTATAAATAGCAACAGAAAATCCACGACTTTCAATATTGAGCGCAAGATTTCGCCCCATAACTGCCATTCCAATAACACCGATTTGTTGTTTTGACATGATTTGGCTCCTTTATTAAACCTCTATAACCTTAACCATAAGGTTTTAACAACACCTAAAACTTAATTAAGTTTTATAAATTACGCTATATTTTGCCATAAAAAAAGCCGTATCAGAATACAATACGGCTCTTTTTCATGACTTTAATGATATTTACTATCAACTGAACAAATCATGAACGTTTCATCATTTCGAAAAACTCATCATTAGTTTTAGTCATGGCAAGTTTATCGATCAAGAACTCCATTGCATCAGTCTCACCCATTGGGTTAAGAATTTTACGTAAAATCCACATTTTTTGTAGTTCATCAGGCGAAGTCATTAGATCTTCTTTACGTGTACCAGAACGATTAAAGTCAATAGCAGGGAACACCCGACGTTCAGCAATTTTACGAGATAAATGGACTTCCATATTACCTGTACCTTTAAACTCTTCATAGATAACTTCATCCATTTTAGAGCCAGTATCAATCAATGCTGTTGCAATAATTGTTAAACTACCACCTTCTTCCACATTACGTGCCGCACCAAAAAAACGTTTCGGACGATGTAATGCATTCGCATCCACACCACCAGTCAACACTTTACCTGATGAAGGAACAACTGTATTGTATGCACGAGCCAAACGGGTGATCGAATCTAATAAAATAATCACATCTTTTTTATGTTCAACCAAACGTTTTGCGCGTTCAATAACCATTTCAGCAACTTGAACATGTCTTGCTGCTGGTTCATCGAATGTCGATGCAACAACTTCACCTTTAACTAGACGCTGCATTTCGGTCACTTCTTCGGGACGCTCATCAATCATTAATACAACTAACTCGCATTCAGGATGATTAACCGCTAGGCTTTGTGCAATATTTTGTAAAAGCATTGTTTTACCCGCTTTTGGCGGTGCAACAATCAAGCCACGTTGACCTTTACCAATGGGCGATGCCAAATCAAGTACTCTTGCGGTGATATCTTCGGTGGAACCATTACCTCGTTCCATTCGTAAACGGGAATTTGGATGAAGTGGAGTTAAGTTTTCGAAAAGAATTTTATTGCGGGCATCTTCTGGTTTATCGTGATTTACTTCGTTTACTTTTAACAAAGCAAAATATCGTTCACCTTCTTTAGGTGGACGGATTTTACCAGCAATGGTATCACCAGTCCTTAAATTAAATCGTCGAATCTGACTTGGTGACACATAAATATCATCTGGTCCAGCTAAATAAGAGCTATCGGCTGAACGTAAAAAGCCAAATCCATCTTGCAATATTTCCAGTACACCATCACCAAAAATATCTTCACCACTTTTGGCATGTTGTTTTAAGATTGCAAAAATAATGTCTTGTTTTCTAAGTCGGGCAAGATTTTCAAGCCCCATTTTTTTTTCACCGAGCGCTACGAGCTCGGAAACAGAAGTGTTTTTTAATTCAGTTAAATTCATAATGTTAAAAATTCTTGAGGATAAAATTGATATGTTTGCAATTTAGTATTATTTTTGTGTAATTTTTTCATGTAATTATAAAAAACATCTCTTACAGCACTTAAATTCAATCGATTGCTAAGATTTTGATGATAATTGAACGTTTGAATATAGAATTTCACCACTTTACCAATAAAAAAATGAATTGCAGAAAGGAATACATGTAAGAGATAGGTAGATTACACTAAAATCATTAATTTGTCTATATTTAATTGAATAAGATTATTATAGTTCACTAAATCTAGGAAATTAAAGGCACGAACAAAAGAGTAATGTAGAATTCATTACCCCCATTAACCATCTTTACCAAAGATAAAGTATCTATTTATTATAATTGAGGATCAATAAAATTTTTTAGTTGAGCTTTAGATAAAGCCCCTACTTGAGTGGCAGCCACTTGTCCATTTTTAAAAATCAATAAAGTAGGAATGCCTCGAATACCAAATTTAGGTGCTATATTTGGGTTTTCTTCAACATTTAATTTAGCAATAACTATATTATCACCATATTCTTGGACTATTTCTTCCAAAATAGGAGCTACCATTTTGCACGGTCCACACCACGGAGCCCAAAAATCGACAAGCACTGGTTTTGTAGATTCATTAATTGTTTTATCGAAGTTAACTTCCGATAACTGAACGATCTTATTACTCATTTTAATCTCCAACATCTGTAACCAGATTCCATAATAGATTACTTTGAATTCCTCTACTAGCGATTAGTATAATAGGATATAATTATTAGTGATGTCACTGTATTTAGTGTGTTATAATTTCTTAATTCTGATAATTATATTTACAACAATAATGATTCAATCATATCTTACTAAAACAACTTTTAGTCAATTTCCTCTTCATCCTTTAGTGTTAAAAGCGCTTGAAAAAAGAGGATTTGTTTATTGTACTCCAATTCAAGAAAAGACATTACCTCTAACTGCCAACGGAATGGATATTGCAGGGCAAGGGCAAACAGGAACAGGCAAAACCATGGCGTTTTTGGCATCAACATATAATCATTTGTTGAATCATGCCCCCTTATCCAATCACAAAATTAATCAACCAAGAGCTATCATTATTGCTCCAACGCGCGAATTGGTAGTACAAATATACCATGACGCTGAACTACTATCTGAAGAAACAGGTTTAAAATTAGGATTAGCTTTTGGTGGTGATGGCTATGATAAACAATTAAAAACGCTCTCCACTGGAGTTGATATTTTAATTGCAACAACAGGGCGATTGATTGATTATGCGAAGCAAAATTATATTAATTTAGACGCAATTCAAGTTGTTGTATTAGACGAAGCCGATCGCATGTTTGATTTAGGATTTATCCGCGATATACGTTGGGTTTTCAGACATATTACTCCACCACAAAAAAGATTAACCATGTTATTTTCTGCAACATTAACACATAACGTACGTGAATTAGCCTTTGAGCATATGAACAATCCTCAATATGTTGAAGTTGAACCAGAACAAAAAATTGGTCATCGCATCAAAGAAGAGCTATTTTTTCCATCTAATGAAGATAAATTAGCACTTTTGCAAACGCTAATTGAAGAAGAATGGCCAGATCGTTGTATTGTGTTTGCTAATACAAAAGTAACTTGCGAAAAGATTTGGCGGCATCTTGTTGCTGATGGTCACCGTGTTGGATTACTAACGGGTGATATTGCCCAGAAAAAACGTTTATCAATTTTAGAACAATTTACCCAAGGTCATCTTGATATTTTAGTTGCCACAGATGTCGCAGCAAGAGGATTACATATTCCTAATGTTACTCACGTTTTCAATTATGATCTACCTGATGATTATGATGATTATCGTCATCGAATTGGAAGAACAGGACGTGCTGGAGCGGACGGTTACTCAATTTCATTAGCCTGTGAACGTTATTCTCAAAATTTACCTGCTATTGAAAAAGCAATTGATCATGCTATTCCTGTTAGCCAGTATGACCCTTCTGCGCTACTAGTTGATTTACCTCATCCAAAACCATTTAGACGTCCACCACGTAGAAAAGTATCAAAATAACTAAAGAGTAGGTAAAATATAAATAATATCAATCTAAAAATGCAATTATACTTTGTTGTAAAGCATTTTTAGATAACTATTATTGCTATATTGGTACTATACATATGTTTTGATTAACACAATGGAGCAAAATTATTCATTATATAAATCATTATCCATCTGATTTAAAAAACATTGATATTCAAATTCAATTTCTTTTTTAGTTTCCTTAGACAAAGTTGCAACATGAAATCGATGTAAAGAACTATATAAAACAAACAATATATTAATTGAAATAGTTTCTTTTTTTTGTTTTATTTTATAATATGCACATAAATATCCTACCTTTTGCAAGGTATCAACATCTTTAATTCCAACACTACACAACAATCTTTCTAGCGATAAAGTCATATTTGGCAACTCTTTTATTCGTTTTGCTTTAATTTTACTTTTTTCATATTGCTCTTTTTTAGTATATTTTATTACCATCTGAACCATAGAAATCAATTGTTCATGATCTTTAAAAAGCTCATTACTTACTCTATAATAATCAAGCAATTTAGTTGACATGCCTGTTGTTATACTTAACGGTTGCATATCCAAATCTATAAAAAGCGAACGGTAATCAGGGTGCCCTCTTAAATAAAAGCTTTTTTCGGTAATCCAGCCAAACATTATATCTTTACTATTAACGCTAAAACCTCCAAAAAACGTTTTAATTGAAATATCTTCAACACCAGAAAGCTCTGTTAAAATTCGATTTGCAAATGTTGAGCACATAATTAATTTCCATCTAAACTTTATCAAGTAACTGAAACAACTTACTTGTTAATCTAAATTATAGCTATTTTATATTCAAACGATTTCTAAATTAATTCATAAATATGCGATCTACATTCCATATATAAACATAAAACACATTATTACTTGATAAATTATATTTTTGTGAATTTAAATTAATTTTTGTAAAGAGTTTTAACAAAAGAAAGACAAAGCTTAATAGTTCTAAAAAAAAAGAAAATAGCTTTAGCATTGTTATTTCGTCATAATAATTATACAATCAGGAGTAATCAATTTTGGCGCTTCAATTTTATATAATTTAATCATAATGATAAAAAATATTATTATTCTATTTTTTATATTTTATTCTTTTATCGCATCAGCTGATAAGTTGCCATTAATTGATTCATTAATGCTTTGTACCTCTGATTTTTTTAAAGAAGTTTATACCAATAAAGATGAACTAAAAAAACACGCTAACATCAAAATATTTAACCAAAATCAAGCTTACTTTGCTGTTGAAAATCGTTCAGATATAGCTAAAAACTATATTCTTTTCAAAAAGCCTGTGACTTATAAAAACCTAACAATTACTGGCTATTATGATAGTGCTATGGATCTTGGCAAGATTGGGAAATATTATTTTTGGGGATTTATAATCGATAATGATATTAATCAAATCAAAGATACTTTGAATTTTGTGGATTGGAAAAACATGGAAGATAACCTACTGTATATTGCAAAACCCAAAATTCGTAGTATTAATGATGACCTCCAAACCTGGCATAAAAATACCGGAACTGTTGTTGGTGTAAAAACTATCCCAGCACCAGATACTACCGAAAAACTATTATTACTTGAAAAAAGTCCCAATATGAATCTTCTCATTTGTTCGCTCCAAGGTATTATAACTCCTGAGCTTCTTAAAAAAGAACGACCTGACATTCAATAATTTAAACTAAATCGCAGCTTCATCCATTTCGCCAGTTCGGATTCGAATGACTTGTTCAACGTTATAAACAAAAATTTTGCCATCACCAATTTTACCGGTTTGTGCAGTTTTCATAATAGTCTCAGTACACATTTCTAAAATATCATCAGACACAATAAGTTCAATTTTCACCTTCGGCAGAAAATCAACCATATATTCCGCACCGCGATAAAGTTCAGTATGCCCCTTTTGACGACCAAAACCTTTAACTTCAGTAACTGTCATACCTGTAATACCTTGATCAGCAAGTGCCTCTCGAATATCATCTAATTTAAATGGTTTAATAATAGCTTCAATCTTTTTCATATTTAATTTACCTTTAATTCAAGATCACCAATTTTTAAATCCAAAAGCAGAAGTAATAGGATAACGGCGACCTTTGCCAAAGTTACGAGCTGTTATTTTCGGACCGACCGCAGATTGGCGACGTTTATACTCATTTATATCGACCAATTTAATAACACGCCTTACAGTTGCTTCATCATAACCTTGCGCAATAAGTTGTTCAACGGAAAGATCAAGTTCAACATAACCATTCAAAATCCCATCTAAAATATCATAAGGCGGTAAACTGTCTTCATCTTTCTGATCTGGTGCTAACTCAGCTGATGGAGGGCGAGTAATCACTCTTTCAGGAATAACATAAGAACAAGTATTCCGATATTTTGACAATGCAAAAACCATGGTTTTAGGCACATCTTTCAGAACATCGAACCCACCAGCCATATCGCCATAAAGAGTTGCATATCCTACTGACATTTCACTTTTATTACCCGTTGTCAGTACCAGCCTGCGCCGTTTATTTGATAGTGCCATCAAAACAACACCACGACAACGTGCTTGAAGATTTTCTTCAGTGGTATCTCTTGGCGTACCAACAAACATTGGACTTAACGATGCCATAAACGCATCAAACATGGGTTCAATTGAAACAATATCGAATTCAACCCCTAATATTTCAGCTTCTTCTTTGGCGTCAGCAACACTAATATCGGCTGTATAACGAAATGGCATCATCACTGCCTGAACTTTATCTTTCCCTAGCGCATCAACTGCAATAGCAAGGGTTAAAGCTGAATCAATTCCTCCAGAAAGCCCTAATACTGCACCTTGAAAGCCATTCTTAGTAACATAATCGCGAGTCGCAAGAACCAATGCATCATAAACTGAAGCTAATTGATCATTTTCATTATTATCAATTATCGCCTGATGATTTACACCATATTCAAAAGAAGAAACTTGCTCCTCAAATGATTTTAGTTGACAAACAATTTCACCAAGCTCATTACAAACAAATGATCCGCCGTCAAACACCAGCTCATCTTGACCGCCCACTTGATTAACATAAATGAAAGGTAAGCCTGTTCGTTTAACATGCTGTCTAACTAAATCACGACGATTTTTCTGCTTGTTGCAATTATAAGGCGAAGCGTTAATAGCCACAACAAAATCAGCCTGAGCCCTATGGATATTATCAACTGGCTCAAATTGCCAAAGATCTTCACAAATTAGTAAACCAATCTTTTTACCCTTAAAATCAACTACGCAAGTTTGATTGTCAGCTGTAAAATAACGCTTTTCATCAAATACATCATAATTAGGTAATCGCTGTTTATGGTAGCGAGCTAACAATTTTCCATCACAAAAAAGTGAAAGAGAATTATAAATATTTTTATCTTGCCAGTGTGGATGTCCAACAATAACTGCACAGTGCTGACTCGCTTGTTGAATCAACGATAATGCTTTTTGGCAACGAGCTTTAAAATCAGAACGGAAAATTAAATCTTCAGGTGGATAACCACACAAAGCAAGTTCTGAAAAAATAATGAGATCATCAAAGGAGTGGCTATTTATCAATTCAATAATCTGTTGAACGTTCCCTTCAATATCGCCCACACGCCAATTTTTTTGTGCTAAAACAATAGATAAAGACATATAAAATTTAATATCACAAATCGAAATTATCGACAAGTTTAAATGATTCTAAGTTGCACTGCCACTTTTTTATCGCTAACATGCAACAATAAATCCACTATTACTTGTCTGGAAATTAATATGCAAAAAATATTAAATGTGGCACTAGCTAAACGCAGTTATCCAATCACAATTGGTGAAAATCTACTAAGCGAATTTCAACATTTTAAACTCCAAGCAGGCCAACGCGTACTCATTGCTACCAATGAAACCATCGCCCCACTTTATTTACAGACACTAATTGATATGCTTGAAAAGCATGGTGTAAAAACCGATTCAGTTGTTGTTCCTGATGGAGAAAAATATAAGACCATAGAAACATGGAATAGCATTTTAACAACGTTACTGGCAAACACTCATACTCGCAGTAGTATACTTATCGCACTTGGTGGTGGTGTGATTGGTGACGTTGCAGGATTTGCCGCTTCAGCTTATCAACGTGGAATTAAGTTTATTCAAGTACCGACAACGCTACTATCACAAGTTGATTCCTCGGTAGGGGGGAAAACAGCGATTAATCACCCACTGGGTAAAAATATGATTGGCGCATTTTATCAACCACAATCGGTAGTGATTGATCTCAGTTGTTTAAAAACATTACCTCAAAGAGAGCTTTCGGCTGGACTTGCCGAAGTTATAAAATATGGCATTATTTTAGATACTAAATTTTTTGATTGGTTAGAAGAACACATCAACGATTTACTAAACCTAGATGTTAATGCATTAAGCTACTGTATTTACCATTGTTGTGAACTCAAAGCACAAGTGGTTGCCGCTGACGAAACAGAACAAAACATGCGCGCAATTTTAAATCTTGGTCATACTTATGGTCATGCCATAGAAGCGGAATTAGGCTATGGAAACTGGCTACATGGCGAAGCTGTCAGTGTCGGAATGTTAATGGCGGCTCAAACTGCTAAATTACTTGGCAAATTAACACAAGCAGATATAGATCGAATTAAAAACTTGTTAATACGCGCTAAACTACCTGTTAACAGACCGAAAAAAATGCCAATTGAATCTTATCTACCACATATGTTACGAGACAAAAAAGTATTATCCGGACAATTACGACTGGTTGTACCCACTAAGATTGGGCATGTCGAGGTAATGGATGGCATTGATAAAGACATGGTAATTCAATCTATACTACTAACTTAATCTATAATTTATAACCAATAGTTGGATCATTTACAATAATCAAAAACTACAGCAATAAATATACATAATCGCCCCCAAATAATGCCTAATTATCAGCAAAATAATATGGCGTTCATTTCATAAAAATAGCTATTAAAAATTTGCTATTGAAATGTAAATATTTTATTACGATATTAACTTTGGTTATTATTACACTAACTTTTTAAAATAAATTTATAATTAATTAACAATTCATAAAACAATTATGATTGGATAAATAATGAAAATTCCATTTACTATTGTGTAATTTTGTGTTTACATAATAATCGTCTATGTAATTATTATTTTACATATGAAAATATAAATGATTTTAACAAGGAAAATAAAATGTTAAAAGATGCTTTAAATAATGTTCGAATCCGAGACGAGCATATGTTAATCACACCTGAAGAAATCAAACAGCTTTACCCTCTTTCTCATGATTTAGAAAACCAAATTGCCTTATCACGCCAAACTGTTGTGGATATTTTAGAGCGACGTGATCACCGCTTGCTTATTGTATGTGGTCCTTGCTCTATTCATGATCCTGTTGCAGCAATTGAGTATGCGCATAAATTAAAAAGACTATCAGACGAAGTTAAGGATCACTTATTTATTGTCATGCGTGTTTATTTTGAAAAACCAAGAACCACTGTTGGTTGGAAAGGTATGATTAACGATCCTCACATGGATAGCTCATTTGATATTGAGCATGGACTAAAAAAAGCCCGTAAATTACTGCTTGATATTACTCAAATTGGCTTGCCTATTGCAACTGAAGCACTAGATCCCAACACACCACAATACATTGGCGATTTAATTAGTTGGTCTGCAATCGGGGCAAGAACTACTGAATCACAAACGCATCGAGAAATGGCCTCGGGACTTTCAATGCCTGTTGGTTTCAAAAATGGAACTGATGGCAGTTTAGATGTTGCAATTAATGCCATGAAATCAGCCTCTATGCCTCATCGTTTTGTAGGAATTAACCAACAAGGACAAGTAACGGTTTTACAAACAACAGGCAATCCGCACGGCCATGTTATTTTGCGTGGCGGTAAAACACCAAATTATGATACTGAAAATGTCACATTGTGCGAAACACAAATGAAAAAGGCAGGATTGTTACCTAACTTAATGGTTGACTGTAGCCATGCGAATTCAAATAAAGATTATAGAAATCAACCTATTGTTGCTAATTCCATTATCGAGCAAATAGAAAAAGGCAATAATTCGATTATTGGCGTAATGATTGAAAGTAACTTATTTGAAGGAAATCAGCCTTCCGAGCAACCACCAGAAAACTTTAAATATGGCGTATCTGTGACTGACGCATGTATTAACTGGGAAGAAACAGACACACTATTACGAAAAATGAATCACATTTTAGCGCAGCCACTTATCGAAAGACAAAAGCACTCAGTTACTGCTTAAACTGCTCAAAAAACAAACATATCGCCAACACCATTGTCGGCGATCTTTGTTTTATTTAACCTAATTGCTTACGGGCATTACGGAATATTCTCATCCAAGGGCTATCTTCACCCCAGTTATCAGGATGCCATGAATTAGTTACCGTTCTAAATACCCGTTCTGGATGTGGCATCATAATAGTTGCTCGCCCATCTTGAGATGTCACTGCAGTAATACCGTTTGGCGAACCATTTGGATTAGCAGGGTATTGCTGTGTTACTTTACCAAAATGGTCAATATAACGTACGGCAATTAATCCTGATGCTTCTAAACGGCTTAAATGAACATCATCACACACTTCAACACGTCCTTCCCCGTGTGAAACAGCAATTGGCATATACGAACCAGCCATATCAGTAAATAGCAACGAAGGGCTTGATTGAATTTGCACTAAACTAAAGCGAGCTTCAAAACGTTCTGACAAATTACGAACAAAACGAGGCCACAAATCCGCTCCCGGAATTAGATCCTTAAGATTCGACATCATCTGACAACCGTTACAAACCCCTAACGATAAAGTATCTTTGCGATGGAAGAATTGTTCAAATTCATCACGCACTTTTTCATTAAATAAAATAGATTTAGCCCAACCTTCACCTGCTCCTAAAACATCACCATAAGAGAAGCCACCACAAGTAACCAGTGTACTAAATTGACCAAGTGTAATTCGACCAGAAAGTAAATCTGTCATATGAACATCGATTGCTTCAAAGCCAGCTCTATCAAATGCTGCCGCCATTTCAACGTGTGAATTAACGCCTTGCTCACGTAAAATAGCGACTTTCGGTCTTGTTCCTTTAGCAATATAAGACGCAGCAATATCGGCTTGCAGATCAAAAGTTAAGTGCACATTTAATCCTGGATCATCTTCATTTTGTTTAGCTTGATGTTCTTGATCTGCACATTCAGGATTATCACGTAAACGTTGCATTTGCCATGTCGTTTGCGCCCACCATGTTCTCAAGGTTAAGCGTGATTCACTGTATACCGTAGCCGAGTTATCACGTACAATAATTTGTTGACCAGTTTTAGCACTACCAAGAACATGAACCGCATGAGATAAGCCAAACTGCTTAAAGCAAGCCATCACATCATCTAAACGATTATTAGCTACTTGAATAACTGCGCCTAATTCTTCATTAAATAACGAAGCAATCACATCATGGCCTAACGAGGCAATATCTACATCAACACCACAATGTCCAGCAAAAGTCATTTCAGCCAATGTCACAAATAGTCCACCATCAGAACGATCATGATAAGCAAGCAAAGCATTTTGGCTTACTAAAGCCTGAATCGAATTATAAAAAGCAAGTAGTTCTTTAGGATCATGAACATCCGCTGTTTTTTGGCCTAAATGACGATACACTTGGGCTAGTGCGGTGGCACCTAGTGCTTGATGGCCTTTCGATAAATCAACCAGCAATAATGTATTATCCTGATCAGTACGCAATTGTGGTGTCACTGTTTTACGCACATCTTCAACACGGGCAAATGCCGAAATAACCAATGATAATGGTGAAGTCATGGTTTGTTGCTCACCTTCTTGTTGCCATGTCGTTTTCATGGACATCGAATCTTTACCAACAGGAATAGCAAGTCCTAAAGCTGGGCATAACTCTTCACCAATAGCTTTAACGGCCTCATAAAGCCCAGCATCTTCGCCAGGATGCCCTGCCGCAGCCATCCAGTTAGCTGAAAGCTTAATGTGTTTGATATTACCAATATTGGTTGCAGCAATATTAGTAATTGCCTCACCAACTGCAAGCCTTGCTGATGCGGCAAAATTAAGTAACGCAACTGGCGCACGCTCACCGATTGACATAGCCTCACCATAATAACTATCCAAACTTGCAGTAGTCACAGCACAATCAGCAACTGGTACTTGCCAAGGTCCGACCATTTGATCACGAGCAACCATACCCGTCACTGAACGATCGCCAATGGTAATTAAAAAGGTCTTTTCGGCAACGGTTGGCAAATGTAGAACACGTTTGACCGCATCATATAAATTAATTTCAGAAGTTGAAAAATTATCACCATGTGCTTGTTGAGTTTTAACATCACGTTGCATTTTAGGCGTTTTACCAAGTAGCACATCTAATGGCAAATCGATGGGATTATTATTAAAATGTTCATCATGCAAGGTAACCGCCTTATTGACGGTTGCTTGACCAATCACCGCATAAGGTGCACGCTCACGCTGACAAAGTTCAGCAAATAATGCCAATTTATCGGGATGAATCGCAAGCACATAACGCTCTTGCGACTCATTACACCAAACTTCTAGTGGTGACATACCTGGTTCATCGCTAAGTATTTTACGAAGCTCAAACTGACCGCCACACCCACCATCGCTAACAAGTTCAGGCATCGCATTAGACAAACCACCAGCACCAACATCATGAATAAATAAGATAGGATTATCTTCACCAAGTTGCCAACAGCGATCGATAACTTCCTGACAACGGCGCTCCATTTCAGGATTATCACGCTGAACAGAAGCAAAATCCAAATCGGCATCAGACTGCCCCGATGTCATAGACGAAGCCGCCCCACCACCTAAGCCAATATTCATAGCAGGGCCACCTAAAACAATCAGCTTAGAGCCAACTGGGAACTCACCTTTTTGGATATGTTCACGGCGAATGTTACCCATACCACCAGCTAACATAATCGGTTTATGATAACCTCGAAGCTCCTCGCCATTATGGCTATTAACCTTTTCTTCGTAAGTACGGAAATACCCTAACAAAGCCGGACGACCGAATTCATTATTAAACGCCGCACCACCTAAAGGACCATCCATCATGATATCAAAGGCACTCACAATGCGATCAGGCTTACCAAAATTTTGCTCCCAAGGTTGTTCAAAATTAGGAATACGTAAATTAGAAACTGAAAATCCTACTAAACCGGCTTTAGGTTTAGCACCTCGACCAGTTGCCCCTTCATCACGAATCTCACCTCCACTGCCCGTTGCCGCACCCGGCCAAGGTGATATAGCTGTTGGATGATTATGTGTTTCAACTTTCATTAAAATATCTGCATATTCTTGATGATAGCAGTAGGTTTTATTCTCATTATCCGCAAAAAAGCGCCCAACGATTGAACCGTTCATCACTGCGGCATTATCTTTATAAGCGGACGAAACATAATCAGGAGTGTGTTCAAAAGTATTTTTGATCATCTTAAACAGTGACTTAGGCTGATTTACCCCATCAATAACCCAATCAGCATTAAAAATCTTGTGACGACAATGCTCAGAATTGGCTTGCGCAAACATATAAAGCTCAATATCAGTAGGATTACGATTTAGTTTTTTAAAGTTCTCAACTAAATAATCAATTTCATCAGATGCTAACGCCAAACCTAATTTAAGATTAGCCTCGTCTAATGCCACGCGCCCCTGACCTAATAAATCAATGGTTATAACTGGTGCAGGTGATTCAACATGAAATAACTGCTCAGCTTGATCGACATGGTTAAATACCGCTTCCATCATGCGATCATGAATTAATGCTACAAAATCATTTTTTTGGCAATCGGTTAATTCTGAACTCACTTGCACATAATAAGCAATTCCCCGCTCAATACGACGAATCTGTGATAAACCACAATTATGCGCAATATCAGTTGCTTTTGACGACCAAGGCGAAATCGTTCCTGCTCTTGGCGTCACTAAAAAGAGTTGCTTGCTAGCTGTTTGGTTGACATTGATTTGTGCACTCTTGGGACCGTATTGTAATAATTTATTTAACGTTAACTGTTGTTCAGCCGTCAAATCACCTGCCAAATCAACAAAATGCAGGTATTGGGCTTCAATATTGATAACAGGGATAGATTTTTCACAGCAAGTAGATAAGATTTTACTAATACGAAATGGAGATAACGCAGAGCAGCCAGCCAAAATTTTCATAAAAATTACTCTTTTTAAGCCAAAAACAGGGAAAAAAATAGATCAATATTATAAAAGAAAGCGCACGATGTGGCTATATTAAATACAGTTAATCGGGAGATAGATAAGAAGTTTATTTTTTAATCAAAAAACAACGGGGAAAAATTTAAATAAAATAAATATTTTTCTAACTGCTTTTTGCCTAAAATTAGGCTTGATTTTGGTGCATGAAATAAATTAGGTACGGATGCGGGCGTTCTGCCGCTGTTAAAAGACGACCTTATCAACTATAAGACATTCTGGTTATTATGCCAGACGAAAACGTCAGATTAAACAGGCTTCACTAATAGAACAAGTAAAAAAACATAGTTAGCTTCATAAAAACACGTTTAGACGATCCAAACTTAGTCTATGATACCCATGTCGTTTCGGAAAAAATGGTAAGTCGGTTTGTTGAAGAAATAGGGATTACGCAGCAAGGTAGCAGTAAATGTAAATACAAGACGGATACAAGGGCACCTGATGACACAGCCCTTAATTTATTGAATTGGTGATTTAATCCAGAAGACGCTTATACACTTTCAATCACGAATATCATTTATACCAAAGTTTAGAAGGATTGATTGTGCAGTTTTGATATTATTTATTGATTTATTTGCTCAATAATTGATTGCTAGACAAATTATAACGTGGATTCTTGCGTATATATTTAAGGTGTGCTTTGCCGTCAGCCATAAAATAAGTCCCATATTGGACAATTCCCCCTCTTTGAAATAACAAATTAGTTCATAAGCTAATACCATTGTGTCATTATTTTTTTCATCTATATTAATCTTAATAAATGAAAGCCTCGGTTCATATTTTAACAACGTTTGTTCAATTGCTCTCATTAAAATATAGGCTGAAGCAGGCAATGCTTGAAAGATTGTTGACATATCAGGTAAACCATAGTCTGGTAGGTGTTTTATAGCACCTGCTCGACTATTTAAAATACGTTCAATATTATCCATTACGCTAATAGTTGTCTGTTCATTATCAGACACATCATCAACCGCTATACCTGATTCAAAATAACCATAAAGCAGGTCATATAGAGAGGCGCTCATTTATGTTCATCCATTAAAGTGATTGTGTATTGTTTTGCTACTATTTCACGAGGTTTATTGATATTTAAATCCCTTCGCTTTAAAACTAATCGCCAGCTATTATCTTTTATGTTCGGTTCTTTATAAAATGCAGTAATTCCTACTATTTTAGCTTTTTTATCAAAAGGAATATCAATAGCAATAGCTGTATTAGGTTTTAATACTATTTCTTTACTTTCAAGCAGAGATTCTTTTAATACGTTACTATCTTGATCGACTAAATCTTGATAAGAGACAGAGTCAAATGTGTTGGCTTCTTTTAATTGATAAATACGAATAACAACAGGTGAAGATCGACCTTCATCGTCCATATTTAATTCTGATCTTGCTGTAATATCTAAATGTAACGTTCTTATATCCCAAGTAAAAATAGAATTACTGAAATCAGATGTTTTTTCCGAAATACTCTGCACCATGCCACATCCCGTTAACCATATAGTTAATAAGATAACAATGGATAAATTAATTATTTTCATATTTATTTCCTTCTTTTATATTATGCTGCATAACTAATTCCAGAATAGCGCCCTAAATTTACAGCTACTTTATCTTGATTAGATTCACCATTTGCTGTTTTTTTAGTGAACGATGATGTTTGGCCTAGTCGACTATTTTTAGATATCAATTGGCTTCGAGGTAAAAATTGACGCTGAATATAGAGTGTCACATCAACTTGATAACCTAAATAAGCTCGCAATAAAGCGAGTAAATCACAATGTAATTGCCCGCCAGGTAGTAAATCAGCAATCTGGTTTTTGTACTGTGGTGTAATCGCTATATGAACTGTTTGGTTGCACTCTCTAAAGCGAGCTCCTAATATAGCACCACCATCTAAAGTGGTACGTTTGTGCTCTTTACCACCCAACTGAGACGGATTAACTGATTGCCAAATTGGATAAAATTCACTGACAACAACTTGGGCATCATTCACTAATACTCGAACTAATCCAACAATCCCTTCAGCCGTACGTGTTTTTTGCGACATTAAGCCCAATAACGCCAAAAAACGAGATAAAGGTGTACCAACTTGTTTATTCGTTGCCTCTATACCAAATCCTGTCAACCCAAGTAAACACTGCGATTGGATCGGCCACACTAATTCATACAACTTTTTTAAGGGGTAAGGTAAACTTATCACAACTAAAAAAGGAACAAACATGAATAAGATTAAACACCAAAGATGAACATTCACTGATGATTTTAAACACCAAATGGTCAGTCTTTATCAACAGTAAATCACGTAGTGAAATCGTTGCAGAATATGATTTGACACCATCAGCATTGGATCGTTGGATAACGCAAGCAAGCCAAAGTGGCTCATTTAAAACAAAAGATAATCGCAGTCCACAAGAACAAGAGTTAATCGCTTTGCGTAAAGAGCTTAAACAACTCCGTATGGAAAACGATATTCTAAAGCAAGCAGCACTGATAATAGGGCGAAAATCGCTATCCTAAAAGCAAACCGACATCGTTATAGCATAACAAAACTATGTCAATATTTTGGATTATCAAGACATTATTGCTGGTATCAAAATACACCGTTAAACGTTATCAATCTCACAATACGAAAGTGAATGAAACCGCCACAGAAAATCACCTGCAACGACAATTTGACGTAGGTGATAAAAAGCAAATTGTTGTTGCGGATTTAACGTATATTCAAGTTAAGCAACGTTGGAACTATTTATGTGTTTTAGTGAACTTATCCGATAGGCAGATTGTCGGTTATCATGTTGGTCAACATAAAACAGCAGAGCTTGTCATGTCGGCATTAAGCCAAATTAAACTGCCATTATCAAAATTGGATTTATTTCATTCAGACCGAGGTAAAGAGTTTGATAATCGGTTATTGGAGGATTGTTTTAAGACATTTAATATCACGCATTCATTAAGCAAGAAAGGAGGTCCTTATGACAATGCGGTAGCGGAAGCGACATTTAAAACAATTAAAATGGAATTTGTAAAAGGCCAACGTTTCAAATCAACAACTGAGTTACAACGCGCTTTTTCGGCTTATGCCTATTGGTATAATCATAAACGATTACATTCTTCGTTAGGCTACTTGCCTCCCGTTGAATTTAAAAAACACTTACCCCTTAATTTTTTGTTTGAAAATGTATTGCCATTCCAAAACTTGGTTAAGGTGTCAGTCAACTTAACTAAATTTTTGGAAGCTTGGATTGGTAATGCTGTTTTTTAAAGTCAAAAAATATCCCAAGCCAAATCCAACCACTAAAATAATAAGCGTTGAATATTTTTGTTGGGATATTTTATTAATTGTTATAAAAAAATAAACACTTATTTCTGCTTTGAAAAGCTTAGCAACTGAATTTAAAAAATATCACTCAGTAGCCACAGTAAAGCGTTGTTTAACATGTTTAGCTGTTTCAGCTTCGTCAATCATGGCAATGGCATAATCGGCATAACTAATTTGGCTTTTTCCTTTGCTGTTAAATAACACTTCTTCGCCCCCCATAATATAATGCCCAGTCCTTTCGCCATTAGCGTTAAACTTAATTGCAGGGCTTAAGTAAGTCCATTGCACATCATTGCATTTTTTAAGCTCATCAAGTCCTTTTGCCATATTGGTTGCTAATGGTTTAAATTCATCAGGAAAATCAGGTGTATCAACCAAACGAATTGAATGTTGTGGATTAACGTATAAACTTCCTGCTCCCCCTACTACTAATAGACGATTTGTTTTACCACTTAATATATCCGTTAAATGTTTTAAACTGGTTTGATGCAATGGCAGTGATTCAAGTGCCCATGTGCCAAATGCATCAATAATTACATCATAGGGTTTTAAATCAGCATAAGTTAATTCAAACAGATCTTTAATTAGCACTGCTGCTTTTGGAGCGAGATGTTGATTTGGCTTACGCACAATTGCAGTAACATCATGATCTCGCGAAATCGCCTCTTTTACTAAAAGCTGCCCTGTTTTACCACTTGCACCAATGGCTGCAATTTTCATATTTTGCTCCTTTTAAGCGTTTAAGAATTAACTGATATAAGAATGGTTTTAGATTAGTATTTAGTTTAGTACTGTAAAGCTGATACTAAATATAAGGCTATAGTGGTTTTTTGATATTCTATATTACATCTTATTTTCGTTTTAGCTATTAGTTAACAATGCTTATTTATTAAATAAATCCAGCAGTCATGTTTATTTAATTTGTGCTTATTTCACTACAATATGTGACATTAGTCACAAACAAGAGTATGTTTCCATTTATTAATAAATGAATTCAATTTATAGTGAATCAAACCCCAAAATGGCTAGTCTATTGATAAATTTAAAATAGTGTAAGTTTCAATTTGGCTTCACTAAGGAGATAATAAGATTATGGCTAAAAGTACAACAATAGCAATAGAATCAATCAAACAATTAATTGAGTTGATTGGTGGGAAAAAAAATATTGCCAGTGTCACTCATTGTTTAACAAGATTGAGGTTTGCCTTAGTTGATCCTAATCTAGCTGATGTCCAAGCTATAGAAGAACTGCCTTTTGTGAAAGGTTGTTTTAATAATGCTGGACAATTTCAAGTTATCATTGGTACCAATGTTGATAGTTATTACAAAGCATTGATCCAGCAATTAAATTTAGATGAAGCAAGCAAAGAGCAAACTAAAATAGCTGCAAAACAAAATATGTCCTTTTTTGAAAGACTAATTTCTAATTTAGCCGAAATTTTTGTGCCATTGTTACCGGCGCTAATTGCTGGTGGTTTGTTATTAGGTGTGCGTAATATTATTGGCGAAATGCCAACCATTGATGATAAACCGCTGATACAAACCTATCATTGGCTAGCGCCAATTTACAGTATACTTTGGTTACCTTGCGAGGCGATTTTCCACTTTTTACCAGTTGCCATTTGTTGGTCTACCGTGAAAAAGATGGGAGGATCGCCAATTTTAGGTATTGTTTTAGGCATCACTTTGGTTTCACCACAATTGATGAACGCTTATGACCTTGGCAGTAAAATACCTGATGTTTGGGATTTTGGTTGGTTTAGTATCGAAAAAGTCGGCTATCAAGCGCAGGTGATTCCGTCTATTTTTGCAGGTTTAGCGTTGGGTTGGATCGAAACACGATTACGCAAAATTGTACCTGATTACTTGAATCTAGTGATTGTGCCGATTGTTGCGCTTCTTGTTTCTGTGTTTTTAGCACATTTCCTTTTAGGTCCAATTGGAAGAATGTTAGGTAATGGTATTGCTTTTATTGTTAAATATTTAATGACTGGTGATTATGCCTTTATTGGCGCTGCTGTTTTTGGTTTCTTTTATTCACCATTGGTTATTACTGGTATTCACCATACAACCCTTGCAATTGACTTACAAATGACTGAAAGCATGGGCGGTACGCCGATTTGGCCAATTATTGCTTTATCTAATATTGCTCAAGCTTCGGCTGTTGTGGGTATTATTTTAGTTAGTAAAAAACATAATGAGCGTGAAGTGTCGGTTCCTGCTGCCATATCAGGTTATCTTGGAGTAACCGAGCCTGCTATGTATGGTATTAATTTGCGCTATAAATTCCCGATGCTGTGCGCCATGGTTGGTTCAGCTTTAGCCGGGTTAATTTGTGGTTTATTCGGTGTGTTATCTAATGGTATTGGGGTTGGCGGTTTGCCGGGTATTTTATCGATAAAGCCGATATATTGGTCGATTTATGCTTTGGCGATGATTGTGGCAATTGTGGTTCCGATTGTTTTAACTTCGATCGTTTATAAAATTAAACTTAAAAAAGGTACGTTAGATATTCGTTAAACACGAGCTAATAACCATTAACCGTTCTTGTTATTGAGCGATTAATTTATGAAAAATAAATAATAAAGAGCAAGCAATGAATAAAATCGATATCCCTTGGTGGCAAAATGGTACTATTTACCAGATCTATCCAAAAAGTTTCCAAGCTAGTGGCGCTGGTTCGACGGGTGATTTATTAGGTATTATTAGCCGATTAGACTATCTTGAAAATTTAGGGGTTAGTGCTATTTGGTTAACGCCGATTTATCCATCCCCACAAATTGATAACGGTTATGATGTGTCGGATTATTATGATATAGATCCGAGCTATGGTTTAATGGCTGATTTCGAACTACTGGTTAAACAAGCGCACGAGCGTGGTATTCGCATTATGATGGATATGGTGTTTAATCATACTTCAACACAGCACCCATGGTTTAAATCAGCCTTAGATAAGTCAAGTCCTTATCGCTCATTTTATATTTGGAAAGACGCTAAAGCCGATGGCTCAGAGCCTAACAATTGGCGGTCAAAATTTGGCGGTAAAGCATGGCAATGGCATGAACAATCAAAACAGTACTATTTGCACTTATTTGCTAAACAGCAAGCCGATCTTAATTGGGAAAACCCAACTGTTCGTCAAGAAATCAAAAAAGTATGTCAATTTTGGGCTGATAAAGGCGTTGATGCATTAAGGCTTGATGTGATTAATTTAGTTTCAAAACAGCAAGATTTTCTGGATGATGAAAATGGTGATGGTCGTCGATTTTATACCGATGGTCCAAAAATTCATGAATTTTTACAAGAGATCAGTCGTGATGTGTTTCAACCCAACCAACTTAAAACGGTTGGCGAAATGTCATCCACCACATTAGAAAACTGCCAAAAATATGCTAGCTTAGATGGTAAAGAATTGACCATGACGTTTAACTTTCATCATCTAAAAATCGATTATCCAAACGGTAATAAATGGACGCTGGCTAAACCTGATTTACTTGAACTCAAAAAAATCCTTGGCTATTGGCAAACAGGCATGCAAGATAAGGCTTGGAATGCAATTTTTTGGTGTAATCATGATCAACCTCGTATCGTTTCACGCCTTGGTAATGAAAACCAATATCACAAACAATCTGCCAAAATGTTAGCCATGCTACTGTATGGTTTACAAGGCACACCTTATCTTTATCAAGGTGAAGAAATCGGTATGACCAATCCTCATTTTACTGATATTTCACAATATAAAGATGTTGAGAGTCTTAACATTTATCAAGAAAAAATAGCAGATGGTATGTCTAAAGCAGAAATTTTAGCAATCCTTGCTAGCAAATCCAGAGACAACAGCCGAACGCCAATGCAATGGGATAATTCAGCCAATGCTGGCTTTACTAAAGGTAAGCCTTGGATTGAGGTTGCTAATAATTATCCACAAATTAATGTCAAAGCGGCACTCGATGATCCTGATTCGGTATTTTATTGCTATCAAACCTTAATTAAATTACGCAAAACGTACCCGATTTTTATTTTTGGTGATTATCAAGATTTAACGCCAGATATTGCTGATTATTGGTGCTATATCAGGCGGTGGCATAATCAAAAATTACTAGTGATAGTAAATCTGACCGATAAAACACTGACATGGTCATTACCTAATTCGTTACAACTCTTGAATTGGCAACGATTATTTAGCAATTATCAAGATAACCATCGGCTAGGCTCTGAAATAAGATTAAAACCTTATGAAGCCATATATTGGTTGCAACAGGCGGATTAAGCAAGCGATATGGGCAATCTATAAAAAGATTGTCCATTTTAATGCCAACCAGTTGATCGATTTAATTAAAAAGTCTTTTTAAAATCTCAACCATGCAAATCTAGCTCATCGTCAATAGGAAAAGTTAAATGTGAGGTAGGATTGTTAATCACTAAGTATTTATAAAACCAATGCACATAAATAAAACGCACATCATAATCACTATTCGGTGATGGAACCCCCCATGATTGCCTGATTCTCAGGCATAAAGTATATGAATATTATGTTGCTGTGCCAATTCTGCTAATTTTTGTTTTATGCTGTTTTGTATTGTAACTATTCCTTTAGGTTATTTATCTTACTTTATATCTGAATTTTTAACGCATTTAAAGCCTTTTGCCTATTACCATTAACAAATCATTGAGCATAATGATTTATGATTGAAACGGTATAGAATCCTGAATATTTTTTACAACCACATTAAACATTACGATAATTTAGATCTAAAATGCGATTTGCCAGCGGGTAAAAACGTGTCACCAGAGTGAATGTCTAACCATGTTTGATGGTAACGTTGATATCGCTTTATTTGACAATAGTTAGCCAATACTAAAAATCCTTGTAATTCCATTATTCCCAAAAAATAACGTTGCCACTTAGCGGCGGTATCGGTATTAATTCCTAATTGCTGGTTAATAGTTTTAAATGTCTCACCTTGTAGCAATAAATCAATAAAAGGCAACCACTGTTCACAATGAGATAACTTATCAAGATAATACTTTTTGAGTGGATTAAACGTTCGGCGACAGGTTCGGCAACGAAAATTAAGACGGTGCCCAATGCGAACTGTACTCAGCGATCGACAATAATCGCAAGGCATAACTGACGTATCAAGTAGCTCGGTCAGCCATGACTTAAATGCCTGAGCTTGTCGAGACACCTCTGCCGGCATGGTTTGTGTAAGGTTAAGTACCGCTTGATAAAGATCAGGCTCATACTGCGCTAACCAGTGACGAATAACCTTATCTCGCCTTTGAGCGGCTCGCGGTGAAAGGTTAAATTTATTGGCAATCAAGCTATGTGGCAGAGCAATTAATGTCATGGGCGCAATATCAATCAGTAATGCGACTGGCTTAAGGCGTCGACATAATGGACTTGTTGCGATTAACGCTGGCACTCGTTGCAAAAATCGCTCAGCAGCAGAATGCTGCTCGTCGGGTAAAATAGAGTGATACATTGTTGATTCCCCTTTGAAACGGTATAGAATCCTGAATTTTTTTTACAAAAAATATAACCTAAAAAGTGAACAGGTGGAATTATTTGATTAACGACTGCCTAGCATAAACAGAATATGCTATATTATTTTTTGTGTGATTTTACAAGGCGATAAGATGGATATTAAACTAACCAAACATGACAAACGCTATATTGAAAGCACGGACGACGTATACAGTATTATGCAGGTGTGTTATTGCATGAAAACAAGATCGACCAAGAAAAGGAACATCTTTGGATCATTGGTATGAATCAAGCGGGTTTATCCTGTATATCGAGCTGATTGCGCTTGGGTCGTATAAATCGGTCAACATTGAACCAATGAACATGTTCCGTGTTGCTGTGATGAAAAACGCCTCACGCGTGATTTTGGTGCATAATCACCCGTCCGGATCGCTGATCCCCTCAGAGGCTGATAAAGACATCACCGACCGTTTAATTCAAGTTGCCCATATTTTAAATATCGAGCTTACCGACCACTTAATTATCACTCCTAAAACCTATATCAGCTTTCGTAGCATCAAACTAATGGAAGAACTCGAACAAAGCCTAAAATATGTCCGACTTACCAAGTGGTTGAACGCATTCGTAAACAAGAAAAGCAAATTGCGAAAAAAAGTTAGCGGTTGAGAGGGATAAGACCAAAACAGCTCAGCAGAAAAGAAAATACTGATTAATGCGTTATAAGAAAAGGGCGTATCGATTGAAAATATTGCGAAGGTTTTGGGGGGAAGATGGAATAATTGTTAAAACCTTAACATTAAGTTTACTTCTTTAGAAATGAAAAAAATTAACATTTAAATTTATTTATAGTAACCTTACCTGAAAGAGCACACAATTATTCATTATAGTGCTAATTTTATTTATTATATGGTAGAGAAAATTATGTTAAGAAGTAAAGATGCTATGAAATTGTTTACAAGTCATGCAATTTCTTCATTAGCTAAGAATGATTTTTCTATTCTCCATAAGACAATTCACGAATATCTTATACCACAGAAGTTGCCACTTAAAATATCGGAGTTATTTGACTTAACTCTTTCCAAAACATCGATAGATTATAAAGGTGAGTATTTTTATAAAAATGTTATAGCCCAAAAATTATTTTTAAATCGTCATGGTGAAAAAGCTACAATGTTAGCTGAATTTAGAGTTGGAGCAAATAAAGCTGATTGTGTTATTTTAAATGGAATATCAACATGTTATGAAATAAAAACTGAGTTTGACACGTTAAACAGATTGCCTGAACAATTATCTTCTTATACAAAAATCTTTGATAAAGTATCTGTTATTTCTGCCAATAAACATCTTGATAAAATTTGTGCTCTATTACCTGAAAATATCGGTCTTTTTGAGTTAACGGAAAGAGGAGCAATTAAAGAAGTAATAAGAGCAAACATGCTTAATACTCCGATTGAACCTAAAATAATGATGCAATCGCTTAGAATGCAAGAATATAAATATATTGTTGAAGATTTTTTTGGAACTCTTCCAAAAATGAAAAATACAGAAATATTTGATTATTGTTTGGATAAATTCTATAAAATACCGCATGATAAACTAAAGATATTATTCAGAAAAACCTTGAAAAAATATCGAGCAAATGATTTTCACTTTATTAAACAGTTACCTGACTCTTTAATTTCTTCTGCTATTTGCTATAATATAACAAAAAATGAGCAAAATATCTTGTTAGATATTTTAGACAAATATATAGATGGGAAAAATATATGTACTTTCCAGTCATGCGAGGTAAACGGAACGAATTAATTGCGCTTAGAGAATTAGCACCTCTCGTCTCAGATCAAAGCTTTAAGCCTATCATAGAGCCAGTAAGAAATAATTTTAGTCCACTTATAAGAACAATTGATGCTTTGAATAAATATAAGATTATCCCAATTGTAATAATCAATCCTTGCATGGGTGATTTTAACGATAATGATTTAAATATAATAAACGATTTAAAAAATGACTCATTAGAATTAGATATCTCCTTTACTCCATGTGTTAAAGTCACTTCTCCAGCTGAAAGCTATAAAAGTATAATTGATTCGATTAATCTTTTACAATTCCCAGAAAAAGCTGTTTATGTTTATGATGATATAGAACTAGATAAAATTGATCTTTTATCAGACATTAATTATGTGATTATAAACAGATATACCCCATTTAAGGTACTTGATCAATTAAATAATATAGTTCTAATGGACGATCCATTTCAGAAAAAAAATAAAAATGCTGATTATAGTCATAAATCGTTTTTTTCAGATTTACATATGTCATTTGAAAGTTGTCATTCTAAGGTAATTGGTTTTGGTGATTATACAATAGTTGGTAATAATTACTCAGAAAGTGGTGGTCCCGCTTTTGTAGTTACAATACACCTTTCTTATATTGATGAAGAATATGACTTCATGTATGTTAGGCACTTTTCTTCCGAAGATGATAAAACACCAACAAATCCTGGAGGGAAATTTAGACAAGCTTTGGATAAAGTTATTCAATTATTAAATTCGTCTCAAAGCCCATTCATTGAATCTAATGGAATACAGGAACTAAAAATCTTACATGAAGGTGGGCATTTTCCTGGTTTAGGTGTTATCAAGAAAATTTCAATGAAACATCATATAGAAACAATTTGTGAGTATCTTAACAGGTAATTATAAATATGCGAGCTTATCTTTGTTGTATGAATTGCTTTAATGATATTTATTTAAAAAAGTTTATTCAGGATAATGGTGAATTAGCTGATAAATGTGATTTTTGTTCCTCTGAACAAAGTATATGTTTAGAGCCATCCTCTCTTTTAGAAAAATTTGAATTTCTTATTGGTTCTTTTGAAGAAGATAATAATGGAAATCCTCTTTCAACGTTACTTAATGACACTTATGCAATATTTCATAAAAATATAAATAAAACAGAATTACTTTTGCAAAAAATTTTAGGAGAAACATACCAAAAAAAGAAATATAAACCTAGGTTTGATACTTCATATTATGCAAATCAATGGAATGAGTTCAAAGAAGAAATAAAACATGAGAATAGATTTTTTCCAGTGAATTCAATTTACTCTTCTATCTTTAATATAGAAAAAAAAGAATCTATATTTTTCAATCTATTATCGCAATTAACAAAAAAAATATCCAAAGAACAAATTTTTTATCGAGCTAGAGTAAGTGAAAATAAACTCAAAGCAAAGAATATGGGAGCACCACCCAAAGGTACATCTTCTGCAGGTAGAGCTAATCCCATAGGAATTTCCTATTTATACCTTGCTAATAATTTAGATACATGTATATCAGAAGTTAGGCCAAGTAACGCAAGTTCTATATATGTTTCAGAGTGTAATATCAGTAATGGAAATATTAACATACTTGATCTAACAAATCCCAAAAAAGATACTTCAATTATGGCTTTTGAAGCAAATGCATTAGGTCAAGTTTCAAGCTACTTAGAATTATTAGAAATTTTATCTAGTGAATTATCGAAACCAATTTTACCCAATAACTCAATTATAGATTACATTCCTACCCAGCTACTATGTGAGTTTATAAAATCAGTAGGGAAGTTTGATGGTATTGCTTTTAATAGTTCATTTAATCATGGTACTAATTACGTATTTTATGATCCTAATAAATTTACGATAAATCATCCTAAAAAATATAAAATTAATGCAATTTCTTACAATTTTGATGTAATTAATGCATAGTTATTAAATAATTTTTTGTTAATATCGTAGCCCGAATCTTAGCCTTTTGCATTACATGTATAGAAATAGAGAAATAGAGTGTGGGAAAGCTCTTTTCAAATCTTCATAGGCGAACATCTAAACATCAATTGATATGATCTTTAAAAAAGTGTGATGTACATGAACCATATAGAAAAAGATGGATATACTTTCTTTATATTCAATTGATCCTCGCCAGAATATTAGACAGTGCCCGCCTCTATCATTTTTTCGTTTTGGTAATATTGTTGTTCATATTGTTCAGGTGATACCCAGCCATTGGCTGAATGACGG
>NZ_JBIDFB010000014.1:0-51584 GCF_046635565.1 Gilliamella sp. BG7 | reverse complement strand
GTTTTCCCGTGGTCAACGTGGCCGATTGTACCAACGTTAACGTGGGGTTTTGTACGTTCAAATTTTTCTTTAGACATCTTAATGTTCCTTTATTAAATCGCTTCCCTTAAGTTATTAAGGGGAGCGTTACTTTATTTAGATAAAAATTATTTCGCTTTACGAGCTTCAATAATTGCGGTTGCAATATTTGTTGGTGCTTCATTGTACTTCAAAAACTCCATTGAGTAAGAAGCACGACCTTGAGTTTGTGAACGAAGATCTGTTGCGTAACCAAACATTTCTGAAAGTGGAACTTGTGCTTTAACTGTTTTACCAGTTGCAGTATCATCCATTCCTTCGATCATACCTCGACGGCGATTTAAATCACCGATAACATCACCCATATAATCTTCTGGAGTTTCGACTTCTACTTTCATAATTGGTTCTAAAAGCACAGGTTTAGCTTTCATGAAGCCATCTTTAAATGCCATTGAACCAGCAATTTTAAATGCCATTTCTGATGAGTCAACATCATGGTAAGAACCATCAAAGATAGTAACTTCAACATCAACGATTGGGTAACCAGCAAGAACACCATTTTTCATTTGTTCTTGACAGCCTTTGTCAACTGCAGGGATGTATTCTTTAGGAACCACACCACCAACAATTTCATTGTTGAATTTGTAGCCTTCGCCACCAGCCTCTAATGGTTTTATTTTTAACCACACATGACCGTACTGACCACGACCACCAGACTGACGAACAAATTTACCTTCTTGTTCTACTTCATTGCGAATTGTTTCACGGTAAGCAACTTGTGGTTTACCGACATTTGCTTCCACTTTAAATTCACGTTTCATACGATCAACGATAATTTCTAAGTGAAGCTCACCCATACCAGAAATAATAGTTTGACCTGATTCTTCATCAGTGTGAACACGGAATGAAGGGTCTTCTTGAGCAAGTCTACCTAAAGCAAGACCCATTTTTTCTTGGTCAGCTTTAGTTTTTGGTTCAACAGCAACCGAAATTACGGGTTCTGGGAATTCCATTCTTTCAAGAATAATTGGTGCGCTTTCAGCACAAAGAGTATCACCTGTTGTGACATCTTTAAGACCAATTGCAGCAGCAATATCGCCCGCACGAACTTCTTTAATTTCTTCACGTTTGTTAGCATGCATCTGAACGATACGACCAAAACGTTCTTTTTTATCTTTTACAGAGTTAAGAACAGTATCACCAGAGTTAACAACACCAGAGTAAACACGGAAAAATGTTAAGTTACCAACAAATGGGTCTGTTGCAATTTTGAACGCTAAAGATGAGAATGGTTCATCATCACTTGAGTGACGTTCAGCAGCTTCACCATTTGGTAATTCACCTTTGATTGCAGGTACATCAGTTGGTGCTGGTAAATACTCAATAACCGCATCAAGCATGAATTGTACCCCTTTGTTTTTAAAGGCACTACCACAAGTTACTAAGATGATTTCGTTGGCAAGTACGCGCTCACGCAATGCCGCTTTTACTTCTTGTTCAGTTAACTCTTCACCGCCAAGGTATTTTTCCATTAACTCTTCACTTGCTTCAGCTGCAGTTTCTATTAAGAAAGAACGCCATTCTTCAACTTGGTCAACCATGTCCGCTGGCACATCTTCATAAGTAAACGTTACACCTTGATCAGCATCATTCCAGTTAATTGCTTTACGTTTAAGTAAATCAACAACACCAGTAAATCCTTCTTCAGCACCGATTGGTAAAACTAAAGGAACTGGAACTGCTGCTAAACGAGTTTTAATTTGATCAACAACACGTAAGAAGTTGGCTCCCATACGGTCCATTTTGTTGACAAATGCAATACGTGGAACTTTATATTTGTTTGCTTGACGCCATACAGTTTCTGATTGAGGTTGAACACCGCCAACCGCACAGTAAACCATTACTGCACCATCAAGAACACGCATGGAACGTTCAACTTCGATTGTAAAGTCAACGTGTCCTGGTGTGTCGATGATGTTGATACGGTGTGGTTCAAATTGTTGTCCCATACCTGACCAGAATGCTGTTGTTGCCGCAGATGTGATAGTAATACCACGTTCTTGTTCTTGTTCCATCCAGTCCATGGTAGCTGCGCCATCATGAACTTCACCAATTTTGTGACTAACACCAGTATAAAACAAAATACGTTCAGTCGTTGTTGTTTTACCTGCGTCAATATGTGCACTGATACCGATGTTACGGTAGCGTGCTATAGGGGTTGTACGAGCCATATTAATCCTCTGTTTAGAATCGTTTGCTTAATAAAACATCATTTTGGTGACTGATAGCAGATAAGGGCTATCAGTCCTAATTCAAGTCACTTATACAACTATAAGAGAGAATATTACCAACGATAGTGTGCAAACGCTCTATTAGCTTCAGCCATACGATGAACATCTTCGCGTTTTTTCACAGCGGTACCTTTGTTTTCAAAAGCATCCATAAGTTCATTCGCTAGGCGTAAAGCCATTGATTTATCGCCACGTTTACGTGCAGCATCTACAATCCAACGCATTGCAAGTGCATTACGACGAACTGGACGCACTTCAACAGGAACTTGGTATGTAGAACCACCAACGCGACGTGACTTAACTTCTACAGTTGGTCTTACGTTATCTAATGCAACTTCAAAAGCTGCTAAGTGGTCTTTTCCACTACGCTCAGCTAATTTATCAAGAGCTGAATATACGATTGATTCTGCGATAGATTTTTTACCATCTATCATTAAAATATTTACAAATTTCGCCAGTAACTCTGAACCGAACTTCGGATCAGGAAGAATTTTTCTTTGACCGACAACATGACGACGTGGCATTGGAATACTCCGTTTATATGTTATAAATTTTCAGGTTTACCCAAAACTCAAATGAGTTAAATGGAATTATATAGTTTGGCCTTACTTAACGGAGTTCCATTAAGCTTTAGGTCGTTTAACACCGTATTTAGAACGGCTTTGTTTGCGATCTTTAACACCTGCGCAGTCTAATGCACCGCGAACAGTGTGGTAACGAACACCTGGTAAGTCTTTAACACGACCACCACGGATTAAAATTACGCTATGCTCTTGTAGATTGTGACCTTCACCACCGATATAAGAAGTAACTTCAAAACCGTTAGTTAAACGTACACGACATACTTTACGTAATGCTGAGTTTGGTTTTTTCGGTGTAGTTGTGTAAACACGAGTACAAACACCGCGTTTTTGCGGGCATGCTTCAAGGGCAGGAACGTTGCTTTTTGCTTCCTTTAGTGCTCTTGGTTTGCGTACCAGCTGATTAATTGTTGCCATTAATAAGCTCCTGATTAATTAAAATAAATTTAAAATTGCTTTTTAGATACGTAATTAATAACTGTAGACCAAAACCTATGCGTATAAGTTTTGGGTCGCAAGATTCTAGACCCCAGGGGAGATAATGTCAAGTTTTTGCGATCAATAAGTTCTTGATCTTGGTGTTAATTATTTATCGAAGGCGGTCGCTATTTTAATAGAAAGACACTAGATTTTAATTTTTATAATTAGGTACTGAGTATAGCACAATAAGTGCGTTAGGTATTTAGAAAAATTTCCCCATCGTAAGTAACGATGGGGAGTCATTTTTATTGATGATCAATAAAAATAAATTTTAAAGCAAATAGTAAAGCAAAAATTATTACACAAAGATTTAATTGTTTAAATTTGCCAGTAAAGGTTTTTAACACTACATAAGAGATAAAACCTAGTGCAACCCCTTCAGTAATTGCAAAGGCAAATGGCATCATAATTGCTGTAATAAAAGCTGGTGTTGCCTCTGTTAAGTCAGACCAGTTAACTTTAACTAAGCTTGAAACCATTAAAATGCCAACAAAAATAAGTGCGCCTGATGTTGCATAGGTAGGTACTAAATGTGCCAGTGGCGAGAAAAAGGCTACCAATAAGAATAATAGTCCAACTACTACTGCGGTTAATCCTGTTCGACCACCCACAGAGATACCTGCGGAACTTTCAATATAGGTTAACACTGATGATGTACCAAATAATCCACCTAAAGAGGAGCTAA
The DNA here is from genome assembly GCF_046635565.1 of Gilliamella sp. BG7. Lineage (NCBI taxonomy): Bacteria > Pseudomonadati > Pseudomonadota > Gammaproteobacteria > Orbales > Orbaceae > Gilliamella > Gilliamella sp. BG7. The sequence goes on along the minus strand of NZ_JBIDFB010000014.1, from coordinate 47,529 downwards.
AACTATCAATTAACAGCGCTTGACGCATTTTGGGGAATCGACCTTTTTCGTCACTAATGCCTGCTTTATCTGTTAGTGCTAAAATAGTGCCTGATGAGTCGAATAAGCTGACAATCATTATTGAAAATATTACACCCATAATACCAATATTTAGCGAACCTGCCAGATCAACATGGCCAACAACACTAGTTACACTAGGTGGCATAGACACAATGCCTTGGTAACTGATATTTGGATCAAGCCATAGTGCAAGTAGTGTTACTACTAAAATCGAAATTAATACAGCAGCATGAAAGTTGCGTGCCGCTAAAATAACAATAATGAAAAAACCTAGTGATCCTAATAGGACTTTAAGCGATAAGATATTCCCCATAGTTAATAGTGTGGAAGGAGAAGCGACTACAATGCCCATATTTTGAAATCCCATAAAAGCAATAAATAGTCCAATACCTGCACTAATACCTACACGCAGACATTGTGGAATATGTTCAATTAACCAGTGACGAACTTTAAATAGTGATAACGCAAAAAAGATTAAAGAACCCCAAAATATCGCTCCCATACCAATTTGCCAAGAATAGCCCATTGCCCCACATATGCCATAGGCAAAAAAGACGTTAAGCCCCATGGCAGGTGCTAATGCAATTGGTAAATTGGCAAATAGCCCCATTAAAATGGTAGCAAAGGCTGTTACGATACAAGTTAGAACAAAAACAGCAGAAGTATCCATACCTGTTGCTGATAAGATGGAAGGATTCACGAAGATGATATAAACCATTGTTAAAAAGGTAGTACAACCAGCGATAATTTCAGTACCGATAGTTGTTTTTTTCTCTTTCAATTGAAAGGTTTTTTCGAATATTGACTTCATAAGTTTAGGCCTAATTTAGATTGATAAGTAAGAGTAAAAGTTTATAAACAGTTTTACCTATTTTTTACTAAAGGGGAAAAATAAAAAAGATGAGGAGTATTTACTCCGCACCTTCAAATAAACAAAAATTTTCCAGCGTCAATTATTGCTAGTTATTTATTTTGGTCAAGCGTTATTCTAGTTATTTCTCTTTGCTGTATTATAATGCTACAGAATCAGGTTTATTTAACGTGATTTTTACTTTAAGAATTCTATGACTTTCTATTTCAGCTACTTCAAATAAATAATCGCCAATTTGCAAGGTTTCACCAACATTGAGTAAATGTTGAGCTTTTTCCATTAATAACCCTGCTAGGGTATGATATTCACGTTTATCATCAATCGGTATTGGTACAAAACGGACTAGCTCTTCAACTGGAATATAACCATTAGCAATCCAGCTATTATCATCTAGACATTGAATATCATGTTTAGCATCAATTTCCTCTTCTTCTGTTGGAAAATCACCAGCAATGGTTTCGATAATATCTGTTACCGAGACAACCCCCTGCATTGAACCAAATTCATCAACCACAAAAGCAAAATGAGTTTTGGCCTTTTTAAATTGTTCTAATGCAACCAGTAACGATACGGTTTCTGGAAAGATTAAAGGTTGTTTGATTAGTGAGTGTATATCGATCGGTGCTTTGCTTTGTAGTACATCTTTTAAAAGGTCATTAACTTGGATAATACCTAAAGGCTCATCAATTGAGTCATTATCAGTGACAACTAAACGAGAATGAGGATTATCAAAAATTTCTTTTATTATAACATCACGATCGTCATTAATATTGACCATATCAACATCAAGTCGAGATGTCATAATGCTACTGACCGAACGCTGTGCAAGTCCAAGTACTCGTTCAACCATGCTGAGTTCTTGATGATTAAACACTGATACTTTTTTATTAGTATCAGATACGATATCAATATTATGAGTATCTGGATCTTCCTCAGCATCACCTTTTAGTAGATGTAAAATAGCTTCTGCAGTACGTTCTCGTAGCGGTTTTTTATTTAATGCTTTACGGCGATTTAGTATGGCTAATTGATTAAAAAATTCAATCATGATTGAGAAACCGATCGCCGCATATAAGTAACCTTTTGGAATAATAAAATCAAAACCTTCGGCAACAAGGCTAAATCCTATCATTAATAAGAAGCTCAAACATAGGATCACAATGGTTGGATGGGCGTTGACAAAATTAGCCAATGGTTTGCTTGCAACCATCATAATGCCTATTGCTATGCAAACGGCAATAATCATCACAGGGATATGTTCGACCATTCCAACAGCTGTAATGACTGAATCAAGCGAGAACACAGCATCAAGTACAACTATTTGAGCAACGACAGTCCAGAAGTGAGATGTCTTTTTAGGTTTACCATCTTCATTTGATGTGCCTTCAAGGCGTTCATTTAGCTCCATGGTAGCTTTAAATAGCAAAAATATACCACCAATTAGCATAATTAGTTGTCGGGCATTAAAACTGATCTCGGATATCGAAAATAGCGGTGTAGTAAGTGTGACTAACCAACCCGTAAACATTAATAATAAAATTCGAGTGATTAATGCAAAAGCAAGACCGGTAACGCGGGCTTTATCTCGTTGTTGGGGGGGAAGTTTCTCGGCAAGAATGGCTATAAAAACAATGTTATCAATACCAAGGACGATTTCAAGTACAACCAGAGTGGATAAGCCAATCCAGATTGTAGGATCCATGATCCATTCCATATGTCAGGTGATTACCTCTAATAAATACAGCACATGCTGCGTTGTAATTCTGTCTGTAATTGAGCAAATAATCAATAAAATATTTATAAAAATTGCATATCCTGTTAAAAACTTTCCGGTAACTATATGTTTCAGTATAAATTTAGCTTTTCCAAAATGTTGGTGTGAATAAAACTAGTAAGGTAAATATTTCTAATCGCCCAAATAACATGTCAACCACCATTACCCATTTTACTATATCACTGACACTAGCAAAATTATCACTTACACTACCAAGACCGACCCCTAAATTGTTAAGTGATGATGCTACTATGTAAAAAGAGTCAGTGGCATCAATGCCTGTTGCCATAATAATAAATAAGCTAACTAAAAAGACCAACGTATATGCAGAAAAGAATCCCCAAATCGCTTCGATTATGCGTTCAGAAACCACGCGATTATTTAATTTTAAAGTATAAATAGCGTTAGGATGAATAAGGCGCTTTAGTTCACGTGAGCCTTGCATAAACAAAATTAACACACGAACCACTTTTAAACCGCCACCCGTTGATCCCGCACAACCACCAATAAATGAAGCGCACAATAAAAAGATTGGTAATGATGATGGCCATGTGTTGATATCATCGACACTAAAGCCTGCTGTTGATGATATGGATACTACTTGTAAGATAATTTTATCAATGCTCAGGCGGTGTGGTTTATAGAAATAAATAACAATTGTACAGATAGCAACTAGTATCAGTAGAATAAATATAAATATTCTTAACTCTTGATCACGCCAGTACTCTTTAATCGAAAAGCCACTTAGTGCGGCAAAATGGAGCGCAAAATTACAGCCGGATAAAATCAAAAAGAGGGTGACAATGTAATTGATTACCGGACTATTAAAATAGGCTAAATTATCATCATGGGTTGAAAACCCTCCCATTGATATTGTAGAGAAACTATGTGACACAGCATCAAATACATTCATACCGGCCAGCCAGAGACAAATAGCACAAAGCGTTGTTAGCAAAATATAAATTGACCAAAGTGTTTTAGCTGTTTCAGCAATACGTGGACGCATTTTACTGTCTTTTTGCGGACCGGGAATTTCGGCACGATAAAGTTGCATTCCCCCTACCCCCAGTAATGGTAAGATAGCAACAGCTAGCACAATAATCCCCATCCCTCCAAGCCATTGCAATAATTGGCGATAGAAAAGTAAAGCTTTAGGTAGATGATCTAACTTAACAATTGTGGTGGCACCTGTTGTGGTTAAGCTTGAAAATGATTCAAAAAATGCAGTATTTAAATTTAAATTAATATGTGTATCAAAAATAAAAGGAAAAGCGCCAATTGATCCTAGAACAACCCAAAATAGTACGACGATAAAAAAGCCTTCACGTGTGCTCAGCTCGTGGCGATGATTACGATTAGGAAACCATAGTGCAATTCCTAAAATTAAGGCAACAAAAAAAGAGCGAACAAAAATTGTACCAGCCCCATCGCGATAGATTAATGCAACAAGTGCTGGTAATAACATGAATATCGATAATAGGGATACTAATAAACCGATAATTCGTAAAATTGATCGCCAATGCATCATGATGATAGTCTCTACTTAAATCCACGTGATGCTTTGATAAGATCATAGGCCGCTTGAATCTCTTGTGCACGTTTTTTGGCGGTTTCAAGCATCTCTTTCGGTAAGCCTTTCGATACTAACTTATCAGGATGATGCTCATTCATTAATTTACGATAAGCTCTTTTTATTTCTGAGATTTCAGCTGTAGCTGCAACACCTAAAATTTTGTAAGCATTTTGTAGGTCGGATTGTGGTGAGCGGCCTTGATAATTTCCATAATTATTACTGCGTTGGTATTGGCCTCGTTGTCCGTGTTGGTTACTATAGCCATTTTGACGGAAGTGATAACTTCCCATCATCATTTGGATATATATTGCCATTTGTTGACGCGGAATATTAAATTCTTCAGCCACAATAAATAAAATTTGTTGTTCTTTCTCGTCTAAAACGCCATCAACTAATGCGGCTTGGATCAATTGCTCACAAAAAATATTTAACACATTACGTCGAAAACGATATTGTGCGTATAGCTCAGCCAAACGAGATCTTAGTGGGTAGTCACTTGCTTTACCATTATTAAATGAATCTTGTGCTAGTTTTCGGCCGTTTCGGTCAAGTTGTAATCTATCCATAAATTGACTAGCAAGATTAATATCATCTTGTGTGACGACCCCTTTAGCTTTACTTAAGTGACCTAGAACTTCAAAAACAACAGTTAAATAAAGTGTTGGATTTGCTTGTGTTCTTTGTTCGGTCAATTTATTACAAAACGTGCGGTAAAGCATTGGCCCAACAAAAAGCCCAAGAATAAATCCCCATCCTGTTTTTAATACAGTGCTCAAAACAAAGCCTGCAATTATTGCCCAGATAAAAGACATATTATTCGTTCACCTCTATTTTATCTATCTTTTGTAAACCTCTCGGTAATGGTGTACCTTTTCGTGCTCGCTCTACCTTAAATTTTTGTAAATCAGCAGGATATAATGTAAGTTTGCGTTTACCAGCATATAACGTTATTGAGTTGTCTTGCTTAATTAATAGAGTATAAGCAAGGCAGTCATCAGCATCTGAAAGTGATACAATTTTATTTCCTTTACCTTTAGCGAGCTCAGGTAAATCTTTTACAGGAAATATGAGCATTCTCCCTGCTTTGGTGATTGATAGTAGTAAACTATCTTCAGATGTGATTTCAATTGGTGGTAATATTTTAGATTCTTTAGGCAAATTAATAATTGCTTTACCATTACGATTGCGAGCAACCAAATCACTAAATTGACCAATAAATCCATAACCAGCACTTGAAGCAAGTAATAATTTTTGGTTATCATTTTGAGACATGAGCACATGTTCAACTGTTGCACCAGCGGGTAGTGCTAATTTACCAGTTAATGGTTCGCCTTGACTTCGTGCTGATGGTAACGTGTTTGGTTCTATAGCATAACTACGTCCCGTTGAATCGATGAAAATAACAGGTTGATTACTTTTGCCTTTGGCGGCAGCTTTAAAACTATCACCGGATTTATAACTTAAACCAGTAGGATCAATATCATGACCTTTTGCTGTTCTTACCCAACCCATTTCAGATAAAACGACAGTAACAGGTTCAGATGGTGTTAACTCTTGTTCACTAATAGCTTTAGCTTCACTGCGCTCAACAATTGGAGAACGACGGTCATCACCATATTTTTCAGCATCCTCTTTTAGCTCTTTTTTAATTAAATTACTCAATTTTTTAGGTGAAGCTAACAAAGCTTGCAGATGATCACGCTCTTTTGCAAGCTCACTTTGTTCGCCTTTAATGCGCATCTCTTCAAGTTTGGCTAAATGGCGAAGTTTTAACTCTAAAATCGCTTCGGCTTGAATTTCAGTTAAGGCAAAACGATTAATTAATTCTTGTTTAGGTTCATCTTCGTGACGAATAATTTCGATGACTTCATCAATATTTAAAAAAGCAATTAATAAGCCATCGAGAGTATGGAGTCTTTTTAATATTTTATCTAAACAGTAATTTAAACGTCGAGTGACGGTATTTTTTCGATACTCTAACCATTCAGTAAGAATTTCAACTAAGCCTTTTACTGATGGGCGATTATCAAGCCCAATCATATTCATATTAACCCGATAACTTTTTTCGAGATCGGTTGTGGCAAATAGATGATTCATCACTTGCTCTAAATCTACTCGATTTGAACGTGGCACAATGACCAGACGAGTTGGATTTTCGTGATCAGACTCATCACGTAAATCTTCAATTAAAGGTAGTTTTTTGGCTCGCATCTGAGAAGCTATTTGTTCTAAGATTTTAGCACCCGAAACTTGATGAGGCAGATCTGTAATTACAATATCACCTTCTTCTTTCTTCCAGACAGCACGCATACGGATTGAACCACGCCCCGTTTTATAGATTTTCGCTATGTCTTCTGGTGAAGTAATAATTTCAGCTTCTGTTGGGAAATCAGGGCCTTGTATGTGAGCCATTACTTCGTTGAGCGTCGCATTGGGGTTATCAGCAAGCATAATTACCGCATTCGCGACTTCACGAAGGTTATGAGGCGGTATATCAGTTGCCATGCCGACCGCGATACCTGTTGTACCATTTAATAAAATGTTGGGTAATCTAGCCGGTAACATTTTAGGTTCTTGTAAAGTACCATCAAAGTTAGGCATATAATCAACCGTTCCTTGTCCTAGTTCACCTAATAATAGTTCGGCATATTTTGACAAACGTGATTCAGTGTAACGCATAGCGGCAAATGATTTAGGATCATCAGGAGCCCCCCAGTTACCTTGCCCATCAACTAATGGATAGCGATATGAAAATGGTTGCGCCATGAGCACCATCGCTTCATAACAGGCACTATCACCATGAGGATGATATTTACCAAGCACATCCCCGACGGTACGCGCAGATTTTTTAAATTTGGCTTGTACGTTAAGTCCTAATTCAGACATAGCATAAACAATGCGTCGTTGCACTGGTTTTAAGCCATCCCCAATAAATGGCAAGGCACGATCCATAATGACATACATTGAGTAGTTTAAATAGGCGCTTTCGGTAAAAGTGCGTAACGACTGGATTTCTACTCCGTCATGAGTTATCTCACTCATTATTGTTCCTCTAAATCATTCTGTTTGTTAGACATCAAGTTCAACTTGATCACCTTTTTCTTGTAACCATTCGCGGCGATCTTCTGAGCGTTTTTTAGCAAGTAGCATATCCATTAATGCCATCGTTTGCTCAGCATCATCAAGCGAAAGCTGTACTAAACGACGCGTATTGGGATCCATTGTTGTTTCGCGTAGTTGTAGTGGATTCATTTCACCTAGACCTTTAAAGCGCTGCACATTGGGCTTGCCTTTTTTACGTTTAAGCTGTTCTAAAATGCCTTCTTTTTCTTCTTCATCTAGGGCGTAATGAACTTCTTTTCCTAAATCGATGCGGTAAAGCGGCGGCATAGCAACAAAGACATGCCCATGTTCAACCATGGTACGAAAGTGCCGAACAAATAAAGCACAAAGTAATGTTGCAATATGTAGTCCATCTGAGTCGGCATCGGCTAAAATACAGATTTTACCATAACGTAATTGGCTTAAATCATCGCTATCTGGATCGATACCGATAGCAACAGAAATATCATGGATTTCTTGTGAGCCTAGTACTTCATCGGACGAGACTTCCCATGTATTTAAGATTTTGCCTTTAAGAGGCATAATGGCTTGATATTCACGATCTCGTGCTTGTTTAGCCGAACCTCCCGCAGAATCTCCTTCCACTAAAAACAGTTCAGTACGACTTAAGTCTTGTGATGAGCAATCGGCCAATTTGCCTGGTAATGCTGGACCACTGGTTAATTTCTTTCGAATGACTTTTTTGGACGCTTTTAAGCGTTTTTGTGCACTTGAAATTACCATTTCAGCTAGTAATTCGGCTATTTGTACATTTTGATTCAACCAAAGACTAAATGCATCTTTCACAATAGCCGAAACAAATGCCGCACTTTGGCGCGATGATAAGCGCTCTTTAGTTTGGCCCGCAAACTGAGGCTCTTGCATTTTGACTGAAATAACATAGGCACAGCGTTCCCATATATCATCGGCGGTTAATTTTAATCCTCGTGGTAACAAATTGCGAAACTCACAAAACTCACGCATTGCGTCTAATAATCCTTGACGTAAACCATTAACATGGGTACCGCCTTGTACGGTTGGGATTAAGTTAACGTAACTTTCAGTTAATAATTCTCCACCTTCGGGCATCCAAAGCAGTGCCCATTCAACGGCTTCTGTTTCGCCAGTATGATTACCTGTAAAAGGCGTTTCAGGTAAAAGAGAGTAACCGCTGACAGATTCCATTAGATAATCTTTTAGGCCATCTTCATAACACCAACATTGTTCGGTATTATTGATTTCATCTTTAAAAATAATTTCAAGGCCAGGGCAAAGCACCGCTTTAGCTTTTAGTAGATGTGATAAGCGTGGGACAGAAAATCTAGGAGAATCAAAATATTTTTCGTCAGGCCAAAAATGAACTTTGGTACCTGTATTACGACGACCACAAGTGCCCGTAATATGCAGATCTTCAACTTTATTACCGTTTTCAAAAGCTATTTCGTACACTTGTCCATCACGATGAACTGTAACTTCAACACGTTTTGATAATGCATTGACTACCGAAATACCTACACCGTGTAAACCACCTGAAAATTGGTAATTTTTGTTCGAGAACTTTCCGCCAGCATGTAAACGACAAAGCAATAATTCAATCGCGGGTACACCTTCTTCAGGGTGAATATCAACCGGCATTCCTCGCCCATCGTCGATAACTTCTAGTGAATTATCTTGAAAAAGGGTAACCTTAATTTTACGAGCATGACCTGCGATAGCTTCATCAACACTGTTATCAATGACTTCTTGCCCTAAATGGTTTGGTCGGCTTGTGTCAGTGTACATTCCAGGTCGATGACGAACTGGATCAAGCCCTTTTAAGACTTCAATATCAACGGCATTATAAGTAGATTGCGACATAATTTCTATTTATTCGAATAAATGACGGCTATTATACCAATCTTTGCACAATAAGACCAAGGTCAATGGTTAAGGCGCTTAACAAAGTGACAATATAAGCTATCAATTAGGTAAGGTAAGGTAACCTAAACAATACAATTTTTTTAAGAAGTAAAATAAAATTTATTTATAAAAATTCAGAAACATTTATACTTGCTCCTGATGTTAGTTGTTAATTAGTACTTATTTCATGGATTTATTTTGACTTTTTAATAAAAAGATAAAATAAAAATAATAAAATCAATATTGGAAAAGGAAATTAATAATGTTAAAAACAGTTATTTACCAATTTAGGAAATTCAATAGCAATTATAAGCATTTTATCGTTTCGATTTTTACCTCTTTTTTTCATTCTTTTAAAAAACAATTTTATAAAACAAAATATATATTACATTATTTTGTATTATGCTTATTTTTAATGATCTCCCATACCTATTATGCTAATGCGTTAACAGCTAAGACATTAGATGTGATACACGGTCATGCCCCCTATCTTTCTTTTGATAGTGGCGCTACCAAAGGAGAAATTCAAGCATTATTAGGCATAAGACTATCTGATGGGCGTGAGTATGTGCCAGAAATGGGCAGGTCAAATTTATACCCAAATGCTATGATAGCTTCTCCGGATGAGATAATTGAGTTACCAAGTAGTGCAGAATCTTTTGACAGTATCCAAACTCTTATACCGTTATCGAGTAATAGCAGTTACCCGAAGATTAATTTAAGAGATCTAATAGTGACAAATAATTATTGGGTGGATGATGATGGCGATAATAATGTCGATATGACTGGTCTACTAGAGCTTATATGGTATGATGTAAATAGTGTTGACATTACAAACACTATCAAAAACAATCCTACGAGTAAATTTGATCCCTGCTCAGCACCTTATCAGTTACATCTTAAAGTAAGAGATGCTCAACTATCGACTTTGTATGGCGAACCCAAGATAACAAATTTTGGTACGTCGTGGAGTCTTGGTAGTGCAAGTCAAACATATATTCTTAATCCAAAAATATCAGCAAATGAAGCACGGATTTGTTATGCCCAACCTCCGGGAATGTATGGTATGCCAGGTAAAAACTGGAACAACTTGCATGGCTTTCATGTAAATAATATTAATAATCCAAAGGATAATTTTCCAACTACGGGGTCAGATAATCTCAGTTTTTATTTACTGTTAACAGGTATTACACCTCAACAAGTAATCAATGCTAATGGCACTACGGTTTCAGCTGTAAGTGGAGGTAGTTCGGTGAATATATTATTAAGTGCAGAAAAACTTAACCAAAATTCAAATCAAAATAAATTACAATTAAAAATAACATTAAAAGGCCCAAATAAAGATTCAAATAATAAAAACTTTAATCCCTCTTTGTTTAAACTTTACGCAGACAGTAACCACAACCAGCTACTTTATAGTTTTAAGTTAGAGCGTTGGTATATAGCGAAACCGGATTTGGGTACAGATTATAACCAAGCTAAAAATTTTTGTAATGGTTTAGGTAGTAATTATCGTGTTCCTAGCGTTGGGGATTATACCAATGCGAATGACGGTTATTCTTGGATGTGGGGTGAGCCAGGGCAAAAAAATGAAAGTTTGAGACAACTCAGTTACCAAAGAGGTAATCGCTGGATAGGTGGTCTATTTAATGAGTGGGGATCTTTTAATACTAATGTTAGTGATTGGAATTTTCCATCATACTGGGCATCTGAGTCGTATCAAGACAAACAGTATATCATCATGAGTTATGGACAAATTTTTTTAAATAATCCTGATAGTATTGCCGGATTAGCTTGTGTGACACCTTAAAAGATATAGTTTGGTTAAGTAAATATCACTATCAAATGACAACTAACAAAGTGAAACTTAGGTGAGCTACACTAATGCATATTTTTTAAGAGAGACATTATTAAAAATTTTGAGTGTTAAATTAGTTAGTTTTAAGAGGATTGTTAACGTAACATTATATTATTAAAACAATCCTTGTTTATCTATTTTAGAAATTACCCACGTTGATTGCAGCAATTTGAGAAATTACTGACTAGGATAAGAGATATGGCGTATATCATTAAGGAATAAATAACCATCCCCGATTTGAGCAAATGTTTTATGGTATCAGTTGTCCAACCATTTTTATAACTTGCTAAAAAAACCTGATTAAAGCTATTCGTCACTTAAGCCAGTGTAAAAACAAACGTTATAAAACCATTAATTATTGAATTAAATATTCATTTAAATTTGAAAAATTTGCTGAAAATAAATTAAGGCAACAAGCTAAAACACTATAATAAAAACTATTCGGGAAAACGACTATTTGTAGACACAAAATGTTTACTTTTACTTAAAAATTAAAGAAATCAGAAACCAGAGAATATTTATTCATTGGCATAGATAGGGTTTACTATTTTAATAATTAGCGTGGCTGGTAGAATAACCATGACTTCAACCACGCTATTATTACTTTGCTTTTTATATTGCGATATTAACCAAAAAACGTTTTTACTTTATCAAAAAAGTTTTTTTCTTTGGGGCTATGTTTAGCGTTTTTATCGGCTTTAAAGCTTTCGCCTAATTCTTTAAGCAACTCTTTTTGTTTATTGGTTAAATTAACTGGTGTTTCAACCACAACATGGCAGTAAAGATCACCTATAGCATTACCACGCAATGATTTTATGCCTTTGCCTCGTAGTCGGAACATTTTTCCTGTTTGAGTTTCAGCAGGAATTGTTAAGCTGACCTTGCCATTAAGGGTCGGCACTTCAACTTCGCCACCAAGTGATGCTAATACAATATTAATTGGAATTTCACAATGTAAGTTTGTACCGTCTCGTTCAAAAATAGCATGTGATTTAACTTGCACTTGTACGTATAAATCACCAGATGGCGCACCATTTAATCCAGCTTCACCTTCACCAGAAAGTCGGATACGATTTCCTGTATCAACACCAGCAGGAATAGTAACAGATAATGTTTTTGTTTTTTGTACTCGGCCTTCACCGTGACATTTTTTACATGGATTTTTAACAACTTTACCACGACCATGACAAGTTGGACACTCTTGTTGCACAGCAAAAAAGCCTTGGCGCATTTGTACAACACCGGTACCATGACATGTGTTACACGTTACCACATCAGAAGACTTTTCGGCTCCTTTTCCATGGCAAGTATCACAGCTTACCCATGTTGGGACTTTAATTTCTTTACTAACACCGGCAGCAGCTTCTTCTAATGATAGTGTGATATTGTATTGTAAATCATTGCCTCGAGTTTCGGTTTGACTGCCCCTACGACCACCGCCAAAAAAATCACTAAATATGTCATCAAACGCTCCGCCTGCAAAACCGCCAAAACCGCCGAATCCTCCAGTTCCACCTTGTCCTTGTTCAAAAGCAGCATGACCATATTGATCATAAGCGGCTTTTTTTTGCGGATCAGTTAAGATTTCATAAGCTTCTTTAACTTCTTTAAATTTTGCTTCAGCTTCGGCTTTGTTATCCTGATTTTTATCGGGATGATATTTCATGGCTAGGCGTTTATAGGCTTTTTTTATCTCACTTTCACTGGCACTTTTACTAACGCCCAATGTCTCATAATAATCTTTCTTCGCCATAATTAACCTTTATTATTATCTGTTTTCATAAACAACTAAACGGGCTTGAGTTACCTCGCGCCCGTTTAATGTATTACATGTTTAAAACTTGTTGAAATAACTCATTATAAAAATAGTAATTAATAATGATTATTTTTTATCATCATCAACTTCTTTGAAATCAGCATCAACAACATCATCTTGCGAGGTGGAGCTTCCACTATTTGTTTCTGCACTTTGAGCTGCTTGAGCTTGTTGTTGTGCTAATTCAAGCAATTTTTTAGAAGCTTCCATTAATGCATTAATTTTTGCTTCAATTTCTGCTTTATCTTCGCCACGAGCGGCAGTTTCTAAAGCACTTACTGCTTCTTCAATCGCTTTTTTATCATCAGCTGATAACTGATCACCCGCTTCAGTCACTTGTTTACGTGTTGAATGAACTAGATGATCTGCTTGGTTACGAGTTTGAGCTAGTTCTTCAAATTTACGGTCTGCATCGGCATTTGCTTCTGCGTCGTTTACCATTTTTTGAATCTCTTCTTCACTTAATCCTGAAGAGGCTTTAATCGTAATTTTTTGTTCACGTCCAGTATTTTTGTCTTTCGCAGATACATGCAAAATACCATCAGCATCAATATCAAAAGTAACTTCAATTTGTGGCATACCGCGAGGTGCAGGTTGAATACCGTCTAGGTTGAATTGACCTAATGATTTGTTATCACCCGCACGTTTACGTTCGCCTTGCAATACATGAATGGTTACTGCTGATTGATTATCTTCAGCTGTTGAGAACACTTGACTATGTTTTGTTGGAATAGTTGTGTTCTTTTCAATTAAAGTTGTCATTACACCACCCATAGTCTCAATACCTAAAGACAATGGAGTTACATCAAGTAATAAAACATCTTTAACATCACCACCAAGTACACCACCTTGAACAGCTGCACCAACAGCAACCGCTTCGTCAGGGTTTACATCTTTACGTGGCTCTTTACCAAAGAAGTCAGCAACCGCTTTTTGAACCATTGGCATACGAGTTTGTCCACCAACAAGAATAACGTCTTTAATGTCAGAAACAGAAAGACCTGCATCTTGTAATGCTGTTTTTACAGGATCCATTGAACGTTTAACTAAATCTTCTACTAATGATTCTAATTTAGCGCGAGTCACTTTAATATTTAAATGTTTTGGACCACTTGCATCAGCAGTGATATAAGGTAAATTAATATCAGTCTGTTGCGCTGATGATAATTCAATTTTCGCTTTTTCTGCCGCTTCTTTTAATCGTTGCATTGCTAGCGGATCATTTTTTAGATCGAAGTTTTGTTCACGTTTAAATTCGTCAACCAAATAATTGATTAAGCGTGAGTCAAAATCTTCACCACCTAAGTGAGTATCACCATTTGTTGCTAATACTTCAAAGGTTTTTTCGCCATCAACATCGTCAATTTCGATAATAGAAATATCAAATGTACCACCACCAAGGTCATAAACCGCTATAGTTCGGTTACCTACATCTTTATCTAAACCATAAGCAAGCGCTGCAGCTGTTGGTTCGTTGATGATACGTTTTACATCAAGTCCTGCAATACGACCAGCATCTTTAGTTGCTTGACGTTGTGCATCGTTAAAATAAGCAGGTACAGTAATAACCGCTTCAGTCACTGCTTCACCAAGATAATCTTCTGCTGTTTTTTTCATTTTTTTCAATACTTCAGCAGAAATTTGTGGTGGTGCAATTTTTTGACCTTTAACATCAACCCATGCGTCGCCATTGTCAGCTTTTACGATCTTATATGGCATGATGCTAACGTCACGTTGTACTTCGGCATCTTCAAAACGACGACCAATTAAACGTTTAATTGCAAATAGTGTATTTTGTGGATTGGTTACTGCTTGACGTTTTGCTGGTTGACCAACTAAGATTTCCCCATCTTGTGTGTAAGCAATAATGGAAGGGGTTGTACGATCGCCTTCAGCGTTTTCTAATACTTTTGCTTGACCATTGTCCATTACAGCAACACATGAATTTGTTGTACCTAAATCAATACCAATAATTTTACCCATAATCTTTTCTCCTCAAAACCTGTATTTTATTTCTTGTATATAAGTCTTAAATTTTAATTTTCAATCCTTTACTTCACAAAGAAATGCTTTTTGTTTTCACATAAATGGGAACGTTATTATTAATATCAAGGGGCAAAAAAAAATAATTTTTCTAAAACCTTGATTATAGCGTTTTCTACACTTATTATTGCCGCTCTTTAATCATCTTACTTAATTTATAGGATCCTTATGGAACAAACAAAACTTGCAAATCCTGGCCCTCTTGGCTTAATGGGATTTGGTATGACAACAATTTTATTGAATATTCATAATGCTGGATTTTTTCCTGCTATGACAGTAATTGTCTCAATGGGTATTTTTTATGGAGGCCTTGCGCAAGTCATTGCTGGCATTTTAGAATTTCGAAAAGGTAATACGTTTGGTACAACGGCATTTACTTCTTATGGTTTCTTTTGG
Organism: Gilliamella sp. BG7; assembly: GCF_046635565.1. Classification (NCBI taxonomy): domain Bacteria; kingdom Pseudomonadati; phylum Pseudomonadota; class Gammaproteobacteria; order Orbales; family Orbaceae; genus Gilliamella; species Gilliamella sp. BG7. The sequence goes on along the minus strand of NZ_JBIDFB010000014.1, from coordinate 32,137 downwards.
ATTGCGTTAGTGGGTATTTGGTATTTACCAACTTCACCAGCGACAGCGCCATCTGATGCCACTTTTGTTGGTATTTTCCTTGCGTTATGGGGAATTTTTACTGGCTTTATGTTTATTGGTACATTAAAAGGCAACCGCGCATTACAATTTGTTTTTGCTAGTTTAACCGTTTTATTTGCTTTATTAGCTATTGGTAATATTTCAGGTAACCATGGCATTATTCATATTGCAGGTTTTGAAGGCATTATTTGTGGAGCAAGTGCTGTTTATTTAGCAATGGCAGAAGTGATTAATGAGCAATTTGGTCGTACGGTTTTACCGATTGGTGCACCTAAAGGCGCTGCACATTAATAATTTAATTTAGTCTATCGTTAATAAAAAACGGGGAATATTCCCCGTTTTTTTATATCAAATAATTATCGCTAAAACCAATTATTTTTTATAAGCGTCGTTATGAACACCAACCGCCGCACGTCCAGATGGATCATTTAAGTTCTTAAATGATTCATCCCATTCAATTGCTTTAGCAGTTGAACATGCAACAGTTGGACCACCAGGTACACAATGAGCCGCACTTTCAACTGGAAATAGTTCATTGAAAATTTCACGATACATATAAGCTTCTTTCGAAGTTGGCGTATTATATGGGAAGCGGAATTTTGCATTTTCTAATTGCTGATCAGTAATTTTACTTTCTGCAATTTCTTTTAATGTATCAATCCAACTATAACCAACACCATCAGAGAATTGTTCTTTTTGACGCCAAACAACAGATGCAGGTAAGTAAGACTCAAATGCTTCACGGACAATATGTTTTTCCATTTTACCATTGCTACCACACATTTTATCTTTTGGATTAATGCGCATTGCGACATCTAAGAATTTTTTATCAAGGAATGGTACTCGAGCTTCAACGCCCCAAGCCGCCATTGCTTTATTCGCACGTGCACAATCATACATATGTAGTGCTGCTAATTTACGTACGGTTTCTTCATGGAATTCTTTAGCATTTGGCGCTTTGTGGAAATAGAGGTAACCGCCGAACACTTCATCAGCACCTTCACCAGAAAGTACCATTTTTATTCCCATTGCTTTGATTTTACGTGCCATTAAATACATTGGTGTTGAAGCACGGATTGTGGTGACATCATAAGTTTCAATGAAATAAATTACGTCACGAATAGCATCAATACCTTCTTGAATGGTAAAGTTAATTTCGTGGTGAACTGTACCTAGATGATCAGCAACCGCTTGTGCAGCTTTTAGATCTGGAGCACCTTTTAAACCTACAGCAAATGAGTGTAACTGTGGCCACCATGCTTCTGATTTTTCGTGATCTTCAACACGACGTGCTGAGAATTTTTTAGTGATCGCTGAAATGACGGAAGAATCAAGTCCACCTGACAATAAAACACCATATGGCACGTCAGACATTAAATGACTTTTTACAGACTCTTCTAATGCAACACGCAGTGCATTAATATCCGTCTTATTGTCTTTCACATTTTCGTAATCCATCCAGTCACGTTTGTAATACGTTTTGATTTCACCTTCGGTACTAGATAGATAGCATCCCGGAGGGAAAGCTTCAATTGTTTTACAAACAGGCACTAATGCTTTCATTTCAGAGGCAACATAAAATGTGCCATTTTCATCATGACCTGTATACATTGGAATAATACCAATATGGTCACGGCCAATAAAATAGCTGCCTTTATTGATATCATAAAGGATAAAAGCAAACATACCTTGTAATTCATCAAGGCAATCAATACCTTTTTCTTGATATAAAGCAAGAATCACTTCACAGTCAGAACCTGTTTGAAACTCATAACGATCTTTGTACTGATTTCGGAGTTCTTGATGATTATAAATTTCGCCATTTACCGCTAAAACTAGGGTTTTATCTTTATTATAAAGAGGCTGAGATCCTGTATTAACATCTACAATTGATAAACGTTCATGAGCAAGAATTGCTTTATCAGACGCAAAAATACCAGACCAATCAGGACCACGATGACGCTGTAGACATGATAGCTCTAATGCTTTTGTTCGTAGCTGTTCTGGATCTGATTTAATATCAAGAATACCTAAAATCGAACACATTGATTTTCTCCATTTCAAATCGCATAAGCGATACTGTTACAAGTAAAAACTAACTAGATAAATTTTTTTATTTTGTTAAACATAAAACAAATATTTAAACAAACAGAATACACATTATTTATACACAATTAAAGCATAATTTGATTATACTTTTCTTACTACTGAAAAAAGTAGCAATTATTTTTTTAACCATTGGCCTTGTCGCTTTATATATTGACCTGCTGGGGTCTTTTCTTGCGCTTTACTACCGGCCTTTTTTTCTACTTCACTTAAAGGGACATTACTTTCAGCTGATACTTTTTGGTATTGTTCTTTACGAGCCTGATTAATTAATTGCGCAATTTCAGAAGCGTTACCTTCGTTTTTCACTACACCTAAATAACCATCAGCCTGTTCACCAACTATCCCTTGAGCTTTGGCTTGACTTAATGAATCCATTGCTTGATCCAAATTCAATGCAAGCGCAGAAAAAGATAACATAGCTGAAAATAATGCCAAGGTTGCTTTTTTACAGATATTCATAACAGACTCCTTAATAAATACATCATATTTTATTTATTTAAATGTGAGTATGGGTTTTTAATACTTATAATCAAAAAGACAGATAAAAATAAAATCTATCAATTAGTATAATCCAGATTTATTGATTATATTATCTAACGCTTTATCAACCTTAATATTAATTTCATGGTCTATCTTAACATTTAAATTGATATTAATTGGTTCACTCGGTGCTTGAACTTTGACAGTCGGTGAACAACCCGTTAATACACCTGCTAATATTATAATTGCAATAACATTTCGTACCATAAAATAACCCCTTATTTTGAAGATTTATTTTTTAAATAAGCTTCAATACGTTTACGGATTGGCTCACTAATTTGATCGGATAACTGTAAACTCATGAGCAATTTAGTCATATTTTCTTCAAGGTTGATATTTAAATTAACCGCTTTGCCATTTTCGACATCCAAATTACTGCCTTGAATATTCAATTTTAATTTGGCAATGTCATTAGCGTAATCAACTGCGCCTTGTAACTTAGTATAATGAAAATTTTTAATAATATCAGTGAGTATTTTCATATTGGGGTTATTTTGCCCATAGCTTTTGAGGGCAGAATTTTCAAATTGTAAATAACCCTCGTTGATCGTAACTAACTTGCCATTTTTAATGACAAATTTTAAAGCTGTTTCACCCTTTTTGTTTATCTCTGATAACGTAATAGGTAAAACGCCATCAATTGCACCATCACCAGCAAGCCCTTCAGAAGGATATTGCTTAAAAATATCTTTTAGTTGTATCTGTTTTAACCTTAAATTAAATTGTTGGGGTAATTTAGCTAAATTCAATTTATTTTCTTCAATAAAAACCAAACCAGAGAAGATATTAGCTTGAGCTTTTTTCCATGTAACCGTTCCTTTGTTTGGTGCTTTAAACGAGGCTAAATAGCTTCCAACTAATTTAATCTTTTCAAAAGCGAACCCCATATTTACTTCTTGAATATTTAATACCGGTGTTGAAATAGTAAATTGGTTATCTTTAATAATAATATTGATATCGCCTGTAACCGATTTGATTTCACTAGTTTTATAAATACCATTGAGTTTATTAATGGTTAATGTTGCTATAGCAGATAGTTGGTTACTATCAAATGGAATGTTTGACTTAAGTTGAATATTGAAATTCCCATTGGAAGAACCAAGGATTAAATCATCAGAAAGATTTGCTTTTTCTAAACTAATTGATGCTTTATCCGAAGTTGTTAATTCCAATTGATGACTAGATAACCAACCAGTAAACGGTAAGACTAAATTACTATTTTGTAAACCAAATTGATTTAGGGATGTTTTAAAAAGGCCGTTTTGTATGTCAATCCGCAAAGCCTGTTGATTAAACAACAAAGTGGCAGACAATTGTGTTATTTCTTGGGTATTGGTTGATAAATTAAGTTGTATTGCTTCTTGCTGTTTACTTATATCAACTTTTAAATCTAATCCCGCTTTATTTTGTTCATAAAGTCGCAGTGTATTTATATGAATCGTTTTAGGTAACCAATAAATAATAGTTGAAATCAAAGAGAGATCGGGATCAGATTGTTTAAGCGTTTCAGTCGTTATATCAACCGGATTTTCAATAGTTTCTAAAGCTATTTCAGATTCATTGGGTTGCCAATAAATATCTAAATTATTTGCAGTTAACTGCGATAATGAAATTGATAAATTTTTAGCAGTTATAGAAACTTGGGATGGTTTACTGACAGTAATTTCGTCAAAAGTAAAACCTTTAAAGCCAACGCTAGCACCATGCCAATCGACAATAATCCCATTTTTCTGCTTGAAAGTCTGCCAATAATGCCACCCAAACAAGCAAAACAGTATGAGGAAAAATAAGATACTGAGTAAGATCCAATAGCGTTTTTTTAAGCGAACCATAGGAGTTCTCACTTTGACAAAAAGGGTTGCAGGGATTTCCCTGCAATAAATATATTAATTTTGAGATTGCTCACGTTGATTAATATATGCCAAAGCCTTATCAATTCTAGCCAGCGCTCGTTTTTTGCCTACCGCAAAAATAGTTGCATCAACCGATGGCGATTGCCCGATACCTGTTACAGCAACGCGTAATGGCATGCCAACTTTACCCATACCAACATTAAGCTCGGTTGCAGTTGCTTCAATCGCATGATGAATTTTATCAATTTGCCAATCAAAGTCAGCAATAGCTTCAATTTTTGCTTTAATTGTTTCTAATGGCTCTTTGGCGACTGGGCGCAAATGTTTTTTAGCCGCATCGGCATCATAATCTTCAAAATCTCGATAGCAATAAGCACATGATTCAGCCATCTCTTTAAGCGTTTTACAACGTTCACCAAATAACTTAATAATAGTGATAAGATCAGGACCTTTTGATAAATCATATCTTTGTTGGTTCATATGCCAAATTAAATGTTGAGCAACATAATCCGCATCAAGATGGTTAATATAATGGTGATTTAACCAAAGTAATTTTTCAGTATTAAAGGCACTGGCTGATTTACTAACCGCATCTAATGAAAAATAACTAATCATTTCCGGAACAGAAAATATCTCTTGATCACCGTGTGACCAACCAAGACGCACTAAATAGTTAAGTAATGCTTCGGGCAAATAACCATCATCACGATATTGCATGACACTAACCGCTCCGTGACGTTTAGATAATTTTTGTCCATCATCCCCTAAAATCATTGATACATGACCATATTTAGGAATTGGCGCTCCTAATGCTTCTAGGATATTGATCTGGCGTGGTGTGTTGTTGATGTGATCTTCACCACGAATAACATGGGTAATTTCCATATCCCAATCATCAACAACGACACAGAAATTATAAGTTGGTGAACCATCAGTGCGGCGAATAATAAGATCATCAAGCTCTTTATTAGCAATCTCAATTGGACCACGGATTAAATCATTAAAAATAACGGTGCCATCAGTAGGGTTAGCAAAACGAACAACATGTGGCTCATCATGTGTATGCTCTTGTTGTACTGAAGCACAACGGCAATGCCCATCGTAACGCGCTTTTTCACCTTTTGCCATCTGCTCTTCACGCAATTTTTCAAGACGTTCTTTAGAACAGTAGCAACGATAAGCTGTGCCTTTGGCTAACATTTCATCGATGACTTGATTATAACGATCAAAGCGTTTAGTTTGATAATAAGGACCTTCGTCCCATGATAATTTTAACCAATTCATACCTTCCATTATTGCTTCAATCGCTTCAGGCGTTGAGCGCTCAAGATCGGTATCTTCAATGCGTAATACAAATGCACCTTTTGCATGGCGAGTATAGAGCCAAGAATAAAGTGCTGTACGAGCACCACCTACATGTAAATAGCCTGTTGGGCTAGGTGCAAAACGGGTTTTGATTTTCATGAAATAATCCTAATAATAACGAAAATAGAGCTTTAACAACAAAACGAATACCAGCACCATTTCCTTTGATTCTGCCATATATTAACAAGCAGAATAATATGTTTGTATCAATTCAATTTAGTTGCTTATTCTAACACGCCGAAAGGTTTCGGCAATAGTTCCATTATAGTTAACAGGTTAATTTAACTTGTTAAAAAGTTTCAGGAAAGTATATATTTAAGTATAATATCAGCCTTAACTAGACAGATAAGGCTGAATTATTTAGTACGAATTTAGTATGATTAATGTGCTTCATCCCAATTATTACCGAAACCTACATCCACTTTTAATGGTATAGATAGTTGGTAACAATTTTCCATGATCGATTTTATCTGAGCTTTATATTGCTCAACTAATTCTTCTTTCACTTCAAATACTAACTCATCGTGTACTTGCATAACCATTCTAATATTATCTACAGGTAAGCTTTTTATCCATTCACTTACCTTAATCATTGCTGTTTTAATAATATCAGCCGCTGTACCTTGCATTGGGGCATTAATGGCAGCACGCTCAGCACCACGTCGTTCAATACCACTTCCTGATATTATTTTCGGAAGATATAAACGTCGACCAGATAGGGTTTCAACATAACCTTGTTCAGCAGCTTGTTGGCGAATTTGGTCCATATACGCTTGAACACCTGGGTAGCGCTCAAAATAACGATCGATATAAAATTGGGCTTCTTTACGCGCAATATTAATTTGTTTGGATAAACCAAAGGCGCTCATACCATAAATTAATCCGAAGTTAACCGCTTTTGCACGTCTTCGCTCTTCAGAAGTCACTTCAGATTCAGTTTTACCTAAAATTTCACTAGCCGTAACACGGTGAATGTCTTTGTCATGAGAAAAAGCATCAAGTAAACTTTTATCTTGTGATAGATGCGCCATGATACGTAATTCAATTTGCGAGTAGTCTGCCGAAATAATTTTATATCCCTTTGGTGCAATAAAAGCTTGGCGAATTCGTCGCCCTTCTTCATTTCGCACTGGAATATTTTGTAAATTAGGGTCATTTGATGACAATCGACCCGTTATAGTTCCAATCTGGTTATAATTGGTATGAATCCTTTGATCTTTAGGGCTAATCATTAAGGGCAATTTATCAGTATAAGTATTTTTAAGTTTAGCAAGACCACGATGAAACAAAATCATTCTTGGCAATTCATATTCGCGAGAAAGCTCACTTAATACTTCTTCGCTAGTTGAAGGATCGCCTTTTGGTGTCTTTTTTAATACGGGCAATTGATGCTTATCAAACAAAATCGTTTGAATCTGTTTAGGTGATGCAGGATTAAATTTTTCTCCTGCAAGTAATTGCAATTGAATTTCTGTATCGTGTAATTGCTTACTAAGTTCATTAGAAAATTTGTTGAGCTGTTTAGCATCCACAAGTACACCCGTTCTTTCCATTTCAGCTAACACTATCGCAAGAGGTATCTCAATATCAGTAAATAGCTTAGTCAATTTTTGATTTTTTTCGAGAATTGGCCATAATTTTTGATGTAGTTGCAAAGTAATGTCGGCATCTTCAGCAGCATATTTTGTTGTTTTTTCTAACTCGATTTCATCAATAGTAAATTGTTTTTTATTAACTTTGGTTAGTTCATCATAGGTAATGGTGTTATAATTTAAATAACGACTAGCCATGCTGTCCATATCATGACGCTCGGTGCTATTTAATACATAAGATTCAATCATAGTATCAAACGCAATCCCTTGCACTGTTATTCCATAGTTTGCCAGCACACTGTAATCAAATTTTGCATTTTGGGCTATTTTTTTGATTTCTGGATCTTCAAATATTGGTTTTAATTTAGTTATTACATCATCTAGTGGTAACTGCTGTGGCACACCTAAATATTGATGCGCGAGTGGAATATAAGCAGCTTCATTAGGGTTAACACTTACTGAAATACCGACTAACTTTGTATGTACATGATCAATACTATTCGTTTCTGTATCAAAAGCAAATTGTTTACTCTTAGCTAATTTATCAACCCAATTATCTAACTGCTCATGAGTTAAAATGCATTGGTAATCAATTGCCACTTTTTGTTTAACAGCTTTATCATCCGTATCAAATAAAGATAGATTATCTTTACCTTCTGTTGTTAGATTTTTTTGTTTTTTTAAGAATATGCCAGTAATTAACTCTTTTTGCCATCGATGAAAACCGTAATAAGTAAATAATTCAACTAATGCATTAACATCAACATCACCAGCAAGCAGTTGTTCATTGGTAAAATCTAACTTAACATCGGTTTTGATCGTTGCTAATAGATAAGAAACTTCAGCCTCTTTTTGATTATCTTTCAATTTTTGTTTTAAAGATTTAGCGCCTCGGATCTTCAATTTTTCAATATCATCTAACCGATTATAAATATCTTTGATGCCATTAAATTCAGCCAATAAACTTTGAGCTATCTTTTCTCCTATCCCCGGCACACCAGGGATATTATCGGATGAATCGCCTCTTAAAGCTAAATAATCAATGATTTTTTCTGGTGGAACACCAAATTTTTTTATTACCGCTTGTGGATCTAATTGGGTATTATTCATTGTATTAATCAATGTGATTTTATCGCTCACCAGTTGTGCCATATCTTTATCACCAGTGCTGATTAATACCTCTAGATTTTCCCGTTCAGCTTGTCTTGCTAATGTGCCAATTACATCATCCGCTTCAACACCTTTAATACAAAGCAGGGGTAACCCCATGGCTTTCAAAATAGTATGAATAGGTTCAATTTGTGGTCGAAGATTTTCTGGCATTGCCTCCCGAGTGGCTTTATATTCACTATAGATCTCGTTACGGAAAGATCCTCCTTTAGCATCAAAGACCACTGCAATATGTGTAGGATTATATTGATTAAGTAAACTACGAATCATATTAATTACGCCAAAAATAGCACCTGTTGGTTCACCTTTAACATTGGTTAATGGGGGACAAGCAAAAAAAGCGCGATAAAGATAAGATGATCCATCAATTAAAATAATTGGTGTTTTATTTGGCATTATGGTTACCTAAACGTTATTTAATTTTATAGCTGATAGTATAACCTAATTAGCAATAATATTCTTACGAAGGAGATAATATCGTGTCAAAAAGTTTCAGGAAAGCATGTATTTCAGTATAAATCATCCGTAAACAACTGTATATTGCATAATGAGTGTTATATAATAACGTATTCATTTTCGCTTGAGTATGTAATAAATGACACAATTAAGCCCTGCCGCGCAAAAAGTCAAAGAAGCCCTTGTAGCTAAAAATCTTGAAACACCATTATGCCGTTTAGTTATAGATAATAATGAGCGTAAAGCAAAAATCGAGTCGCATTTTCGTGAAATTATGAAGCTAATGGAACTTGATTTATCTGATGATAGCCTTGCACAAACTCCTCACCGCGTGTCGAAAATGTATGTTGATGAGATTTTTTCTGGTCTTTATTACGAAAATTTTCCAAAAATTACGTTAATCGAAAATAAAATGCAAGTTGATGAAATGATAACGGTTCGCGATATTACACTAACTAGTGTCTGTGAACACCATTTTGTCACAATAGACGGTAAAGCAACGGTTTCTTATATTCCCAAAGATAAAGTCATTGGTTTATCGAAAATTAATCGAATTGTAACTTTTTTTTCCCAACGTCCTCAAGTACAAGAAAGATTAACACAACAAATTTTAGTGGCACTACAAACACTACTAGGTACGGTTAATGTGGCAGTTTCTATTGATGCAACCCATTATTGTGTTAAAGCCCGAGGCATTAAAGACTCCAATAGTATTACAACAACAACTGCGCTCGGAGGAGGATTTAAAACAAACCCAAGCACAAGGCAAGAATTTTTGCGAGCACTAAACCATTATTAATTTTATAAATGGGTATGTTTGAATCACAACAGTTTAAAGTATGACCGAGTCACTTAGCATTTTATCTCAAACAGTGAAAATACTTGAAGAAAAGCGATAAAATCCAACTTTATATTGCGTGCATCTTCAAGAAAGATTGGTATAATTCTTGGTTACTTAATATAAATAACATTGTTTTCATGAAGATTATCCGTAGTATAACTAATCTAAAAAATCAGTTTTCTCAATGTGTTCTAACCTTGGGAAATTTTGATGGCGTGCATTTAGGACATCAACAATTAATTAACCATATTATTAAACAAGGTAAAAAACTCAATCTTCCCACTGTTGTGATGTTATTTGAGCCGCAACCACTAGAGTTTTTTGCCCAAGATAATGCGCCGTCACGTTTAACTTCATTTCATGAAAAAGTTATTTTTATTGAAAAATTAGGTATCGACTATATTATTGCTATTCCATTTACCCAAACTTTTGCCAATATGTCTGCCGATCATTTTATTCAAGATTGGTTGATCAATAAGCTACAAGCTAAATACATTACAATTGGTGATGATTTTCGGTTCGGATTTGAACGTAAAGGGGATATCAACCTTCTACAACAATATTCGCGAAATCATGATTTTGTAGTAGAAAGCATACCAACATTTGTTTGGAATAATTTTCGTATAAGTAGTACTGCTATTCGCCAAGCACTTTTGAATAGTAATTTTGAATTGGCTCATTGTCTATTAGGCCGTGATTATACAATTCAAGGTCGCGTAGTTCATGGCAATGCTTTAGCAAGGGAGTTGGGATTTCCAACAGCAAATATTCACTTACATCGAAAAAAGCCTGCACTACAAGGAGTCTATTTTGTTAAAGTCAAAAATATCTTCAATAATCAACATTATCACGGTATTGCCAATATTGGGATAAGACCAACTATTAATGGAAAAACCGCAATACTTGAAGTAAATCTTTTTGACTTTTCGGGTAATATATATGGACAATATTTAGACATAACGTTCATCAAAAAATTACGCGATGAGAAAAAATTTGACTCATTAACAGAATTAAAACAACAAATTACACAAGATATTTGCACTGCAAAAAAGATCAGTGCAAAATTAACCAATAAAAAGTAGTATCAACACATTTAACTGGAATAAATCAGCATGACAGACTATAAAAATACATTGAATCTACCAGAAACTGGATTCCCAATGCGAGGAGATCTTGCTAAACGCGAACCAGCAATGTTACAAAATTGGTACGATAAAGAACTTTATCGCAAAATTCGCTCGGCCAAAAAAGGTAAAAAAAACTTTATTCTGCATGATGGCCCTCCTTATGCAAACGGAAAACTACATATTGGTCACGCCGTTAATAAAATCCTTAAAGATATTATTATCAAATCAAAAGGGTTAAGCGGTTATAATTCCCCTTATATTCCAGGATGGGATTGTCATGGCTTACCGATTGAACAAAAAGTCGAAGAGCAAGTTGGAAAACCAGGTGTAAAAGTAACACCTGCTGAGTTTCGTCAAATTTGCCGCGATTATGCCGCTTCACAAGTTGAACTACAAAAAGCTGATTTTATCCGTATGGGCGTACTAGGTGATTGGCAAAACCCTTACCGTACAATGGACTACAATACCGAAGCTAATATTATCCGTGCGTTAGGTAGAGTGATAAAAAACGGTCATTTAGTCAAAGGCGCTAAACCTGTTTATTGGTGTACCGATTGTATGTCATCTTTAGCCGAAGCAGAAGTTGAATATTATGATAAATCATCGCCAGCAATTGATGTGAAATTTAAAGCTGTTGATAATCAAGCTGTAGCAAATAAATTTGGTATCAATACTGATTTAACCATTTATGCTGTTATCTGGACAACCACGCCTTGGACATTACCAGCTAGCCGAGGGATAGCTTTAAATGCCGATTTTGAATATCAACTTGTTCAAATCAATGATAAAGAGTGCTTAATTTTAGCAACTGATTTAGTTGAATCTGTAATGCAACGCGCCAATATCGACCAATGGAAAGTATTAGGTAGCTGCCAAGGTAATGCTCTTGAGTTGTTACGTTTTAAACACCCATTCCTTGATTTTGATGAACCAGTTGTACTTGGCGAACACGTTACAATTGATGCAGGTACAGGAGCTGTGCATACCGCACCGGGACATGGTACAGAAGACTTTATGGTCGGTCAAAAATATGGTCTTGAAGTGGCAAATCCAGTTGGTGGTAATGGTTGTTACTTGCCTGGAACGGGCGCTGGTCTCGATGGGTTATTTGTATTCAAAGCGAATAAAGTTGTCGTTGAAATATTAAAAGAACATAACGCACTATTTCACTTTGAAAATATTGAACATAGCTATCCATGTTGTTGGCGTCATAAAACACCGGTTATTTATCGTGCAACACCACAATGGTTTATTAGCATGGATAAACAAGGTCTGCGAACGCAATCATTAAAAGAAATTAAACAAGTTCGTTGGATCCCTGATTGGGGACAAGCACGCATTGAAACCATGGTTACTAATCGCCCTGATTGGTGCATTTCTCGCCAACGCACATGGGGTGTACCTATGACGTTATTTGTTCACAAAAAGACCGAAGAACTTCATCCAGATACACTAGCATTAGTTGAAAAAGTTGCACAGCTAGTTGAAAAAGATGGCATTCAAGCTTGGTGGGATGCTGATATTAAAGATCTTTTAGGTCCTGATGCTGATGATTATCGTAAAGTACCTGATACGTTAGATGTTTGGTTTGACTCAGGATCAACATTCTCTTCTGTTGTGCGTGCACGCCCTGAATTTGAAGGACATGATGCAGAAATTTATTTAGAAGGTTCAGATCAACATCGTGGTTGGTTTATGTCTTCATTAATGTTATCAACAGCAATTGATAATAAAGCCCCTTATAAACAAGTATTAACACATGGTTTTGTGGTTGACGGTCAAGGCCGTAAAATGTCTAAGTCACTAGGTAATATTGTGACACCACAAGAAGTGATGAACAAACTTGGGGCTGATATTTTACGCCTATGGATTGCATCGACCGATTATTCAGGCGAAATGAGTTATTCGGAAGAAATTATCAAACGGGCTGCCGATAGTTATCGCCGTATTCGTAATACCGCACGTTTTTTACTGGCGAATTTAAATGGATTTGATCCAACTAAAGATATGGTAAAACCAGAAGATATGGTTGTTCTTGATCGCTGGGCAGTTAGTATGGCAAAAGAAGCGCAAGAACAAATTATTCAGGCTTATGAAAATTACGATTTCCATAAAGTTGTACAACGTATTATGCAATTTTGCTCAATCGAAATGGGATCATTCTATTTAGATATTATTAAAGATCGCCAATACACAGCAAAAAGTGATAGTATTGCCCGTCACAGTTGCCAAACTGCTTTATATCATATTGCGCAAGCAATGGTTCGTTGGATTGCACCTATTTTATCATTCACTGCTGATGAAATTTGGCAATATCTGCCAATAGCTGATAAACAAGAATTTGTTTTTGAAGATGAGTGGTATACAGCTCTATTTACATTGCCAGAAAGCGAAGCATTAAATAGCGAATATTGGGCTCAGATTTTAGCCATTCGTAGTGAAGTGAATAAAGTGCTTGAACAAGGTCGTAATGATAAAGTGATTGGTGGGGCGCTTGAAGCAGCTGTTACGCTTTATGCTGATAAAGATATTGCAGCAACATTAGCTAAATTAGAAAACGAATTACGCTTTGTATTACTAACATCACAAGCTAGCGTAAAACCATTACAAGAAGCACCAGAAAATGTGGTGCAAAGCGATATTCAAGGACTGAAAATTGAACTCGCTAAAGCACAAGGTGATAAATGCCCTCGTTGCTGGCACTATACCGTCGATAATGAGCCAACATCACATTTATGTAAGCGTTGTGAAGAAAACATTCACGGCAAAGGCGAGGTAAGGCATTTCGCATAGCAATCTATTTAGTAAATTAAATGGAGCTATGCCAATCCCTTAAGCAATCTAGTACCTTTTCCGCCGACGATGTCGGCGGAAACATAATAATGAGCACAAACTATATGAAAAAAGATAATGCACTTTATTGGTTATTATTTGCAATCATTGTTTTTATCATTGATATCGCAAGTAAATTTTGGATTTTGAATAATTTCTCGCTATTTGAATCAGTGAATCTTTTGCCATTCTTCTCTATCACTTATGTACGCAATATTGGCGCTGCCTTTAGCATCTTTGAAGGGCAACGTATGATGCTTGCTGCTATCGCTTTAATTATCAGTGCCGTGATAGTACGTATGTTATACCGCAACACTCGCCAACAAAAATTAGAGAACTTGTCGTTATCAATGATTTTAGGCGGTGCATTAGGTAATTTATTTGATCGTCTTTATCATGGTTTTGTGATTGACTTTTTAGATGTCAATTTTGGTGACTGGCACTATCCAACTTTTAATATTGCTGACTGTGCAATCAGCGTTGGTATTGGACTATTTATTTTCAGTAATTATAAAAAACCAAAGAAGACTGTATAGTATGCAAATTATTTTGGCCAATCCTCGCGGGTTTTGCGCTGGTGTTGATCGTGCTATCACAATTGTTGAACGTGCACTAGAATTGTTTGGCGCACCAGTTTATGTCCGTCACGAAGTAGTACACAATCGCTATGTCGTTAATCGCCTAAAAGAATTAGGGGCAATTTTCATTGAAGATATTAGCGAAGTACCCGATAACTCAATTCTTATCTTTTCAGCGCATGGAGTGTCTAAAGCTATCCGTGAGGAAGCCAAACAACGTAAACTCCGTGTTTTTGATGCCACTTGCCCACTTGTAACCAAAGTACATATGGAAGTGGCTAGATCGAGTTATCGTGGTGAAGAGGTTATTTTAATCGGCCATGCTGGGCATATTGAAGTAGATGGTACAATGGGACAATATAACAATCCCGAAGGTGGTATTTATTTAATCGAATCAATTGATGATGTAAAAAAGCTACAGGTAAAAAACGAAAATAATCTTTGCTTTACCACTCAAACAACTTTATCCGTTGATGATGCTGCTCAAATTATAGATGCTTTAAAAAAACGTTTTCCTAATATTCGCAGCCCTCGCAAAAATGATATCTGCTATGCTACAACCAATCGCCAGCAAGCAGTGAAACAATTATCATCACGCGCAGACATTGTTTTAGTCGTAGGTTCTAAAAATTCGTCTAATTCAAATCGCCTAGCCGAGCTAGCAAGGCGAAACAGCAAACAGGCTTATTTAATTGATTTTGCCTCTGACATCCAAAAAGAGTGGTTAGTCAACACACATACGATCGGCGTAACAGCAGGTGCTTCTGCGCCTGAGATTTTAGTACAACAGGTGATTGATCATTTAAAAAGCTTAGGTTGCACATCGCTTATTGAGACAGATGGCATTTTAGAAAATATCACTTTTGAAATTCCAAAAGAACTTCGAATTGATATTAAATTAAACTGATTTAAGAAGACTTAAGCCCCTCAAATTTTACTAATAACTCCTCTTTTGTTTCAATATGTTCAGGATCCGCAATAATAGCATTTTGAATAGGGCAGACTCGCTGACAAGTCGAATGATCATAATAACCGATACATTCTGTACATTTATTGGGATCAATTTCATAAGTATCAAACCCCATTGAGATTGCCTCATTTGGGCACTCAGGCTCACACATGTCACAATTAATACATTTATTGGTTATTTTTAACGCCATTGTTCTTCTAACTTTACCAATTACAAAAATTTGTGCCATTATAGCGTAATCACTAATAAATCCGAATAAAGATCACGTTATCGCTTATTGAATACTTCAATTTTTGTAAAAAAAAATTCAGGAAATTATGTTGTTTTAGCCTAAAATAGAGAATTTGTACTAGATAATTTTCATAATTATTACAATTTATTAAGAATGATTATCAATACCATTTTATTTAATAAGATAAAATATAAAAAATTCAAATAAATTAAAGGATAAAAAGGATTGTTAAAGTCGATTAAAATTAAATATATCGTTATAGCTACTATCTTCTTTGCAATTATTTATATTGCATACTTAGCTATATCTGATTCAGAACCTAAAGTTGATTATATTACATCACCAGTTACCAAAGGTAATATTGAAAAAACAGTACTAGCCGATGGAACCATTAGTGCTTTTAAACAAGTTAGTGTTGGTGCGCAGGTTTCTGGACAAATAAAAAAACTCTATGTTGAATTGGGCGATGAAGTTAAACAAGGCGATATGATTGCTGAGATTGACGATCTTAAACAAAGCAATGATTTAAAACAATCTGAAGCGTCACTTAATAGTTTAGAGGCTCAACGTGAGGCAAAAAAAGCGAGGTTAGTTAACAATCAATTAACCTATGATCGCCAGTATAAACTCGTTCATAAAGGCGTTGGCGTTCAATCGGAGTTAGATGCTGCAAAAGCCGAACTCGATGCAATCAAAGCCGATATTGCAGCACTTGATGCTGATATTGTTAAAGCACAAATTGCAGTCGATACCGCCAAAGTTAATTTGGGATATACTAAAATTCGCTCTCCCATTGATGGAGTGATTGTTGCAATTCCAGTCAATGAAGGACAAACTGTTAACTCTGTTCAAAGTGCACCAACCATTGTTAAAGTAGCGCAACTTGATAAAATGACCATTGAAGCGCAAATTTCTGAAGCCGATGTGATCAATGTAAAAAAAGGAATGCCTGTTTACTTTACCATTTTAGGCCAACCTAATAGACGTTTTGATGGTTTAACGCTAAGGGCTATAGAGCCTGCACCAGACTCAATTAATACTGAAACAACCTCGTTAAGTTCATCATCAACAACAAAAAGCGCAATTTATTATAATGGATTATTTGATGTAGATAATCCCGACCATGTGTTAAGAATTTCAATGACAGCGCAAGTTTATATTGTCTTGTCTGAAGCAAAAGATGTACTAACCATTCCATCTCAAGCAATTCAAAAAAAATTGAGCAATAATAAAGCCATTATTTACCTGTTAGATAAACATAATGAGATCGAAGAACATGAAGTTACTTTGGGTATCGATAATAATGTCAATGTTGAGATAAAATCAGGGATTAAAGAGGGTGATATGGTTGTGGTCAGTGGCACTAATGGTGCTTCACTAGGTGGTAATAATGCAAGATCCCCAAGGATTCGATTCTAATATGGTCAATAATATACCTCTTATTAAGCTTGAGAATATTGTTCGTGAATTTCCAGCAGGCGATTCAACCATACAGGTTCTTAAAAGCATAAATCTGACAATTAATGCAGGTGAAATGGTGGCGATTATTGGCTCATCAGGATCGGGTAAATCCACTTTGATGAATATTTTAGGCTGTTTAGATAAACCAACCTCAGGCACTTATTCTATTGGAGGACGCACAACAAGTGAATTGTCACCTGATGAGTTAGCTCAGTTACGCCGAGAGCATTTTGGTTTTATCTTTCAACGTTACCATTTATTAAATGCATTAACCGCACAAGGTAATGTAGAAATTCCTGCTATTTATGCTGGTGTTACCAATGAACAACGTCAAAAAAGAGCGAGCGAAATTTTAACACGTTTAGGGCTTGCCGAAAAAATCCACAATAAACCTAACCAGTTATCTGGAGGGCAACAACAGCGGGTCAGTATTGCCAGAGCTTTAATTAACGGTGGACAAATCATTTTAGCTGATGAACCAACGGGAGCACTCGACCGTAAAAGCGGTTTAGAAGTGATGGCTATATTACAAGAATTACATCAACAAGGTCACACTGTTATTATTGTTACCCACGATTCAAATATTGCCCAAAGTGCCCAAAGGATTGTTGAAATTAGTGACGGTAATATTATTTCTGATTCTATTAACCCTAATTATCAATCTAAACAAAATGATAATCGGCAAGTTAAGCAAATCGAAGCAACCAGAACCCAAGATAATCTACTGGCAAAATATTACCGTTTTCGCGATGCTTTTAAAATGGCTATGCTATCAATGCTTTCGCAGCAACTACGGACATTTTTAACCATGTTAGGCATAATTATTGGTATTGCCTCGGTAGTCTCTGTTGTTGCATTAGGACAAGGTACAAAGCAGAAAATTTTATCTAACATTAACTCATTAGGAACTAGCACGTTAGAAATCTATGCAGGATCGGGCTTTGGTGATCGTAATGCGGATAAAATTACTACATTACGCTCATCAGACGCAGATTTTTTGGCGCAACAAAACTTTGTCCACAGTACGACTCCTAACCTTGCAACCAGTGTTAATTTCCGAATTAATAATTTAGCAGTAACTGGAACAGTAAATGGTGTAGGGGAGCAATTTTTTGCGGTTCGTGGTTACACTATTTCTCAAGGAAAATCTTTTGATGAAGCAAGTATTATTGCCTCGGCACAAGATGCAGTGATTGATGACAATACTGTTAAACGGTTATTTGCAAATCAAAACCCAATTGGAAAAATTTTAATGGTTGGACAGTTACCAGTAAGAATAATTGGTGTTGCAACTAAACAACAGCAAGGATTTGGTAGCAATGAAAGCCTGAATGTTTGGTTACCTTATACTACTGTAATTAACCGCATGGTAGGTCAAACATCGTTAAAAAGCATTACGGTACGTGTTAAAGATAATGTTAATTTATCTGTTGCTGAACAAGCCATTAATCGAATTATGTTACAACGGCATGGTACAAAAGATTTTTTCATCTTTAATTCCGATAATATACGAGAAACAATCAACTCATCCGCTTGGGTAATGACGTTATTGGTTTCGGCTATTGCGCTGATTTCCCTCGTTGTTGGCGGTATTGGTGTGATGAATATCATGTTAGTATCAGTCACAGAAAGAACTCGAGAAATTGGCGTACGAATGGCTGTCGGAGCTCGATCAAGCGACATATTACAACAATTTTTAATTGAAGCTGTATTAGTATGTTTAATTGGCGGAACAATAGGTATTGTACTATCGTTTGCCATTGGCTTTATTTTTAATTCTGTTGTTACATCATTTGCAATGAATTTCTCGGCAATAGCTATTATAGCGGCATTTAGTTTCTCAAGTATAATTGGTATTATTTTTGGTTATTTCCCTGCTAGACGGGCTGCTAAACTCGATCCAATTTATGCTTTAGAACGAGAATAGCAATTTTACTATAAAAAAAATCCCATTGTACAAAATGATACAATGGGACTTAAAACGTCAAAAATAAGTGATTAATTTATGTTGTTTCTAAACTTGTTAACCATTTATTTTTTATCAGAATGCGCTTTTTCTTCTATTTTTGCATTAGGATCTAACCCTGCTACAAATGCAGTAACTCTTGCATAATCATTAATAAATGCATCATCACTAGTTACATTAAGTTGATTTGCTATGATAAAAAACTTACGATTAACAATAACCGTAGGGATTGAATCTGGTTTCATCTCTTTAATCGCATCTGCTTGTTGTGCCATAAACGCATTAACCAAAAAGCTATCTTTAGTTTTATCGTACACTTCATTACTAACACCTAATTTTTCAAAAACAGCTTTAATGTCATCTGCTGTTTTTATTGTTTTATCTTTTTGAACAGCATTATAAAGTGCATCTGAAGCTTTATCTTCTATACCTAGTACATTAGCCACAGCCCATGCTTGCGCAAGATCTTTAGCTAATGGTCCAAAATCTTCTAAGTGGTAGCGTTTAAATTTGACTCCTTCTGGTAAAGCTTTACTAATCGTTTGGGAGCCTTGATTTTGAATTTCAAATCTAAAACAGCTTGGGCAATTAAACGAAAAGAACTCAATAACTTCTTTGTCTGGCGATGGATTAGTTGGTAGCGCAGCATATTGTTTACCTAATTCAATCGGCTCAAATACATTCGCTGACGTGTCAGCCTTAGTAATAGTTGGGCTTTCATTTGCAAAACAGTTTACAGAAAAGAGTAAAATACTAATTGCGATAAGTGTTTTTTTCATTTTAATGATTCTCCTTATTCTTTTATAATCCCACGAGCTTTTAACAATGCGGTTTTAAAATCTTCTTCATAATCTTTTTTTAGACCCGGAATAACATCATTCTTATCCGAACCTCGCATTTTTAAATGATAAATTAAAACTTCATCACTCAAATCTTTTAATTCACCTTCAAAACCAGCCTCTTTACCTAATTTAGCTAAAAATTGTAATAAATTAAGATCAGAATCGCCTTCCCATGCGGGTTGCAATAATTCCATTACTTCATCAATACGATGACATTTCATAATTGTTACCTTTAGTAAATCTTCAAACCTTTCGAAGATAATGATAATTAAGCAATCATAAAAAAATGATACGCTACGACTTGCAATAACTTTGCTATATAGTAATGTTATTTTGTTTTTTCGCAACGTAAAAGAGAAATAATTTATGGAAAAACCCTCTATTACTGCAATCATTCTAGCTGGAGGTAAAAGTACCCGCATGAATGGCAACGACAAAGGACTGTTATTATTACATCAAAAACCACTTTATCAACATGTCATTGATTGCATCAAACCTCATGTTGATGCAATCATGATTAATTGCAATCGTCACACTGAACAATATCAAAAAGCAGGTTATCCTATATTTAGTGATGACCTAGCAGGGTTTTGTGGACCGTTATCGGGTATTTACAGTGGCTTATTACGTAGCAAAACCGATTGGAACTTATTTGTCAGTTGTGACACGCCTTTTTTGCCTAATGATTTAATCACACGTTTATCAAAATATACGCAAAATCATCAAGCAATCTATCCTTTTGATGAAAAATACCACCATCCAATCATTCTGCTTATTCATAAAACAGTTGCCCAGCAACTAAAAATTTATTTAGAACAAGGCAATCGTAAATTAATGTTATTTTTAGAACAAGTTAATGCAAAATCAGTCGACTTTAATGATAAAGCGTCTTGTTTTATTAATATTAATACGCTTGAAGAACTAAAACGGGAAAATCAGCAAGCAAAGTAACCAAAATAAGATAAATGTATAATCAATTGATAATATAACCAATATAATTGATTATTTATCTAATCTTCTTATGCTTATCAATATGTTATGCTAACCACTTTCTTAATTGTTTAGCAAACAACTCTATATCTTCATCTTGAGTAGACCATGAAGTACAAAACCGCAAACCGATATGGTTAGAGTCCGTTTGACCAAGATTATCAACAGCATAATGTGTAAGAATTTTTTTAGCTAGCTTATTAGGAAAATTAACAAACAACTGGTTACTTTGTGGTTTCGTTATAAATGTTAATCCAATATTTTCAAAAAGTTGTTTTAATTTATTAGCCATGCTATTACTGTGTTTACCTAGTTCTAAATAAAGATTATTTTGCATCAATACATTCATTTGTGAACCTACAATCCAGCTTTTTGCTAAAATTGCTCCTTTTTGTTTCATACTGAAACGGAAATTTTGATTAATTGATAAGTTATTAAACACTACCGCTTCACCAGCAAAAGCACCAACTTTTGTACCGCCAATATAAAATACATCTGTGTATTTTGCTAAGTCAGAAAAAGATATATCATTACCATTTGCAGCTAAAGCCATTGCCAAACGAGCGCCATCTAAGTAAAGATAAAGGTGATTTTTTTGGCAAAATTGATATAATTTCTTTAGCTCTTGCTTAGTATATATAGTACCTAGTTCAGTTGTATTTGATATATATACAAGCTTAGGTTGTACCATATGCTCATCACAATGATAAGTTAACACCGACTTGAGTAGTTCAGGGGTTAATTTTCCATCTTCAGTTTGGACTGTTAATACTTTATGGCCCGTTGCTTCAATGGCACCTGTTTCATGTACATTCACATGCCCTGTATCAGCAGCAATTACCGCCTGATAAGGTCGTAAAATATGAGAAATTACCGTCAAATTAGTAATAGTACCGCCAAGCATAAAATGAATATCAGCATTAGGCGACTGTAATTGTTTTTTTATGCTTTCTCTTGCTTGATTACAACATTGGTCTAAACCATAACCACTAAATTTCTGCTCAGTAATATCAATAAAACTCTTGAGCAATTTGGGATGGACAGTCTGATTATAATCATTCAAAAAATCATACATATGGTTACCTTTATCGTTAGCATTGTATAAAATGATGCAATATTCATTGCACATTGCAATATAACACTTTTGAAAAAAGGGTTCTATGAACAACCAAAAAATTATCGGCATTAGTGGCTATAGTAGTAGTGGTAAAACAACATTATTGAAAAAAATCGTTTCGTTACTCGTTGAACAAAATTTTAAAGTGGGTACTTTAAAACATGCTCATCACGATATTGACATCGATATTCCTGGTAAAGATAGCTATGAATTACGTAAAGCAGGATCGTTACAAACAATTGTTGCTTGTGATAATCGATATGCTTTGATTTGCGAAACACAAAACAAACCAATAGATTTAATCACATTAATTAACCAATTTAAAGATGTTGAAATTATATTGATTGAAGGATTTAAAAGCGAAAAGATTCCTAAAATTATTTGCCATCGTAAAATAAATAAAAAAGCACTCTATATTGACGAATTTACAATAGCGGTAGTGAGTGATGAGCCATTAGATATTTCTTTACCAGTTTTTGATATAAATAAACCAATTCAGATTGTTGAATTCATAAAAAGTTATTTATTTAATCAATAATATATCGTATCTTATTTGCTAATTTTTTACGTTATTTTATCTGAATCAGCATGAAATCTTTATTCAAAAAAGTCTTGAGAACAATTAAAGAAGTGATAATTGGATTTATGCTATTGTCCGTTTTGCTTGTTGTGTTAATGCGTTGGGTTAATCCTTTGGGTTCAATGCTGATGGTAGAAAGAAAAATCGTTCATTGGAACATGACTCAACAACGCACATGGAAAGATTGGGATCAGATTTCTGATAATATAAAAATAGCCGTTATTGCTGCCGAAGATCAAAAATTTTCTAATCATTGGGGATTTGATTTTAAGGCGATGAATCGGGCTTTAAAGCACAACCAAAATAATAAAAAAATTCGTGGCGCCAGTACAATTACTCAGCAAGTCGCCAAAAATATTTTTTTATGGCCATCGCGTAGCTGGGTTCGTAAAGGGTTTGAGTCGTGGTTTACGCTTTGGATTGAGCTTACTTGGTCTAAACAGCGCATACTCGAAATTTACTTAAATAGCGTTGAATGGGATGAGGGAGTTTTTGGTATTGAAGCAGCTTCTCGCCACTATTTCAACGTTAGTGCTAACCAATTAACTTCCACTCAGGCAAGTTTACTGGCTGCTATTTTACCCAATCCAAGAAAATGGAGTCCTATCAAGCCCAATAGCAATATTCAAAGAAAAGCAAAATGGATTCGTACCCAAATAAATAATTTGGGCGGTAAGTATTATTTAGATAAACTTAACTAGGGGCTGTTGATCTTTATTGTACATAAATTGCTCAACAATACATTGGCAGCCACATTAACATAAATGCCAGTGATACCATACTGGCATAATTCCTTTCTAACTTATCGTGTCTAGTTGATATTGAACGATATTGCTTGATTCTAGCAAAGGCATTCTCGACTAAATGACGATAGCGATAAAGGCACCTATCCATACTGCTTTTATCTATATCCTTACCATAATTACGTTTAGTAATCACCGTTCGTCCGCCTTTTTGACGAACAAAGCACCGAAAAAGCTCGCTGTCATAACCTTTATCGGCTATTACTGTATTGACTTCATCGAGCTTTTCAACTAGGCTTTCTGCATAAGTGATATCATGTCGTTGTCCTTCAGAAAGCTCAAAACAAATAGGCAAACCACCACTATCAACCGCAAGATGAATTTTAGTTGAATGACCACCACAGCTCTGACCTATTTGCTCACAATGCTCCGTTGCAGCGCTTGTACTGTGTTGATGAGCCCTAATAATCGAGCCATCTAGGAACACCCTTTCAAAATCCGCTAGTTGTGATAAATGTTTGAAAATATCAACTAATATTCCTTTTTTAGACCACAAATTAAATCGTCTATAGACGGTGCTCCATTCACCAAACTCTTCTGGCAAATCTCGCCAAGGAATACCGGTTCTCATTCGGAAAAGGCTCACTTCAAACGTCATCCGATGCTCGGATTTATTATAAACTCGGCCGGTATTTTTCATTATTTGTAGTAGCTTTTCCCACCGTTTATCTGTTAGCATTGTTCTTGGCATGATGAATCGAGTTATGGTTGTTTTTGCAGAATTATTATAACTCACATCATGCCATCTAAAAAATAATCACGAAAGCTCAACACGTCCTAATAGTTATATGACTGTTTTTATAAATTCAGGCACCACTTTACTTGAGGGTCCGTAAATTTTGGTTTGAAACAGACTTTCACCTAAGCTCGGCTCTAAGTTTAGTTCAATCGTTTTTGCACTTGTTTGGTTAGCAATTTGTACAAACCCAGCGGCAGGATAGACATTGCCTGATGTGCCAATGGATATAAAATAATCCGCTTGTGAAAGGGCATCATAAATTTGTTCCATTTGTAGGGGGATTTCACCAAACCAGACTATATGTGGGCGAATGAGTTTGTTTTGTTGATAATTCACATTGTTAAAGCAATCAATTATTTGTCCTGTTTTTTCATTACGAACTTTTAATAATTCACCATGCATGTGAATAATATTTTTAGATCCAGCTTTTTCGTGCAAGTTATCCACATTTTGCGTCACAATTAAGACATTATCAGTGCCTAATTTCTGTTCTAACTCAGCTAACGCAAAATGAGCCGCATTAGGCTTTACGTTTGGATGTTGTAATTTACGACGCAACATATTATAAAAATCATGTACCGCTGTTGGGTTGCGCATATAGCCTTCGTAAGTTGCTACGTCATTAACATCATAACCTTCCCATAATCCATTTTGGGCTCGAAAGGTTGATAAGCCCGATTCGGCCGAAATACCCGCGCCGGTTAGAATAACTATTTTAGGTATTGTCATAATTCATTGCACCTTTATCATTTAACTAAGGTTATTGAAAGTAAAATACTAACCTGTTATTGGCTGTATTCGGTAGTAAAAATATGCAAAGCAGGTTTGCTAAGTTTTTGGTATTGACTGTAGGCGCTTGCCACTTTTAACCGAATATCTGCTTTTGATTCACCATTTAACCAACTGTTAATCATTGCATGTACACTATACGCTTCGGGCGCCATACGGTGCAAAGTTAAAATAAGTGGAGTAATACCTAGTCGCGATAGTGGTGGCGTAAAATATTGTTGGCTTTTGCAAGCAAATACTGCCGCATAACGTGATTTTTGTTTTTCTTGTTGTTCTTTTGATAATGTTTCCCAGCGCCAGCTATCGGGTAAATATTTTTTCCATGACCATTCCATTAGTGAATCATGGCCAATATAGATAACCAGATCTGCACTTCCCCCCGCTATCACTGTTTTATTATCTAATTTAAACGCTTTTGCCTTTTTGCCTGCTGAATAATCAATAAAATTATCAACAGTATCATTAATATTTTTGCCATTATACGCCTGTGCAATTAGATAGATATCTTTGTCTTGGTGTTTGTAAATTATTTCTTCTAATATTTTTCCTGATCTTGGTCGATTAATTTGTACAACTTGCCACTTTTTTGTTTAGAAAAATAGGTTTTAAAACCATAAGCCGCCCCCCAGTAAAGGTTGTTTTTGGGATCTTGACCGTTACCTATCGCCTTTGGAACTGGTGCTATCTTTTGATATTTGTTATCACATAGTGCCACCAAAACATGGATCACTTTGGGATCGGCAAAGCAGGAAAAGGAGAGTATGAAATAAATAATCGGTGCAAGCCATAATTGTATTTTTCTTTTCTTCATTCGAGATTGTTACCTTAACGGTCATATTTATAACTATATTATTTTTATATAGACTTTATAACATATATATTCCGTTATTTAGCAAAAAAACCGTTAAATTTGTTGATTATCAACATCAATAATCCTGTAGTGAATTTACTTATTAATGTTTATTGTTGATAATGAAACAAGTTAACAAAAATAAATAAATTTTATATAGGTATATGAAAATGAAAACAATTGGTTTAATCGGTGGTATGAGTTGGGAAAGCACAACAACTTATTATCAAGTTATTAATCAAACTATTGCTAAATCATTAGGTGGATTGCATTCAGCTAAAACGGTTTTATATAGCGTTGATTTTCAAGAAATTGAAAGTTGTCAGGCCAATAATGAGTGGCATAAAAGTGCAGAAATTTTAATTGATGCTGCTAAAAGAGTGGAACTTGCTGGTGCAGATTTTATTGTTATTTGTACTAATACCATGCATAAAGTCGCTGATCAGATCCAAAAGGCAATTAATATTCCAATCATTCATATTGCCGATGTGACGGCTAAATATTTGCTAGCACAAAATATTAAATCGGTCGCTTTGTTAGGGACTAAATATACAATGGAGCAGGACTTTTATAAATCTAAACTGATCGATAAAAATTTAAATGTGCTTATTCCTGAATCTCAAGACAGAAATATCATTAATCAGATCATTTATGATGAACTTTGCAAAGGTATTATTAAGCCTGATTCTAAGCAAGCCTATCTTAATATTGTTGATAAACTCGTTAAAAATGGCGCAGAAGGTGTTATTTTAGGCTGCACAGAAATTGGGTTATTAATCTCTCAATCCGATCGCAATACACCTTTTTTTGATACAGCCTTAATTCACGCACAAGAAGCCGCATTACTTGCTATAAGAGAATAATCTATTCTTCGTTCGTATATTCTAATATATCACCTGGTTGGCAATCTAAATGTTTACAGATTGCCTCGAGTGTTGCTAGTCTAAATCCTTTGACTTTACCTTGCTTAAGTAATGATAAATTTTGTTCTGTAATACCAATTGTTGCCGCTAGATCTTTTGATTTAACTTTACGTTTAGCAAGCATGACGTCTAAATTTATTATAATTGGCACAGATGACTCCTTTTAAATAAATTGTTTATTTTCTTCATCTAGTTGGCAAGCTTTTTTAAGTATTTGACCAATGAGCATAATACTAATCGCAATAAATAGCGTTATGATATCATCACTAGAAAAAGAAATAGAAAAGTAACGTGCTGATGCATCTTGATTATAGGTTAAGATCATTGTTAATAACGGTTCAGATAAAAAACGTATTACCTCCCAACAAACAAGTAATTTGCCAAAGATGTAACAATGGTTGGCTGATTTTACTGAGAAATATTCGGATTGACTGTAATTGATAAACAATAGTCTAAGTTGATAAAACGCATAAATTAAAATAAGTATTAATGAAGTTTCCATTAATGTTGCGATAGTCGCTTGCCATCCTGCTAAGGATTTAGAATCAACATAATCTTCCCCACTAGTGAAAAAAGAAAACCCTGCAAATTCAAGTCCAATATTTTGTATATCAAAAAAATAATATAAGAATGGAGACATTGCGCCAATTAACAAAATTAGAATTGGAATTAATGTTAATAATGCCATAAATCGACAATATTGATTCAATCTAGAATGAGTTTTAGTCATATCTGTGTTCATTTTTAGATCCTTTCGTTTTATAAAAAGTGAACACAGCATAGCATTGGCAAGCTAATAAAACAATAAAAAATTAAAATAAAACGATAATTTTTTTATTGTTTAAATTTTTTAAATTATAAAAAAAAACCTTACTTTTTTAAAAGTAAGGCTTAGGAAGTTAACATTAATAAAAATTATGCTTCAATAGCAACTTTTAATTTTTTCATTGCATTTTTTTCAAGTTGGCGAATACGCTCCGCTGAAACACTATATTTATCAGCCAAAACTTGTAATGTTGATTTGCTTTCATCAGGATCCAACCAACGTGCTTTAATTATATCTTGACTACGTTCATCTAATTTTAATAATGCATCGTGTAGCTTATCTGTTGCATCATTTTCCCAATTATCATTTTCAATTGATTTTGAGAAATCAGAATTGCTATCTTCTAAGTAAAGCGCCGGTGCAATAATTGAATTATCATCGTCATCACTATCTATATCAAATGACATATCTTGTGCTGACATGCGTGATTCCATTTCAAGTACATCTTTACGACTTACACCTAGCTCATCAGCCACCATGTCCACTTCAGCATTACTGAACCAACCTAAACGTTGTTTAGTCTTTCTTAAATTAAAAAATAACTTTCTTTGCGCTTTTGTTGTTGCAACTTTAACAATACGCCAATTTTTCAATACGTATTCGTGGATTTCAGCTTTTATCCAGTGCACAGCAAATGAGACCAAACGAACGCCCATTTCAGGATTAAATCGACGTACCGCTTTCATCAAACCAATATTACCTTCTTGAATTAAGTCTGCTTGTGGTAAGCCATAACCCGAATAACCACGGGCAATATGTGCCACAAATCGTAAATGAGATAAAATTAACTGGCGAGCTGCATCTACATCATCGTGATAATAGAGTTTTTCACCTAATGATTTTTCTTCTTCTGCAGTTAACATTGGGTAGGTGTTAATCATGCGAAGGTATGATTCTATATTTCCTTGTGGGATTAAAGCACCTACTTGCATTTTTAAATCAGTACTCATTTAATTCCCCCTTTAAATAATAAATTTTGCTACATTAAGTATGCAACAATAAAACGTTAAACTACCGTTCGTTAAAGATTAGACCAATAAATTATAAATTAGTTCATTATTTTAGCTAAAATAACTAGACAATTTGCGCCATTTTTAAATATTTTTTAGTCGCAATCAATGATGAAAGCCATCCAATACTAATGGTTATAAGTATAATCAATAAACTTTCATCCCATAATAGTCCTTCAATATGAATTATTGTTCCAAAAGCATCTGAAACTTTCAATATAATTGACTCTATTTGATAAATAAATATTTCCGATAACAGTAACGATATAATAGCACTAATTAAGCCAATAAAAATCCCACTATAAAGAAAAGGACGCAAAATAAATCCTTCTGTTGCTCCAATTAATTGCATAACGGTGATAGTCTGTTTTCTAGAGAATATATTTAAACGGATGCTGTTACCTATCACGAGGGATACAGCTATAATCATAAATATAGAAATAATCCATACGATAGATTTAACCATATTAGTTAACGCAGTTAAACGAGTAAACCAACTATCATCTAATTTTACATCATCAATACCATCAATAGTAAGTAATTCCGTTTGCAATTGATGCAATATAACTGTCTTTTTTGCTTCGTCTTTTGGTATAACAATTGCTACTGCAGGTAATGGATTTTCGTCTAGTAAATCTAGTGCATTACTAAACCCAGACCATGTTTGAAATTCTTCTTTTGTTTCATCTCGAGAAAGATATTTGACACGATCGACTTCATGATAAGATTTAAGTTTAGTGACCAATTCAGTCGTTTGTTCTGATGTTAGCGCTTTATTTATATAAACAGTTAAATTAGGCGTTGGGTTCCATTGCTGTGCTGTTTGATTGGCGTTTTTCCAAAGTAAATAGCTGATAGTTGGTAAAGTAATTGAAATGGCAATAACAAAAATGGTCAGTAGTGAGGCAATAATATGCTGAGAAAAGTCATTAAACGTGTTGCGCCAAGCAAAACCGATTTGTCTTTTCCAACGAGGGAAAAAGCTATTTTCGTTTTTATTCTTCAAGTTAGTAGGTTTAATATTAGCAAAAGTCATTAATTTTTAACCTCTAAATGCCCTTGAGTTAAATGCAGTATCCGATGGTGTTTGCGTCGTATAAGTCCCATATTATGCGTTGCCATCAGAACCGTTACACCAGCTTGATTAAATTCCTCAAAAAGCTTTAAGATATCTTTTGAAAGTTTGTCATCTAAATTACCCGTCGGTTCATCAGCAAGCAAAACACTTGGGCGATTAACAATAGCACGAGCAATACCCACTCGTTGCTGTTCACCACCTGATAGCTGTATCGGATAAAATTTCATTTTATTGAGTAATCCAACTTTATCCAGTGAAGCGGAAACTCTTCTTTTAATTTCTTCAGCCGGTTTGCCTAAAATGATTAATGGAATAGCCACGTTATCATAAACAGTGTGATCCATCAGTAATTGGTGATCTTGAAAAATCATACCAATTGTGCGACGTAAAAATGGCATTTCTTGGCGTCTTAAACTTGAAACATCAACGCCATTTAACAGTACGTTGCCATCATTCGCTCTCTCTAAACCACAGATTAATCTCATTAGCGTACTTTTACCTGCACCAGAGTGTCCAGTCAAAAAAGCCATTTCACCAGGTAATAAAGTGAAGCTAATATTTTGTAGTGCAGGTTTTCCACCGGAATACACTTTACTTACACGCTGAAATTGAATCATGATTGATCTCTATTCATCTGTTTCATCAAACAGAGCATTGATAAAATCATCAGCAATAAAAGGCCTTAGATCTTCAATTTTTTCCCCGACACCAATATAACGAATAGGAATATTAAACTGATCGGCAATGCTAAAGATAATTCCCCCTTTTGCAGTACCATCTAATTTAGTTAAGGTCATCCCTGTGACACCAACAGCTTCATTAAATAGCTTGGTTTGGCTAATTGCATTTTGGCCAGTACCAGCATCAATAGTTAACATAATTTCATGCGGGGCTGTTTCATCGTGTTTCTTAATTACGCGTACTATTTTTTTTAGCTCATCCATTAAATAAGATTTGTTTTGTAAGCGTCCTGCGGTATCAGCTATTAATATATCTATCTTTTTTGCTTTTGCTGCTTGTATTGCATCATATATGACAGAAGCAGAATCTGCATTGGTATGTTGTGCAATAACTGGGATGTTATTCCGTTCTCCCCAAACTTGTAATTGTTCAACAGCCGCTGCCCGAAAGGTATCACCCGCCGCAAGCATAACCGATTTGCCTTGTTGTTGAAATTGACGAGCCAATTTACCAATTGTTGTTGTTTTTCCAACACCATTAACACCAACCATCAATATTACAAATGGCTTATGACTTTCTATATCAAAGGGCTTGTCTACTCCATCTAAAATAGATTTCATTTCTTGTTGTAAAAGACCATGTAATGCGTCAGCATCTTTTAGTTCTTTTTTTGATGCTTGTTTAGTTAAGGTATCAATAATTTTTTGTGTTGTGTCAAAACCCACATCGGCAATAAGTAACTGCTCTTCTAATTCTTCAAATAAAGCATCATCGATCCTTTTCCCTTTAAATAAACTGAGAAAACCAGAACCAATATTTTGTTTAGTCTTAAAAAGACCTTTTTTTAAACGAGAGAAAAAACCTTCTTTTTTTTGTTCAACCATAAATAATTTATCCCATGATCATTTCTAAGATAATTTTATCTCATTTTAGAATAAAGCCCAATGTATTCTAAAAAAGACTGTCTTGTTTCTTTACCAGATCTTTTTGCGCAATGATAAAAAGAATAATAAGTTATTTATAAACAATGAGTAATACTTTTTAGATATAAAGATTTTGAGTTGTGATATATCGCCATTCACCTAATAATAACTGATGATCAAATAAATTGTATTTACCGATCTGTACTCTAACCAGTCTTAAACAAGGAAAACCAACTGCAGCACACATTCGTCTAACTTGTCGATTTTTGCCTTCAGAAATAGTAATACTAATCCAAGATGTAGGTATTGTTTTACGTTCTCTAATGGGAGGAACCCTTTTCCATAATTGTATTGGTTCGTCAAGAAAGGTTACTGTAGCTGGCGCAGTATAAAATTCTTTTAACTGTATACCTTTTCTTAGTTTATATATAGCCTTTTGATTGATAAGTCCTTCAACTTGCACCCAATAGGTTTTTGGTAATTTAAATTTTGGTGAGCTAATTTTAGCTTGTAATTTACCATCATTCGTTAACAATAATAGCCCTTCACTATCAGTATCTAACCGACCTGCAGGATAAAACCTAGGTAAGTTTATAAAATTTTTTAATGTCTGATACTTTTCATGCGGCGAAAATTGAGTCGTAACATTAGATGGTTTATTAAAAGCTATTAAAGTATTCATTTATTAAATATTTATTATAGTAATAGAATTAATATAAACAATCGGTAACATACTATTCAATAATTTTCTATAAATAGCAAAAAAGCCCAGCATTGCTGCTGGGCTCTCTATATTTAAAAGTCTGGCGGCACCCTACTCTCACATGGGTAATA
>NZ_JBIDFB010000013.1:0-87794 GCF_046635565.1 Gilliamella sp. BG7 | reverse complement strand
AGGGAAACCTCTCCGATGACCTTAAATATATCAACTATTATTTAATAAATCAAGGTGGTTATATGGCATTAACAAGAGCCGAAATTAACGAACGAAGCAATGAAAAACGAGGCATTAAAAATAAAGCCTTTAAATTAAATATAGACGATATCGCAATGATTAAACAAACGGCTTTAGACTTAAATATATCAGAAGCCAAACTTGTAGTAGAAGCAATTAAATTCTACAGAGAAAACAAAAAAGCCTCTTAATTGAGGCTTATATGTAACTATTTACACTGTTGAGTAATGAATCTATTATCATTACCCTGCACTTTTGCTATATGCGCATTACGCTGACATTCCCAATTTTCAGGTGCATACATTTTATTCCAAGCCATCATTAGCTTCTTTTCTTGATTTGATAAATTGATTTTATATTTATCGGACATATAGAGATATGTGCGTGCTATTACACCTCTAATTTCGTCACGAGGTTGAAATTTTCTTTCTTTGAAATCTACAGCCGTTTTACACTGTCCGTACTGTGTAAATTCTTTAGTGAATTGCGAATAACGATAATTAGACCTATCACCGTTTACTTCACCAATAGCAGGTTGCAAGTTGTGCATGTCACCTTCCATTTTATTAAAAGTAACATCTTTTTTACACGCTTTACGCCCACCGTCTCGCCAACATTGTAAATGTCTACCAAAATTTTCGGCAGGCATGACATGCTCCCACTCAATGCGAGAAGCTCTATTTAAATTCTTTCTTGGCTCATATCCGCATTTACCAAAATCTACAACACCCTTTTTACCTGTCCATGAAATATCACATCCGCAATAAAATTCGGTTTGCTCGGGATTTAACTTGTATAGCTTAGTAAGCTGATTTTTAGCTGAATTGAAATTTTGTGCTGAATTAGCAAGAACCGGAACAAACAAAAGAGAAATGATAAACTTTTTCATAAAAATCCGTTTTTAGAAGAACGTCCAGAAACAATAATATTTCAAATTAAAAAACTGGACTTAAATTCTATGCGTTGAAAACCGCATTTTGAGCTAATTATATATGCGCATTTGCGCAAAGTCCAGCTTTTTATCTGCAATATTTTGCATTTTATGCCACTTTTTTGAAATATTCGTAAATATTTCCTCTTACAAACATCTCAGCTTGATTTAATAAATTAATAATATCGTGTGGGCGCTTTCCAATTGCTTTTGCTTGAGCGTTACATGAAACTCCACGCAAATAATATGCGGTTAAAACAATCCACTGTGAATAATTATCATTTTTTAAAATCAACACCGCATTATCAACAATTTCAGCTTCATCTTCTGTTAAATACTGACGATAATCAAAATCCATTGGCGCACCATCAATACCTGCCGATTTTGAGGGGTATTCGGTTCCCATTCTTTTTAATATACGGGTGTTTTTCCATGCCGTTAAAATATCTTTAGTTTCTCTCATTGCTCCCCCAATTTACTTATAGATAATTCTATTCTGCCACCCTTAACGTACATATATTCTGCTAGCATTTGTTATCCTCAAAATTCTTCAATTTCCCAACCGCCACCTAGTTTTTTCGCTTTCTTTTTTATCGCTAAAAACTTAAACGGATACATGTCGGCAGCCACTTTTATTTTTACCCTTGCATCATCCATCCAAAACCCTTTAACTTCATGCAATTCAATTAATCCATCTTTATTCATTACAACGAAATCGGGTGTGTATGTTGTGTTATTTGCTAATTTAAATTTTAAGCCCTCAAATTTAAACCAGATTATTTCGTTAGCTTGTTCAAGCGTTTTTAGATGCTGATAGTATTCAGTTTCAGTTTTATTCATTTGCCCAGATTTCAATCTACCGAGCGCGAACGTTGCTGGTCTCATAATTTAATTTTTCCCTCTTTAACCAAGATATCTTGCGTTCTAATAACGCCCTCAGCGTGCGCTAATCTAACGAATTCATGCTCGTGATTTCTTGTCCTGCGGTCGATTTCATCATGACAAGCTGAGCAAGCCCAAGCTCCTTGTAAATCATTCGGCTTCATACCTACGCCACACGTTCCCGCTAATCGATAATGCGCCAGTACCGTGGTTTCCGGATTATGATTGCAGCACGGTAACCGAACCATGCACTCTCGCCCTCTTGCTTCTTT
The DNA here is from genome assembly GCF_046635565.1 of Gilliamella sp. BG7. Classification (NCBI taxonomy): domain Bacteria; kingdom Pseudomonadati; phylum Pseudomonadota; class Gammaproteobacteria; order Orbales; family Orbaceae; genus Gilliamella; species Gilliamella sp. BG7. Next base: position 85,649 of record NZ_JBIDFB010000013.1, on the reverse strand, counting down.
AGTTAGTTTGCTCACTGTTTCACCTTTATTTTATTCATATAAAACTTACCGCAAGAGCCTTTTACTTCACCATTAACGCCAACTAACGGTCTATTACAGACAAATAAATCAAAATCAACGTTATATAAACAAGCACCATTGCATTCAGGACATTTAAAATCAGTTTTGATTAGTTTGTGTTTCTTCGGCATTGTCGTTAACCCTGTTTAAATTATGCTGATTAATGTATTCTCTGCGTTGTTCTCTAACTATTGCGATTGCTCTCTCTAATTCTTGCTCTTTATCATCGTATAGTTTCAGTTGTTCTTTGTGTTCGTTGTTCATCATGCCACCTTTGATAATTGGTCTTTGTACTGTTCTGCTAATCGAATTGCTTCCTGCGCATCTGCGCTAAATGTAACGCCGTTTTCAGCCCCGAATTGTTCAGCACAAGTCACAACATCAGCAAATTCTTTTTTATTCATTCTTCGCGTTGATAACCCCATAAACACCAGTCCGCCTTGAATGCCTTTTACACATTTCTGTCCGTGCAAATTAGCCGTGATTAAATGCTTCCATTCCTCTGCTGTGAGCTTTTCTCCGTTCCATTCAACTTGCTTAGCAATATCATTTAAAACAGCCCACATCATGCGATTTTGTGCTAACGTGCGATTGTCTTCGTCGATTACTATGCGCAACGGATGCTCGCTATCAACTGGCAATTGATTTATTACGTTAATCGCTGTGTTGCGTGCTTGTTCATGTGTTAATCGTATTTCTTTAATCACTTCTAAACCCTCACACACTCAAATTTACGGACCAACACATCAACTTTAGAATTACCAAATGAGTTCTCAACTGTAGCCAGCGTTTTAATTAAACCTTTTTCTGTGAGTCTTGAATCACGATGCAACACAACCGTTCCCCACGCTTGCCAACCTTTTTTAACTTCTGCTGTTATTTTGTAAGCCATTTCTGTATCAACTCCCTCAATTTTGCCTTATCTTCTTCTGAATATTTTTTAACTCGTTCTGCTAATTGCTGCTTAACCTTTGCCGTATCCGCTCCTGGTTTTCGTATCGCTCTCACATAGTCGTATGCTATTTTGTCGAGCATGTGATAACGTCCTTGGTGGCAGTGGTTAACTCTCCGCAACACAAGCTCTACCTGTTTTTAACATCTGCTTAATGCTAGCAATATGCATCATGTTTTTACTTGATGCTCCCTGCTCAGTTTTGCATTCCAACATTGCAAACGTATTCTCTGGTTTTGGTAGATAATGATTAGCTCGCTCTTGTGTTAATAGCCTAGTAAAAACAGCATGGTTTATAGCATCAGCACGCTTTGCTTTATCGCTACCTGGCGAAACAAACACTTCAATGGCACGCCCGTACATCATCGATTCATCAACCATTCGCTCATATGCATCAATAAACGTTCGTCTTGCTCCAATTTTGTCGCCATTTCGGTAGACAATTTCAGCTTGTGCCCACGCTTTTGCTATTTCATTAGTCCAAACAACCGTATTGGTTTCATCGCTAGCAAGTATTGCAATCGACCATGCTTCATCTGGTGATAAATGATTACTTGAACCGCCCATTAGCTTGATTAAATCCGCAGGTTTCGGCATAAACTGGCTTTTACGCACCCAAGCATGTGCAGCGGCTTTTAACGATTGAATCGGATATTGCCCAAGTGTTGACCAGTAAATATTAACCTTGACTGTGCTTGCTTGCTGTCCGTAAACCTCAAGTAATCCACCAATAACCGCTAAAAATTCATCTGTAATCTTTGCCATGGTTAAGCCCTCATACTCTCTAAAACAGCCCTGTTACGTTCGGAAAGGGTCATGAATTTAGATGGTGCGCTATTCGTTGTTTGTTGATGATTATTCAAATATCTATACTCGAATGTTTGCCAACCCCGACTTAAAGTCATTTCAATAAGTTCGTTAGGGTTATACCCAGCTCGTACAGCTTTGTTCAGTTCTCGAATTAGATAATTAACAGCGCCTTGGGTTAGAGGTTTCTTTATCGATTTTCTAAATTTAATAAAATCATCAATCAGATTTTTTTCTAACATGCCATCAAGTCCAGAAAAATCGAATCCGTTAATAACTAGGTTATTGACTGGTTCTTTGACTGGTTCAATAATATGACTGGTTATGGGTGCAGGATTTGCACCATCGAGTGGTGCAGGAGATTCACCACTAGGTGCAGCATTTGCACCACTAACGGAATTATTTGCACCATAGGGTGCAGCATTTGCACCACTAAAATTTAGGTAATAGATGTTAGATTTATTGAGACCGTTTTCGGTTTTTCTGCTTTCAATTTTTAAATATCCATTGGATTCTAACCATGAAATATGATTTTGCACTGAGCGCTCAGAAATTTCGCATTGATCAGCAATATAAGCAATCGATGGAAAACATTCGCCTTTGTCGTTAGCATTATCGGCTAGTTTAATTAAAACCAGCTTTCTAAGCGGATTGCCAACTTTTAATTTCATGGCTTCAACCATTAATAACATGCTCATTGTGCAACCCTCTTTAACGTGTAGTAATAACAAGCTTTCTTAGTCTTCTCATTGATTTTGTGATACTTATCTTTCACATAGCCATATTTGAATAATCGCCCTGTTTCCCGAAGTCTTGAGCTAATCGCTGGTGTTGTATCAAACTGGTTAAAACGCTTCTTAATCTCGCGTTGAATATCGTCTAGTGTTCGGTATTTACCGTCACTACAAACAGCTATAACACGCTCTTGTTGTGATTTTGGCTTTAATAGATTTTCATTGTTTAATGTACTCATAATTACCTCGAATTAGTTTGATTACCGTAATACAGCCACTCAACCGAACAATTCAAAGCTTTAGCGATTTCTACGATATTCCTTGGTTTTTCTATGTTTCCAGATTCTAGATCGCTGATTGACTGTTGTTTCATACCAACCAAATCGGCTAAAAAAGATTGACTTATATTTTGCTCAATTCTCTTTTGTTTAACTCGCTCTCCAATTGTCATATTTGCCCTTACTAAATATTAACAGTTATAACTGTATTAAATAACAGTTTATACTGTTTGTCAATTACAGATTTATCTGTATTATTTTTTTTATAACAATGGAGATTTTTAAAATGAATAATCTTGGTCAACGAATCAGAGCACGACGAGAAGAATTGAACTTAACGCAGGAACAAGTAGCTTCACAAGTTGGAATAAAACAACAATCTTATCAAGCAATTGAAAGTGGAGAAGTAAAAAAACCTCGCTATTTATATGAAATATCTGTTGCTCTTAAATGCGATATGGCGTGGCTATTAAGCGGAAAAGAGAAAGAAGTAAAGAATGTAGAACCCATAGCGCTAAAAGCTCGCCAAGTGCCTTTAATTAGTTATGTTCAAGCAGGAGTTTGGACTGAATCATGCGAATTAAGAGATTCAACAGGATTTGAATATATTATGACATCTTTGGAATTATCAGATAAAGCATTTGCATTAAAAATAAAAGGCGACTCAATGGAGCCAGAATTCAAAGAGGGTGATATTGTCATTATAGATCCAGCCATTAAACCAATTCCTGGTGAATTTGTTGTTGCAATGAACGGCGAATCAGAAGCAACTTTCAAAAAATATAGAGAGTTAGGTTATGATGAACATGAAAGAATGCAATTTGAGCTTATTCCGTTAAATCCTGACTATACAACAATGAGCACATTAACTCAGCAAATAAGAATAGTTGGCACCATGGTTGAACACAGAATATTCAGACGCAAAAGATAACTAAAATAGAGATAAAATAAAAACTTGGAGCGAAATATAATGAATGTCAGTTTTGAAAACTTACAAATAAAAAAAATAATCACTCATGAAGTATTTAAACCAGAAAATAAAACTGTAAAGCAACCAAATGTTAGTGATTGTCTTACAACTCTTCCTATTGATGGTTTAAAAAATCTTCAAAATAGAATTATCAGGGTCATGGGTAAAGAATCAAAATCGATTAAGATGGACATAGCATTAAAATCAGATGATAGCTGTTATTATTATTCTTCAGAATGTTACCATGTTGAGGATGAAAAATTTATTACAGTATCTAAAAAAATAGCAGAAAGATATAGCACAGCTCATACAAGTGCTAAATGGCCTGGAGGATTGATAGTTGTTATTTCTGCAACAATAACTGCAATAAATATCCCGTGTATTTTTATAATAAAAGCTGATGAACAATCAGGATTTAGCAAAAAAATAGAAGAAAGTTCTGTTATGCTAACTTATTTACAAAATGTTTTTTTAACACCATCATCTAAATTATATAAAATTGGAGTTTTTATTAAAGACAAAGAATATGCTTATCTTTTTGATAGTAACATAAAGTCATTAAAAACAGAGTCTGCAGCCACATATTTTTACTCTAATTTTTTAGGTCTATCTCTTCCATCTGACAGTAAACAAAATACCAGAAAATTTTATGAATTAACTACTGAATTCATAAAACAAACAAATTTACCTGACCCTAAAAAAATTGAATTACAACAAGCTTTACATATTGAACTAAAAGCTTCTCAAAACACAGTCATAGAACCTTTAAAGTTTGCTGAAGATTTTTTCCCTAAAGAATTAAACCAAGATTATATTAATTACTTAAAAAATAAAGATTTACCTACTATTTCTATAAGTAAAGATATAACGCTTATAAAAAATAAACTTGAAATTATAAGGTTAGGCTTTTCTACAAATGTTAAGATAACAGCTCCATCAGAATCTTTTAATGATTTAATAAAAATTGGTTTAAAAGATAATGAAGGATATACTATAATAAAAGTTAAAGGCTATCTAAGTAACCAAAACTAAATGGATCAGAATGAATTTAGGAAAAAATATGAATCAGAAATGCCCATGTTTAAAGCATGGGGTGATTTTGTTTTGTCTAGAATAGTAAATAAATTACCTGAAAATTTTGTAGAGAACGCAATAAAAATTCCGTTATACAGAGAAAATCATCCAAGATTAAAAGATATCAACTCATTATTAGCAAAAGCATTTATACGTAAAAAAAGAAATTATGAAGAAATAACAGACAAGATAGGTATTCGTTTTGTGGTTCTTCTTGAAAGCCATGTTATGGCATTAAAAAATATAATAGAAAATAGTCCTGATTGGCGCTACTCAAAAGATAGGGAATTGGATGATTGGAGGAAAAATGACCCTAGGATATTTGACTATAAATCCCTACATTATATTGTTTATTCTAAAAAAATTTTTAATTATGATGGAATATCAATAAACAAAGACACTCCATGTGAAATACAAGTTAGAACTCTATTACAACATGCTTATGCTGAAATGTCCCACGATAAGATTTACAAATCTATTACAAAAGATATACCAGCAGAAGTAAAAAGGTTAATGGCAAAAAGTATGGCCCTAATGGAAACAACAGATGAATTATTATCTAAAGCAGATGAAACGATTGATATATTCATATCTGAACTTAGTGGATCTTGGGTAGATGTAACCATAAAAATAGCTAACAAATTAACCAATGATAATTATGATGCAAAAGATAACTCTAATAATATTTATCTGCTAGAAGAATTAAAAGAATTACTTGATAAATATAGTATTGATGAATATATAAAATTTCTAACAGCTAAACCCTATATATTTAATAAAATTGAAGAAAACCAGATGTTAATGGTTGAGTTCAAGCAGCTATTAACACCATTAATTTACTTTTTAGTTGAAAAAGAAAGTTATAATATAAAAGATTATGACGTTTATTCTCATAATGCAATGGAACAAATATTCAGCGATCTTGGCATCTCTTATTCCTAACCCCCCCTACAACTTTAAAACAATTAATTGATTAAAAAATAATCAAACAAATTAATTACAGTTGAAAATACAGTTTTATCTGTTTACTTATAACAGCTTTAACTGTATTATCATTTCATCAAAACAAATCAACTTAACCAAAAGTTGAAGCTCTTTAAAAATTCGGAAAGTCGGAACAACTTATAAAGTGTTATTCAAGTAGACAGTGTGAAAGCGAAGCTCATCTTAGAACGAAATGCCTAGCTCCCTCTAAGCTAATGAACGAATAACGCAGAGTAAGGGAGCGCACCACCTGCTGGGGTATGTACCAGTATTCAAATCAAAGCGCATTTAAACAAGTGCGCTTGAGTTTGATGTAAATAATACTAATTATTATCAGTATTATTTTTTTTGATTTCTTTTCTAATAAATTTTTCAAATGATGGATCTAGTACAAAGCGACATTCGGTATCAAATGTACGCGGAAAACCACATTGGATAATCAACCCCTTATTAATAAGCTTAATAACATGTTTAGGTATTTTTTCCGCTTCAAATGAAATGTATGGATAACCACTATGTAATAAATAAGCAATAACTTCTTTCTCAGACTTATTTAACGAATTAATTAATAATACTAATTCATTTCGTTCTTTATTTAGCTGTTTTTTATTAGAAAAGTTTGTATAGAACTTTTTAAAATTTACCACTACAGAATAAATAAAACTGCACAAAATAAAACTGGTAGCAAAAACCGCTATTTCATAACTGAATGGAATTTTTACTTTTTCAGTAAATTTAATTTGAATTTCGGTGGGAACTATAAAAAAAATACATAATGAAACAAGAACTATCAACATGCTTTTCAATGAAAAAATATCCTTTCTAAAGATAGAAACAATAGTAACTAGCCAATCTGGCATACATAAAAATCCTTGTTTGTACGTGGTTATGAGTATTCTAAATCCTTGTACGTGGTTGTCAAGGGAGCGCGAGCCTGAGCGTGTTGCAGTATTACTCAGGCATATTCATAAACACTTTATGAGGTGTTTTGATGGATTAAAACTATCAAATTTCGAGGTAACTTATGCAATTACAAAGAGCTGTAGAGAACGGTTACGAAAGAGCATATTGCAACATGATGAATAATTCTGAAATGCAAGATGCTAAAGATGATGGGATTGAAACTAGAGCCAAAGAATTGCTTAAAAATTTCGATAACGACAACGATTGGCAAATTGTAGAGCTACTAAAAATAAAGCTAGAAAGTAAAAGCATTGATGCTGATATTTACAATCAGTTTATAACTGATATGTGTTACTCACAAGCTAAAGCTGAGTATAACAAGAAATTCTGACGGCTCGGAAAGACGAGTACATACTAACATCCTTTCGCCCTCTTCTGAGGGCTTTTTTTGGCAGATCATTTTAACGAGGAGTAAATCAATGACAAGCAAGAAAATTATTGAACGATTACAAAAACAAAACTGGTTTGTTAAATGTGAAACAGAGCACGAAGTAGCATTAGTGTTAAACGCCTGCGTTGATGCAAAAATTAGCTGGTCCCACGGAGCGTCTACGTCGTGCTTACCCGACCAAATTCTACAAAAAACACCGATTTTTATTGGTCGAGATGCCCGTTTTAATGAAAACGGGCTTTTTTGGGATGATCTAATGTATTTTGACGCTGAGACTCCTAATTTAGAAGACATAACAGATTGGTTTTTCGAAGAATTGAGGAAATAGCATGAACACAATACCAATTGACTACGTCGGCTGTAATGTTTATCAAACAGACCGATTTAATATTAATTACAAAATGACTAAGGGCGAGCAAATATACGCCCTTTTTTGTACCTACTTTTTGACATTTGGCGGGTTGTTTATGCTGATTCGATGGATATTAGAAGTGGCGACTAATTAAAGGAAATATAAAAATGGCAGAATCGTTTGAAAAGAAAATCTGGGAAACTCTATCACAAGTTAATGTTAATGACAAAGTAGAAAAAAAGAACGGATTGACATACTTGTCTTGGGCGTGGGCATGGGGTGTTTTAATGGAATATTATCCTCAATCCTCATACACAATTAACCCACCCACAACTGAACTGGATGGCTCTATGATGGTTAGCGTAACGTTAACAATAAAAGAAGACGGCAACGAGGCAACTCGATTTATGTGGCTACCAGTTATGGACTTTAAAAACCACGCTATTAAGTCGCCAAATTCAGTAGATATCAACAAAGCGACAATGCGATGTTTAACTAAAGCCATATCAATGTTTGGGCTTGGTTTTTATATCTATGCTGGTGAGGATTTGCCAGAAGAAGAAAAACAGGCGCAAAAAATTAATGAAGATGCGTTAAACAAAAACCGAGAATCATTAATCAAAGCGGTTGAACAATCTGCACAAAAAGGCATTGATGCAATGGGTGAGTTTTGGAAATCATTATCAATTGAAGACCAAAAACTTATCGGGTCTAGTGAAAAACGTCGTATCTATGATATGGCAAAAGAGGCTGATAATGGAACAGCGAACGGATGAATGGTTTAACGCACGACTAGGCAAAGTAACTGCAAGTAGAATTAGTGATGTGATGGCTAAAACAAAAAGCGGTTATTCAACTAGCCGCCAAAATTACATGGCTCAGCTAATTTGCGAACGTCTAACAGAAAAACCAACCGAATCATACTCTAACGCCGCTATGCAACGCGGCACAGAGTTAGAGCCAACAGCAAGAGAAATATACATACTAAACCAATTTGACGTAACCGTTAAAGAAGTTGGCTTTATCCCCCACCCTACAATCAAAAACGCTGGCGCTAGTCCTGACGGGTTAGTAAATGATGATGGATTAATTGAAATCAAATGCCCAAACACGTGGACGCACTTAGAATTTATGCAATCACTAAAGCCAAAGCGTGAGTATATCTTACAAATGCAATGGCAAATGATGTGCACAGGTCGAAAATGGTGCGATTTTGTCAGTTATGACGATAGGTTACCAGATAATTTGAGTTTTAGGTGCGTACGAATTCATTACGACGAAGCGTTGGCTCAAGAGATAGAAGCAGAAGTTATCAAATTCCTGCAAGAACTAGATGAAAAAATCAAACAAATAGAAGCCGCATAACCGTCCAAGTGACGGTTTTTTTAAAAGGAAAGAATCATGACAAGATTAACTAAATCTATCAAAGAACAAATTTGTAAAAATGCAATTGAGCAATCACTAGCAAATAAAGAGCTGAAAACAGTAAATGAAAATTTATCTAAATTAGCTCTTGACGTTTATAACGATAACGTAACCGCTGAGCTTCTCAAAGAAGCGGATGAAATAAGAGACCGAGTAAAAGAGTTGCCATTTGATTATTATTCTGTTTTTCGAATTTGTGAAGGTGTGAGATGTAATTTTAATGGGTTAAGTGCATATCTAACATTACCTTCTGAGCGTATTTTTTATGGATTAGACAAAAATCCAACATACACCGCCGATCATGAGTTTTCAAAACGCTTTTTATCATTACAGAATCAGTTCAAATATCTAGAAAAACAAAAAAATGATTTAGAGCATGAAATTATGGCTATTTTAAATAGTTGTGCAACTCTCAAAAAACTACAAGAAACATGGCCAGAATCAGTCAACTTTTTAGACGGTATACAAGTGGACATCACAAAAACCAATTTACCTGCCGTCGTAGTTGAAGATTTAAACAAGAAGCTAGGTATAACAGCAAGCTAAAAAAATAACGTCTGGTATATGCGTCGATGATTAGTGTTAGCAGAGACACTGTCCGCAATTGCAGTTAGCCCGCTAATTTGAAATATACAAGCCGTATTGTTTGACATGACGGTAGTCACGCCGTTGGCGACAGAGTGACACCCTTCCAAATTACTACATCAGAGAGTTTTAAAATGGCTATTCTAAACAAATCACAAACAGAGAAGCAAAACAAGGATTACTGGCGAACATCTGAATTATTAATCAATGATGCGTTAAAACTACTGAATATAAAAAGTTTTGGTATTGATGTGTGTTGTCATTTCGAGCCAGCAATAAACGACATTAATATCATAAAGCATGCTGAAACATATATCGATGAAGAAGAGAATTCATTAGATTCTTACAGTTGGTTTCACGGTAGTAATCCTGCCGCGTTCTGCAATCCACCATTTTCGCGAAAATGGGAATTTTTTCAAAAAGCGGTTGAGCAAGTAAATAAATGGAGCGAGCAAGTATTAATGGTCTTTCCTTATACTCCAGCGACTAAAGCGTGGAGTGATAACGTACACGGTCAAAACTGTATTATTTACGTTCCCGACGGTCGTTATCAGTATCTATTACCGAGCGGTGAAAAGTCTGTAAATAGCTGTAATTTTGATACATGCTTGATTCTGATTGTTCCGTTCAAATGTGGAAATGTAATTGTTAATTATAAGCGAGGTTTGAGTGAGTGAAAAAGTATATGACGTTGATTTACCACCTCCTAAATTCGGAATGTTTGACCCAGTTTTTTATGACGGTATGAAAACAGAAATCGCAAATAATGATATTTATTATGCATATGATGAATCGGGCGTTATGTGCCCGTGGTATCACATCCCCGTTTTTATAGACGGGTTTATTAGCATTCAACTAGTACCAGAAACAGATTTAACGGAGGTGGGTAATGATTAATTGGCGTGATGCTAGCAAAGAGTTGCCAGAAACCCTTACTGATTGCGTTGTAATTACTAGGTCATTTTCGCAGGATGGAAAAATTATAATCAGCACCAGGAACTCATGTTAATACAGTTGTGCGGATTAAATCAATCTTTAATAGAGGTGAGAAATAACTAAATAAGGAGTAATCATGTCAGAAAAAATAACGTTTGTTGTGTATGCGCGGATTGGACTGTCAAAAAATGAAGAAAAAATCGAAGTTGATAAAGCTGAATATGAAGCTCTGGAAAATAAGGATGTGTACCTGCAAGAGTTAATTAATTCTTATCTTCCCGATCTTGTAGACAGCGGAATATATATTGAGGAGTAAATTATGAAATATTTTACTTATGATCACAATGGCGATGGCTTTGACTATCACGAAACCGAAGAAGAAGCAAAAAAGTTTGCTGAACAGCTGTTAGATTATTACATACAAAATGGTGATCATGATTTCGTTGATATCTGCTGGGGTGAGATTAAAGAGTCTGTGCATTCAAATGATGCAGTGCTTGAGTTAAAAGCAAGCAAGGAGTGATTATGATTACAGATGAAAATTCATTGACACGAACTGAGCTATTAAAAGAGGCTATTGCTTGCGTTAAAGAAATTGAAAAAATGCAAAAACAAATTGATAAACGATTGGAGCAGGAAAATGGCAAATAGAGGAATAAATAAAGTCATTTTAGTTGGTAATTTAGGTCAAGATCCCGAAGTTCGTTACATGCCTAATGGTAATGCTGTTGCGAATATTAGCATTGCAACATCGGAAACATGGAAGGATAAACAAACTAATGAAAATCGTGAACGCACTGAATGGCATCGCGTTGTTATATTCGGCAAATTAGCTGAAATTGCAGGCGAATACTTAAAAAAAGGTTCGCAAGTTTATCTTGAAGGGCAATTACAAACTCGAAAATGGCAAGATCAGTCAGGACAAGATCGTTACACAACAGAAGTTGTGATCAATCCAATTGGCGGTATTTTACAAATTTTAGGTAGTCGTGATAGTGATAGTGAGAGCACTAACCAGAAGCCGCAGCAACAATCTAAACCGCAAGCGACTGCGCCAGAACCATCGATGGATTTTGATGATCAAGAAATCCCATTCTAGGAGGTAAAATGAAAAAAGAATGCTTTAAATGCAAAAAGGTAAAGCCTTTGTCAATGTTCTATAAACACAAAGATATGAGTGATGGTTTTTTTAATAAATGCAAAGATTGTTTCAAAGTAGATGTGAAACAAAACTACTCTAAAAATAGAGGTAAGTACGCTAAATATGAAAAAGAAAGAGCGAGCCTACCACACCGAATACAAGCAAGAAAAGATTATCAAAAAACAGAACAAGGTAAAGCTGCAAAAAAGCGTAGCCATCAAAACTTTATAAAAAAATATCCTGAAAAAAGACAGGCTCATATTTTGGTCGATAATTACGTAAGAGACAAGAAGTTAACGCGCCCCAATCATTGCGAAAATTGTAATTGTGAATGCACGCCCCACGCACATCACAACGACTATACAAAACCTCTAGAGGTCACATGGTTATGCGTCAAATGTCACGTTGACTGGCATAAGCATAATAAACCAACTTACAAACCAAAAGCTGTTTAACGGGTTTACCCAAAAAAAAATCCATCAATAACTCACTGAACAACCACCCTATTCTATTAATTTTACAAACATTCTCACGCCCATTATTTGGCGTACGATAACTATTATCTAAAGGAAACAACCATGACAACACATGAACTAAAAATTAAATCAAAGTATTTTATGGACGTTGTAAAAAACATAAAAAAGGCTGAAATACGCTACAACGACCGAAATTACCAAGATTGCAGTAATATCTAGGTTTATATTGAATAAGGTAACGAACGATGAAAAAAACCACTAAAACAACTGATGCTATACAAAAATGGATGGATGGAATGAATAGCGGAATTTTACGACCAAATGTCAATAAACTGTATTCTCCAGAAAATCGATTTAATGAGATGCTTACTCTTGGTCACCCAGTTTTAAGCCATTACGATAAGCATGTATTATCTATGACACGTGAGAAGTTGGATAGTAAATCAGATATTGCAGCAGAACTTGGTTGGCGAGATTGGCAAATTGAACAACTTAATGAACGTATTAAAGAATTAGAATCACAAAAACACATCAACGAAATCAAGGCTCATGGGATACAAGAAGCTTTAAAGTATATTGATGAAAACTCTAAAATTGTTACTGGTGATGTCAATGCATACAGTCTTTTAAGTTATGCAAAAAAACTGCTTACGTGTGCGTAGAAAGATGAGAATTAAGGTAAAAATTACTTAGTGTTATTTGTTGATGAGAGATGAAAATCAGAAATTGGGAGATTAGTATTTTGAAAAACAAACTTGTAAAAGCGTCGATTTGGGCTAAAACGCAATTTGCGGCCAACTCAATTCCGCACAGAAAAACATTAAAAAGCTGGATTGAAAGGGGGAAAATTAGAGGGTTGGTAGATGATGATGGCTCTCTGTGGGTTTATGAAAATGAAATATTCGGCATTAATAGAACTATTAGTGACAAAGTTAATAAGTTAATGGAAGCGTCATAATGTCACCAAGACCAAAAAAATCACCCTATCGTGATTTACCCGACTATTTAGTCTACGATAAATCGAAAAAACAATATCGTCTAACTTTAATAAATGGCTCAAGACCTTTATTAGGTTCTAATAAATCGCAAGCCGTAGCAATAGCTATAGAATATAACAATAGAATGAGACATAACAACATTTTATGCGTTGAATCTCTCATTATTAAAACTGGCGGTGAAAAAGGCGAATATGAGCCATTTGCAAAGCACATAGATAATTTAGTACAACGTATTTTAAAAGAGGAAAAATTATCAGAAAGAGTTAAACAAGGCATTTTAAATGATGCGGAAAGAGCTAAGGAATTCTTTAAAAACATTCCCTCGACTGAAATTGATCTTGAACATGTTAATTTATACCTTAAAAAATATCATGCGAACGGTTCTGCCGAAGTACAAAATCGTAAAGTAATGTTCCTTAAGAAGCTTTTTTCATATGCCGTTGATGAATCAATCATGCTAGATAACCCTGCAACTCGTAAAAAGCTCAAAAAGTTAGATGGCAAAAAACGAAAACGCTTATCATTGGATGATTTTATCAGAATTAAAAATCATGCTCCGCTTTGGTTAAAAACAGCTATGGAGCTATCATTACAAACGTCACAAGCGAGGTTAGAGGTTTCAAGAATTAAATACTCTATTAAATCGCCAACATACGGCGAAAGCGGATGCATTTGGTTTGATGAACCTAAAAATGGCATTTACGGCAATTTATATATCAATCGTCAAAAGACTAAGGATAAAGAAGCTGCTCATATTTCAATCCCGATTGGCGAAGAACTTAAACGAATTATCGATGATAGCCGAGATCACGTATTAAGTCCTTATGTTGTTCATCGAATGCCGGAAAAAGCCACTAAACAAAATAAAAATGTCGATCATTTTACACAAGTTGACGCTGGTTATTTAAGTAAAGCTTTTTCAGCTATAAGGGATCAAATAGGTGTAATGAAAAACCTACCAATTGAATACCGCCCTACTTTCCACGAAATCCGTGCTTTATCCGCTCATTTATTTGAACAGCAAGGAATAAACCCACAAGCCAGAATGGCTCATAGCGACGAAAAATCAACTAAAGTTTACACCAAAAACCATACCGAATGGGTTGAAGTTCCGCACGCCCAAATCGTAATTTAAGCGGGGGTAAAACTCCGTTTAAGTTATTGATATCTATAATATCTTTTCTCCTTAAAATACCTGTTTTTATTTACAGTGAAAATTTAAATAACCAATTGAATTATGTTGTTTTTTTTACAATTAAAGCATCACTTTGACATGGTGGGGGTCAGTGGTTCGAGTCCACCCGGGCGTACCATTCTAAAGCCTTAGTCTACAAGTCTTTAAAGTGATTAGCTTAAACGAAAATTTTATTAGCAAAATAAAATTTTGCAATTACAAGTAAGCATAAATTTATCATTAAAATAAAATCATTTTTCTACTACTGTTTGAATCCAGAGTCTCTTATTTTTGAAATCAATTTTAACTATATTTTTACTAAGAAAATCAAACCCAATCAATCCATCAGACTGAAACTCAGCAGGAAGGGAGTCCAATATAACAGCTTTGATATTATCATTAGCAACATTATTTACTTTAAGCGAAACAAATTTATAATCACTTTCATCATCATTTATTTTAATCGTTTTAAAGGTCAGGGATTGCTCTTTTATCACTGACATAGAGGCTCCACTATCTAAAATCATTTTATAATCTTTTATACCATCAGACATCTCAATGGCTAAACCTTCATCATTGAGATGAAAGGGAATTGGAATCCATTTTTTATCTAAGTCAGCAGAAATATCCGTTTCATCCGATACTATTATTTTACTTTCAGGATAATTAATAGTTAACACATAACCATCAAACAAACCTAGTCCAATTACTGGGTTTTCTATATTTTCATTTTCGTTATTATTAGAATTATCACTAGAAAATTTTAATCCCCAACTGTTATATTCTACGACTCCCACACGTTTAAAAATAAAGGAATTTAATTTTAAATTATTGATAATAAATGATCTAACCTCTGAAACATTACCAGATAAATCAATACTTCTTATTTTTTGTAAATTTTCAGATTTATTTGGAATTTTATCAATTAAATTTATTGGTAGGTGTAAGGCTTCTTTGGTGCCAGTATCTAATGTTAATGCAATTTTTTCACCTTCGAGGTTTATTATTACAATGGGTAAATTATATTTGTTATCAAAAGTCAGATCCCAAACGGTTTCATTACCTTGGGCAAAAGTACTTATTAATAATATGATTAAAGTTAATAGTTTTTTATACATAAAGCTTCCTTGTTGCACTCATTGCATAAGTATTATTCAAGTTTTTGATTTGATCTTATTTAACAAAAGTGTGTTCAAAGAGTCTGCAACGATTAAACCATCGTCTAATAATTGCGCTCTATCTGCCATATTAACATTCTCTGCTCTATGTGCAACAACAAGTTTAGTAAAATAATAACCTTGATTATCTACTAAATATGAGATAGCACCTACCTCTATCATTTTTTGTTTAGGTAATATTGTTGTCCATATTATTCTGGCGATACCCAGCCGTTGGCTGAATGAAGACGGATACAATTATAATAGATTTCAATATATTCAAATAGTGTTTTATTAGCTAACTTTCTCTGTAACTTAAGATGAGTACATTCTTAGCGAAGTAACGACAAAACAAGACTTGCTTTAATATATTATACACTAAATGACGGCCTATATGATGACTTGTTTGTCTAGCAACCACTTTTCGCCCAAATAAATCAATAATCACCGACAGATATAACTAACCATTACCTGTTTTAATATAAGTGATATCGGTTTACCAATGTCGTTTTCTGCTTATCAGGGTTAAATAGCCTATCTAGCGTGTTAGAGAAGATATGATGATATATACCCGAATTTCTTTTACACTTCCTCCTGCAAAACACACTTATCGTCTTTTTTTATATTAAACAGCATTAACAAAAAAGGCAGCTATATTTAAAGCTACCTTAAAGGTTATAAACAAGAATTAAATTTGCTTAAATGATTAAAAATTAATTTCAGTGCCCACAAAATAACGCCTACCTTCCAAGGTTTTACCAAAATCATCATTAGTTACATTTTTATCAAATAGATTATAAACACCAGCATAAACCTTAGCTTGTTTATGTACTTGATAAGATGCACCGATATCCCAGAAAGTGTAGCCTGGGTATTCAACTTTTGTACCATTGCGGTTGTTTGATGATTCCATGCCATAATAAGCCATTTTAGCCCATAAATCCCATTGTTGGGTGACATACCAATCTAATTGAGTATTGAATTTTTGTTTAGGGGTTCGATTTAAAGATCGTCCTTTAAATTGCCCACTTTTTTGTTCTGTTTTTGTCCAAGAATAGTTAGATGTTAATAGGAAATCAGTAAATAAAGGCGTTTTAAATGAAAATTCAAAGCCTTTAAGATCAGCTTTGCCAACATTTTCACGGCCTTGTATAAAGTCAAACTTTTTACTATAACCATTCAACAAGCACTTGCTTCCTTTTTTACGATTACAAATATAATATGATTGAATTTTGTCTTTATATTTTGTGTAAAATGCAGTTGCAGAGGCATCAATACCATAATCATTGGTATAACCTATACCAATTTCGAAATTATTTGTTTTTTCTGGTTTTAAATCTGGATTTCCAATGATTACACCATCAGAATATCCACCACCAGTAACTTGCCCCCAATCCGTCACCACATAACGTAATTGTGGTGTAGCATAACCAGTAGAATAACCGCCTTTTAACGTAAAGTTATCATCAATATTCCACACACTGTAAACTCTTGGGTTCCAGTTGCTACCATAATTTTCATCTTTGTTATAACGTAATCCTAATGTTAAACTCCAATTTTCTAAAATACGTAACTCATCTTCTCCAAATAACGCATAATTCCAACGATCAATTTTAGATAATGTCGTTTTTAGTTGATTTCCTTCGTCATGCAACTCTTGATAATTATATTTTCCGCCTAAAGTCAGCATGTTAATACTAAAAGGAATAGTAACACGTGTATCTACATCCGTATTACGAATTTTCATGTTCCTTTTTGGGTTATTATTTCCTTCATAAGAGACAAATGAAGTTGTAGAAACATCACCAAACAAACCATTATGTGTTAAAGCAAACGTATTTCGTCTATTATCTCTATTAAAATCACTTCTAGATTTATCTCTTGTTTTTCCTGCAGTTGCATTACTATTTTGTAAAGCTCGGCCAAAATCGAGATCAAATTTTTGTGTGTCTGTAGCATTTAAAGATAATTTACCATTTAAACTACGTAATTTTTGTCCTGCATGGCCAGCAAGAAATTTATCTTCATGGCGATTTGAATACTGCCCATAAAGTTGTATACCTAAAACGTCACCAATAATCGGTCCCATGGTCGAAAAACTGCCAGTATATGTATCTTTTTCTTTTGAACGATAAGGAATAACCGATTCTAAACGTATACCACTTTGCCATTTATTTGACACTTTTTTGGTAATAATATTAACAACCCCTCCCATCGCATCAGAACCATATAATGACGACATAGGGCCTCGCACAACCTCAATACGTTCAATTGCCGTTAATGGTGGTAACCATCCTTGTTCAAATCCTGAATTATCACTATTTGGTCTTGTTTCGCGGGTACTAACCTTTTTGCCATCTACTAATATTAGGGTATATTTGGCATCCATGCCTCGAATACTAATATCAGTAGAATCACCACCACCAGTAAGATTTACTCCAGGAATATCCTTCAACGCATCTGTGACATCACGATAAGGTTTTTTTTCAATTTCTTCTGGTGTAATTACCGAAATGGTAGCCGGCGCTTCTTTGACTTGTTGAGAAAACCCCGATGCAGTAACAACCATGGTGTCAGTATCCGAATTGCTAGACGCTATCGCAGCGCTTGATAATGACAACAAAATGCCCGTATTGATGACATGTTTTGCCAATTTAAACTTCTTTTTTGTTTCCATTTATTATAACCCCATTATTTATAATGATATTTATCGTTTTAAATTTTATAGCACATTACACTATATGAGAATGATTATCAATATCTTTAAAAATTATTTAGTGCTGGACTTTTTTATTTTTACAAATAATAATGATTATCATTTGTAAATAACATGAGAGAATCAATATGAACAATAAGAAAAAGTTACTTTTGAGTAGTATTGCCGTCATTGTGCTAGGCTTAACAGGATGCCAATCATCAACCATGAATATAACGGCGGATAATCAAACCGTGGTCGTACCCAAAACGCCTAAAAAAGTGGTGGTAATGAATTATGGCGCATTAGATACGTTAGATGCATTAGGTAAAGGTTCAATAGTTGCAGCTACCCCACTGTCAGTTATCCCATCTTACTTGCAACAATATAATAACGCATCAATTGCAGATACGGGCAATATGAAAGAACCCAATATTGAAACTATCAAGCAGGTTAAGCCTGATTTGATCGTTATTGATGGTCGTCAGGCAAGTAAAGCCGAAAATTTATCAAAAATTGCCCCGGTTATTAATTTAAGTGTTGATGCTAAAAATTACGTTGAATCAACCAAAAATCATATTCAAGTGCTAGCAAAAATTACAGAAACCGAAAGCAAAGCGGATAATATTATTCAAGCATTAGATAAAAAAATTCAAAGTGCACAAGCCTTGGCTCAAGCCAGTGCTAAAAAGGCTATTGTTGCTATTCATAATGATGGAAAGATGATTCTTATCAATTCAAGCTCAAGTGCTGCATTGATTCACGATGTACTAGACGTTAAACGAGCGGTACCACTCACCGTTATGCCTGCAAATAACTTAATAGGTAAACCAAAACCAATTTTTATTGATGATAATTACATTAAATCGGTAAAACCTGATATTATTTTTGTTGTTGATCGTAGCAAAGCAATCGGCAATCAAGGTATGGCTGAGCACTTTTTTTCACAAAAAGTATTAAACAAAAGCAAAACACAGGTTGTTTATTTAACTCCTGATCTTTGGTATTTGTCGGGTGGTGGTGCTGAAAGCATAAATCGTCAAATAGACGAAGTCACTAATGCATTAAAATAGTATCAGCTTAGTTAATAAGTTTATCTTCCTATTTTTTTGAAAGCCTTTATTGCAAATAAAGGCTTTATTTTATGTTGTTCAACAACATTCAACCAATAAGCCTTTTTATTCAAATTTATTAGTTATATCCTAGGTCATTGCTGACATCTAACAGCTACGTTAAAACATTATTTATATAAATTTCAAATTATAAAATCGATGTATCAACTATAATGAAATGTGATAAAATGGTGACTTCATTTTGATTTGTAAATAACAATTAACAAATATAGTTTATTGAATTCTCAAACATTACCTCATTAAATATAAAACACTATTATAAATACTATGAATATGTCACCCCCTACAATTGGATTTGTGAGCCTTGGCTGTCCTAAAAACTTAGTTGATTCTGAACGAATTTTAACCGAACTGCGCACGCAGGGATATCAAGTGGTATCTAGCTATGACAATGCCGATTTGGTTATTGTTAATACTTGTGGATTTATTGACAGTGCCGTGCAAGAATCGCTAGAAGCAATTGGCGAAGCTCTTAATGAAAACGGCAAAGTCATTGTCACTGGTTGTCTTGGTGCCAAAGAAGATCAAATTAGAACTGTTCATCCAAAAGTTCTTGAAATATCAGGTCCACATAGCTATGAAGCAGTTTTAAGCCATGTGAATAAATATGCCCCTAAACCCGAGTATAATCCTTTTACTAGTTTAGTTCCAAGTCAAGGGGTTAAATTAACACCAAAACATTATGCTTATCTTAAAATTTCGGAAGGCTGTAATCATCGCTGTACATTTTGTATTATTCCTTCTTTGCGTGGTGATATGGTTAGCCGACCAATCGGCAATGTTTTAGATGAAGCAAAACGACTAGCCGACAGTGGCGTTAAAGAATTATTGGTTATTGCTCAAGATACTTCAGCTTATGGTATCGATGTCAAAAACCGCACTAATTTTTGGAATGGGACACCATTAAAAACCGATATCCAAACCCTTTGCGAACAATTAGCTAACTTAGGCATTTGGGTCAGATTGCATTATATGTACCCTTACCCTAGTGTTGATAATCTTATTCCATTAATGGCTGATGGTAAAATCTTGCCTTATTTAGATGTGCCATTACAGCATGCAAGTCCTGCAGTTTTAAAATCAATGAAACGACCTGGAACCATTGAAAGAACCTTAGAACGTATCCATAAATGGCGAGAAATCTGTCCTGATATTACGTTACGTTCAACCTTTATTGTTGGTTATCCCGGCGAAACAGATCAAGATTTTGAATTACTGTTGGATTTTTTATCGCAAGCGCAATTAGATCGTGTTGGCTGCTTTCCATACAGTCCTATAGAAGGTGCTGAAGCCAATAAACTTGCCGATCAAATTCCTGAAGCAATAAAACAAGAACGTTTTGATCGTTTTATGCAATTACAGCAAAAAATCTCAACGCAAAAGTTACAAGCTAAAATAGGCAAAACTTTAGCTGTTATTATTGACGAAGTTGATGAAGAAGGCGCAATTGGTCGTAGTATGGCTGATGCCCCAGAAATTGATGGCGTTGTTTATTTAAACGAAGAAAACCAAGTCAAAGTCGGTGATATTGTTCAGGTTAACATTGAGCATTCCGATGAGTACGACCTATGGGGAACGGTTAAACGTTAATTAACACCATGAAACAACATTATAAACACGAAGTAAAAAATCTGGTTAAATTGGCAGTTCCGGTGCTAATTGCGCAAGTATCGCAAACCGCAATCACTTTTGTCGATACCATTATGGCAGGAAATTATAGTAAAACCGCCCTGTCTGGAGTGGCTATTGCGGTTTCAATTTGGTTACCAACAATTTTATTTGGTCAAGGATTACTAACCGTTTTAACCCCCATTATTTCAAATTTAAACGGCGCAGCTAAACGGGATCAAGTCGCTGGGCACACGAGACAAGGCGTGGTGATTGCGCTGTTTTTATCTGTCATTATGATGTTAATTTTGTATCATTCTGACAAAATAATCAGTTTAAGAAGTTCAGCAGATCACCCAATTGATCCTGAAATGTTTGAGGTGGCTGTGTCATTTTTACGGGCGATTATGTGGGGAGTACCGGCATTTTTATTATTCTTAGTTTATCGTAATCAATGCGAGGGGTTATCTAATACCAAACCTGCGATGGTTATTATATTTACTGCCCTACTTGCCAATATTCCGATAAACTACATATTAATTTATGGAAAATTAGGTCTTCCTGCTTTTGGTGGTGTCGGTTGTGGTATTACTGCATCCATTATATTTTGGTTGATGTTTATTTTAATTCGCATATACACATTAACTTCCCCAAGCCAACGCGATATTCGACAAACGCCAATCACCAAGTTGGTTGATTTTGCAATAATCAAAAAAGTGATTCTATTAGGTACACCACTGGCGCTAGCTTATTTTTTTGAAATGAGCCTATTTGCGGTGATCGCTTTATTAATTGCACCACTAGGACCAATAACCGTTGCTGCTCACCAAATTATATTCACCATCAGCAGTTTAACCTTCGCCATACCGCTATCTCTTGGTGTTGCAACTAGTATTCGTGTTGGTTATTTACTGGGTAACAACAAGCCAGAATTAGCTAAGCAAACCGCTTATATCAGTTTGGCTATATCCTTTGCTTTAGCTATTATTGTCGCCTTTATTTTAGTTATTTTTAAAACGCCAATAATTACGCTATTTACCAGTGAAGCAACCGTTATTGCTATTTGTTTACAGCTTATTATCTTATTAGCTATCTATCAAGCATCTGACTATTTGCAAGTGGTGGCAAGTAATGTACTTCGTGGTTACAAAGATACCCAAAGCATCTTTTTTATCACGCTCATTTCATATTGGGTTGTGGGATTGCCTGTTGGTTACATACTAGGATTGACCGATTTTATTACTGAGCCAATGGGAGCTGCAGGTTTTTGGATAGGAATTATTTTAGGACTTGCTGTAGCAGCATTTTTATTAATAGCTAGAATGATCTATATACAAAAACAACCAACGGCGGTAATTTTAAAACGAGCTTCTCGATAATAAAATTTTTAATCTAAATTTCATACAAAATATTTTAGATTAAAAAATCAATCACAACATAAGTGTTAGGTGTACTTCAATTGCGGCTAACACTTTTTATATATGATTTTATAATCAAAGTATTACCTTTTGTATTACATTCTCATGTTTGGTCAAATAACGAAAAAAGCCATCAATAATTCAATATTAATGGCTTTATTTGATTCAAAAATTAGCTATTTTAATAAGCTATTTGCCTGAGCAATAACATTTTCAACAGTAAAGCCGAATGCTTTAAATAGTTGATCAGCTGGACCTGACTCACCAAAGCTTGTCATGCCAACGACTTTGCCATTAAGACCAACATATTTATACCAGTAATCACTAATACCAGCTTCAATAGCTAGACGAGCTGTCACTGATGATGGCAATACTGACTCTCTATATGTGCTATCTTGTTTATCAAACGCATCAGTTGATGGCATTGACACAACTCGCACTTTTTTACCTGCTTGTGTGAGTTGATGATAAGCTTCAACTGCAAGTTCTACTTCTGAACCAGTAGCAATAATTATCAACTCTGGAGTACCAGTACAATCATTTAAGATATAACCGCCTCGATAGACATTGGCTAATTGTTCAGCAGTACGTTCTTGTTGTTTTAAATTCTGTCTTGAGAAGATTAATGCAGTTGGACCATCTTTGCGCTCAATACCATACTGCCAAGCAATAGCTGATTCTACTTGGTCACATGGGCGCCAAGTACTCACATTTGGCGTAACTCGTAAGCTTGCCATTTGCTCAACGGGTTGATGCGTTGGTCCGTCTTCACCCAAACCGATTGAATCATGAGTATAGACAAATAAAGAACGGATTTTCATTAGCGCAGCCATACGAATAGCATTGCGTGCGTACTCCATAAACATTAAGAATGTTGCACCATAAGGAATAAATCCGCCATGTAAGGCAATACCGTTCATGATTGCTGACATACCAAACTCACGCACACCATAATGGATATAGTTACCATCAGCATTAGCTAAAATTTCTTTAGAGCCTGACCACATTGTTAAATTACTTGGTGCTAAATCAGCCGAACCACCTAAAAATTCAGGTAAAGCTGGCGCAAATGCTTCGATAGCATTTTGAGATGCTTTACGAGTTGCAATAGTTGCTGGATTTGCTTGTAGTTTATTCACTACATCGTTAGTGATTTGAGTCCAATTTGCTGGCAAATCACCATTAACACGACGCTTGAATTCTTTAGCTAATTCAGGATAGGCCTTAGCATAAGCATCAAAACGAGCATTCCATTCATCTTCGCGCTGTTTGCCTTTTGCTTTGGCATCCCAAGCATCATAATAATCTTTAGGAATATCAAACGCTGGGTGATTCCAACCTAATGCTTTACGAGTTGCTTCGATTTCGGCATCGCCTAATGGTGCGCCGTGGCTTTCATGACTGCCTGCTTTATTTGGTGAACCAAAACCAATTACCGTTTTACACATTAGTAGTGATGGTTTATCACTTACTGCTTGCGCTTGTTCAATCGCTTGTTTTAAGGCTTTAGCGTCATGCCCATCAATACCACGAATAACATGCCAACCATAAGATTCAAAACGTTTTGCGGTATCATCGGTAAACCAACCTTCTACCTCACCGTCGATTGAAATTCCATTATCGTCATAAAATGCGATGAGTTTACCTAATTTTAAGGTACCCGCTAAAGAACACACTTCGTGCGATATTCCTTCCATCATACAACCATCGCCCATAAACACATAAGTATGGTGATCAACAATTGTATGACCTGCTTTATTAAATTGTGCCGCTAACGTTCTTTCTGCAATTGCCATACCAACAGCATTGGCAATGCCTTGGCCTAACGGTCCCGTTGTAGTTTCAACACCAGGTACATGACCATATTCAGGATGACCTGCGGTTTTTGAATGCAACTGACGAAAGTTTTTCAAATCATCAATAGTCACGTTATAACCAGTTAAATGTAACAAGCTATAAATCAACATAGAAGCATGACCATTTGATAACACAAAACGGTCGCGATCGGCCCATTTAGGATTGTTCGGATTATGTTTTAGAAAGCTACGCCAAAGCACTTCGGCCATATCCGCCATACCCATAGGTGCACCAGGATGGCCTGATTTCGCTTTTTGCACGCCATCCATGCTTAATGCTCTTATCGCATTCGCCAATTCGCGGTGAGATAATGTGGTTGCATTCATGTTGTAATCTCCAAAAATTTTTTTGAGTTGAAAATTGTTTTATACAAGAGTGATATCACTTGCAAAAATCGTTAATCAAATTAACGAATAAAATATTGTAAAAATGAGGAGCTAGCTCCCCTATTGTATCCAATATAATTATAGTAGTGCGCCAATCATATCTTCTAATTTGCCTTGATCAACGGCAAAAGCACGAATCCCTTCGGCTAATTTTTCAACTGCCATAGCATCGCTATTATGTTGCCATCTAAATTCGGCTTCAGTCATTGGCGCAGGACGAGCTACTACAGTTTGATTAGGATTGAGCTTTTGTACCATAGGCGCATTTGATTGTTGCATTTCGGCTAATAGATTAGGCGAAATAGTTAATCTATCACAACCTGCTAATGCTAAAATTTGATCGACTTTACGAAAGCTTGCCCCCATCACAATGGTTTTATAGCCGTGTTGTTTGTAATAGTTAAAGATATTACGAACTGAAACAACACCTGGATCTTCATCAGCGACATAAGGATCGATTGGTTTTTTAGCTTGATACCAATCATAGATTCGCCCCACAAAAGGCGAAATTAGAAAAGCATTTACTTCGGCACAAGCTCGTGCTTGTGCAAATGAAAATAGTAAAGTTAAATTACAGTTGATCCCTTCTTTTTCTAGCACTTGAGCCGCTTTAATGCCTTCCCAAGTTGACGCAATTTTAATTAAGATCCGAGACTTATCGATACCCTTTTCTTTATAAAGTTCAATAATACGGCGTGCTTTATCAATACAACCTTGTTTATCAAAGGACAAACGTGCATCCACTTCGGTCGAAATACGTCCTGGAACGATTTTTAAAATCTCGGCACCAATATTAACTGCAACCTGATCACACGCATTAACTAACTGCTGCTTTTTACTACCGCCTAATTTTTTAGCGGTTTGCACTGCAGAATCAATTAAATAACGATATTGAGGTAGTTGCGCTGCTTTCAAAACGAGGGACGGATTGGTTGTTGCATCTTCAGGAGAAAACTGCTTAATCGAATCGATATCACCAGTATCGGCCACAATCACGGTTAATTTCTTAAATTCATCTAATTGACTCATACTTTTTATCCTCATACAGCGTGTTATTATAATGAAAGTATAATAACATTTATTCAATAATAAAACGACTTTGTCATTGGATGAGGATGCATCTTGGTGATGGGCGAAAAAACACCGTAAAATATAAACAAAAAAGGTAGAATCAGGCTTTACCGTAACATTATTACTCATTAATATTAGTCATGTTTGCTATTTTTAGCGTATAAATAAATTCAATTATGTGAATTAAATCACAAAATCAAATTAGGATTAATTTGCATTAATCGATCTTTAAATCTACAAAACGATTAACAAAAAAATTTGCAGATTTAAAAATTCGCTAAACCATAATTTAACTGATTAAGCCCAAATATATTCAAGTTGACTGTTTAAACCACAACTGGCACAAGAACTGCACTGGTTGGTTTGGCAAGGCAATGGCTGATCTTGTGCTATCAATTTTATCACGCCTTTTTTGACCCAAAACCGCAACATCTGCTCAGTAGCACTTTCAGGTAAGTGAAAGTGTCTGGCAATATCTTTCAATGGTGCACGACCTTTTAATTGTACATAATCACGAATTGATGTTATCAACATAACCATTACTAAAGTTGCAGGGCGATCCCTGCATACTTTTCCTCTATTCATATTTTACAAATTAGCCAGCCATTTATTTACTGACAACACGAAGATTTTTTGCAGTGGGATATATTTGGCTCTGTTGGTTGATTAAAAGGCAAATATCGCACTAAAGTACGCATAAACAGTACCACTACAACAATAAAAACACTGCACCCAATCAGCCACCAAACGGCGACTGAAGAATGCCCAAGCAACGTAAATTGGTAATAAATAGTTGCCGTAAGCCACGCAACGGTAAACGTCCAAATGCCTACAAACGCCATCCATCGAAAACCTGCTTCACGATATACCGTACCTAATGCTGCTGCGCAAGGTGTATAGAGTAAAATAAAAATTAAATAAGCCATTGCAGCTGCAGACGTACCAAATGAGGTTTTAATTTTTAATACAGCGGTTGAACCCACCTCTAAATCAGATTGCAATGCATCAATATCATCATTAACACTAGATAAGCCAAGCGGATCTAACAGCGCATCTGATAAATCAGCTAAATTCTTAGGAATCGTTGCCAATGCATCTACAATCCCTTGCGACAAGTCAAACGACTTAGTTGCTTGCTCATTGTCATCGTCATCGCCCATCGAATAAAGCGAATTAAGCGTTGCAATCACCGACTCCTTAGCGAAAATACCCGTAAAAATTCCCACCGTTGCGGGCCAATTATCGTGTTTAATCCCCATTGGTGCAAATGCTGGAGTGATTGTTTGGCTAACAACAGAAAGCATAGAATCCTGCGAGCTTTCGTGTCTAAACGAACCATCACTCCTCCATGAATTAAGCACACTTAATATTGTTACCATCAGCACAATGGCTTTACCTGCTTTAAAAAGAAACGACTTTAAACGCTGCCAAGTCAAACTAATTAGACTACTTAAAGTCGGAATACGATACACTGGCATTTCCATAATAAACGGTGTTAATGAACCTTTTAATAGCGTAAATTTAAGTATAAATCCGGTTATCATTGCCACAACTACACCAAGCAAATATAAGGCAAACACCACTATAGAAGCATTTTTAGGAAAAAATATCACGGCGAATAAAGCATACACCGGCAATCTTGCTCCACATGACATAAAAGGAATCATACAAATTGACATAATACGATCACGTGTACTTTCTAACGTTCGCGTGCCCATAATGGCTGGCACACCACAACCGAAACCCACTAACATTGGCACAAATGCTTTTCCCGGCAAACCAATGCAACGCATCAGCCGATCTATTACCATTGCTGCTCGCGCCAAATAACCAGAATCTTCCAAAAAAGACAAACAAAAAAACATCGCTCCAATGACAGGAATAAAAGTTGAAACAGTTTGAATGCCACGGCCAATCCCATTAGCTAAAATAACCGTAAGCCAATTCGGTGCATTGATAACATGAAGTAACTGCGTTGAGCCATCGACAAAAATAGTACCAAACAGCACATCAAAAAAATCAATAAACACAGCCCCAAAATTAATTGCTAGCATAAACATGGCATACATTGCGAGTAAAAAGAACGGAATACCAGTAATACGCCCTAAGGTGATATTATCCAATATGTCTGAAAATCGACGACTAAGTTCACGTGGTTTATCAATCACTTTCTTACAAATTGTATCAATCGTATCATAACGTGCACTAGCAAGCGCCACATCAATTTCATTATCACACCATTTTGCAAGCAATGAACGGCAGTTTGCAAACATCTCTTTTTCACTTTCGAGCAAGTTATAACGCGAATCATCTAATAACGCATCCATCAATTGCCAACGATTGAGTTGATGCACAACACTATCATCAGATAACTCACAAATACAACGATTAATCACCGCTTGCTGATCATCGCCAAGCAAATCAATCGACGGATGAGCAGCTTGTGGTGTAATTACCATATTTTCGATTTGTTGAGAAAAATACGATAGACCCAATTTTTTGGTTGATGATATTGCTACTACAGGACAACCTAACAGTGTTGACAACATATCAACATTAATCTGCTCACCCATTGCTTTAATTGCATCCATCATATTTAATACAACAATCATTGGCACTTGTAAATCAATTAACTGACAAGTTAAATACAAACTACGTTGCAAATTAGTTGCATCAATAATATTAATAATAACACTATCACTATCAGACAACACAAACTGACGTGCGATAAGCTCATCTTGAGAAACGCTAAGTGGATCTGGTTCAATCGAATATGTACCAGGTAAATCGATAACTTCATATTGTGCATGATGATAAGTGAAAACACCTGCTTTACGTTCAACAGTCACTCCAGGCCAATTTCCCACACGTTGCTTTGAGCCAGTTAATAAATTAAATAGCGTCGTTTTACCACAATTAGGGTTACCAATTAATGCTATCTTCATTCGCTTACCTCCATAACTTCAATGGCTTGTGCTTCTTTACGACGCAAACAAAGCAAAAATCCACGCATTTTAATTTCAATCGGATCACCAAGTGGTGCAACTCGTAGAGCCAGGACCTTACATCCTGGCGTAATACCCATTGCAAGTAACTTTCGACGAAAAGGCAACGATTCGGGTAACAATCTAGTAATAACCGCTTCGTGACCTAAAGGTAATTGGTTAAGAGTAAAAGATGACATTATGTTTCCTAAAAAATGACGGCAGTACTGATAAAAGTAATTATATTAAACATGTATATTTTAAAAAAATATCAAAGTTATTTTTAGTATAAAAATGCGAATTATTCTCAACAAGAATAAATAAACAGTAAAAAAATAGTAAATATAATTAGACAATAAAAAATACAAATTCAAACGCTCGCTGTGTCGTTTTTCTAAATAGGTAAAATAAATAATCGCGACAAACTTTAGTTAGTGTAATAAATTGATTTTTTCATATAAAATCTATTCAATTAATAATATGGTTTAATTTAATTTAATTTTATTTTAAAAAAACATTTTGTATGCGTTAAGAAATAAAAAACTCATTCAACCTATTAGAAAACAAGGCCGAATCGATATCAATATCGTACATCTCTTCTTTTTGAATGTATTGGTAATTTAATTTTCATTGTGGTTATTTTAATAGTTATAGACATTTTTAAATGGTTTTACTATGATGAAATGTATGAAAAAAATATTTTTAATAGGTTTCCTGTTAATAGTTTCCCTGTTAGGGGGATATTTGTTACTGACCCCTTGTACTGATAAAAGAGTCAGAATAATTGTTCATAAATTAATAAACAACTCAGATAACAATAAGTTTTTACACGTAAGTTTACAGCTTGATGATTTTTATAATCCTTTTATAACTAACGTAGAGAATGAAAATTTAATAAAAAGCTTTCCACAAAAAATATAAAAATCATAGCTCAATACAAGCCTATAATAGATAAAACAGACGATATAATAAAAATAACAACAGAAAAACAATACCATACAATTATGTTGTGGGAAATAAACGAGACAGTATATAACAAGATAAATCAAATTGCATTTGCAACAAATATACATGTTAATAAAACTAATCAGATCATAAATTTTAATATTCCCAAACCAATTAAGAACTCAAATCAACAGTATGTTTTGAAAGGTATTTATCTTTATTACCCAGATTTTCACTCATCTAAAAGTTATTATTTTCCTAAAATAGATACAGTTAAATATATTCCTATTTTTTATAATAAAATCGATATAAATAAACTAACAGGTTATAAAGATAGATAGATAGATTTATTTACGTTGAACCTTTAAAACTTGATATTGAAACAGATAGGTTTGTTGACTCTTCTTCTAAAAAACTGTTAGTCAAAAACAGAGTTTTCAAAACAAGTGTCTGGTTTAAAAATGATAATTTTTTAGAAAAAAAACGCTAAGTGAGGAGGGAAAAACTGATCTTTTTGATCAACTCACTGTAAAAAAATCTAAATATTATAATAAGATAACCATTCAAGACTCGATGCTAAACTGGGCTAATATTGATGATACATCTGGTTCTTATTATAAAGGTAAAACATTTGAAATTTTAGAACTGAAAGGGAGTCTGTCAACATATGGTAGCTGTGAGAAATGGGTAAAACAAGATGAAAAATTAATACATATAACACATGATTTTTTGTCTATTTCATGTCTATATTTTTCCCTTCTACAAAATGTTAAAAAATAATTTTTTAAAAATTATGATCAACTTAATTATGTTTTTCAACTAGATAGGCTACATTAATTAATACCAGTTTTATAAGGTCATTGGTTAGTTTTGTTTTTTATGTATATTCATTACAGTAGTTTCTCAAATTACTTTAAACAACACGAGTAATTCCTACAATTTAACAATTCAAAAGATAAAAAATAAAAGTTTAAGGATTTTATGTAGCGATAAAAAAACATCAAAGATGGTACACCGTTTTAAAACTAGAAGTTTGAAATAAAATGATTTATGATAATAAATAGTGACAAAATTAAGTGTCACTTATAATAAAAATACACAAATACAGGATGAGGATATATTTTATGAAATTATGTAGGACAAAAAGAATTCTTCCCTTAATTTTACTGTTATTGGTTTATACATTTATCTGCACTGTCTTGTCTTATTACTATAGTAATAGTATTTATAGTATGTCTGCCAAATCTATTTTAGGAAATGTTTTTTTCTATATATCAACAATGACAACTTTATTTTTTATCATAATAATACATAATTGTATTTGTAGCAGTCATAAGCTTATTGTTGCCTTTGGCTTTTCATTATTATTCCTTTTTTTATCCGAAATCAACTATTTCATTTTTTATGGCGAAATGATATCAGACGGAGTACTCGATTCCATTGTCGAAACAAATTCTTACGAAGCCTTATCAATGTCTAAACAAGTTTTAATCATAACTGGTCCTGCATTTATTGTGGCTTTTCTTATTTTATTTATTCTTAAAAAACTTGTTCGTATTAAATTCAGACTTTTTATTCCCATAAGCATTTATCTATTTACGTTGCTCGCCCTTATTCATTTTCTAGTAAATTACACAGCATTAAGGCATGATTTTAAGCAAGGCTTCTATAAATCTGCTGCTAGCGTAATTCGTAACTTTTATCCTGCTGTAGTTGCTAATTTATCCTATATTTTGCTTAGTTATACTACAACAGATATCTATTCAGATACCCATGAAATTGAAAAATTTAATGAAGCTGTTCTTTTACCACCTAATAAACCTGATAACGATCTGATCATATTTATCATGGGCGAATCTTCTTTCGTAAACCGCTATAGCACATATGGTTATCATAAACATACTACGCCTTTTATGACCAATATTTTTAGTCAAAATGGAGGATGTATTATACCAAATAGCCACTCAGTTGCAGCCTTCACTCGGGATTCTATACCAATGACACTTTCATTCAATGTACCCGAAAGCGATAATAACTTATTCAATAATAAATCGATTATTGAAATGGCTAAGTTTAATCATTACAAAACCTATTGGTTAGCATCAGCTGCGCAACAAATTCAAGGTACATTTAATACTAAATTTGGTTTTATTGCACATAAAAACGATGTTATTTCTTTTTCTGATACCACTCTTGATATCAGTTTAAGCCAGCTATTAGAAGAAACTCTTCAAAAAGATAATTCGTCTAAAAAATTTATTTTGGTTCATTTGCATGGTAGTCATAAACCTTATAACAATTATGATGAAGTAGATAAACAAGCTTTACCTGATGCCGAAGAATATGATCTAACTATTCATCACACCGACCGTACAATCAAATCATTATATGATGTTATCAATAAATATAGTAACAACTATACCATTATTTACACTTCGGATCATGGCGAAATTGTGAATGTTGGGCATGGTATAGGTGACAACGTTGACCAATTTCTAATCCCTTTTATGTTTATATCAACCAATCAGCGATATAATTGCCAATTTATTGAATCATTTCGTGGACCAAATGGTTATTTAAGTGGGCTTATGAATAAATATATTCTTTCTAATCTTTTAGGGTATGAGATTGATCCGGCTATCCTTGACAAAGAAAAAAATAATGATCGAGTTTTTATGCCAAACAGTAGTGTCATGCCTTTTTCAAAATTACTTAACAAGCATTAATTTATTGCTTACTATATGTTGAGTAATTGATAGGAATCTATTATAGATTTTATACAACAATATTATAAGGGGGCGCATAAAATGTCCCCGTTTTGCCATTACATACTAGCCTATATTTTAAATTATTAAAGACATAACCTAAAAAAATTAATAGAAAAAAACATAATTATAGAGAAATGTTATAAATAATTTGTTTAAATTTGAATAAATAATATTCTTTATAATCAATTGTGATTATTTAATTTATCTCAATAAGAAATCAATATTTTACCTCATATATCGTTTGTAAAACGAATCAATAACCAATACAATTAGCAGCATATTTTTATTAGTAATAATAGATAGGACATTAACT
Source organism: Gilliamella sp. BG7 (assembly GCF_046635565.1). NCBI lineage: Bacteria > Pseudomonadati > Pseudomonadota > Gammaproteobacteria > Orbales > Orbaceae > Gilliamella > Gilliamella sp. BG7. The sequence goes on along the minus strand of NZ_JBIDFB010000013.1, from coordinate 53,014 downwards.
CGTCATGCAAGAACAATATCGCCCAGATGAAATAGAAGCCATAGTACAAAAACATTGGCAAGAAAATAAAACCTTTCACGCTACTGAAGACTCGTCAAAAGAAAAATATTACTGCTTATCGATGCTACCTTACCCTTCTGGGCGTTTGCATCTTGGTCATGTTCGTAACTACACCATTGGTGATACCATTTCACGTTACCAACGTTTAAATGGTAAAAATGTACTACAGCCAATCGGTTGGGATGCGTTTGGTTTGCCTGCTGAAGGTGCTGCAATTAAAAACAATACTGCACCTGCAAAATGGACCTATGAAAATATTGCTTATATGAAAAAGCAATTACAACTTTTAGGATTTGGTTATGATTGGGATCGTGAAATTACTACTTGTCGTCCTGAATATTATAAATGGGAACAATGGTTTTTTACTAAGTTATACGAAAAAGGCTTAGTTTATAAAAAAACATCGGCAGTTAACTGGTGCCCAAATGATCAGACCGTACTTGCTAATGAGCAAGTGGTTGAAGGTTGTTGTTGGCGTTGTAGTACCCCTGTTGAGCGAAAAGAAATTCCACAATGGTTTATTAAAATTACCGAATATGCCGAAGAACTACTTAATGATTTGGATACGCTTGAAAGCTGGCCAGAGCAAGTTAAAACCATGCAACGTAACTGGATTGGTCGTTCTGAAGGGGTTGAGTTTGATTTTGCTGTTGAAAATTATTCTGATAAGTTACGCGTTTATACAACTCGTCCTGATACATTAATGGGCGTTAGCTTTGTCTCTATTGCCGCAGAGCATCCTCTTGCACAATTAGCAGCTCAAAACGATCCTAAAATTGCTGAATTTATTGCTGAATGCAAAAATACCAAAACAGCCGAAGCTGATATGGCAACCATGGAAAAGAAAGGTATTGCCACAAGCTTTTATGCTATTCATCCTTTAACAGGTAAAAAAGTCCCTGTTTGGATTGCTAATTTTGTGTTAATTGAATATGGTACAGGTGCAGTAATGGCTGTACCAAGTCACGATGAACGCGATTATGAATTTGCTTCTAAATATCACTTACCAATCAATCCTGTTATTTTAACTCAAGACGGTAACGCACCAGATCTTTCTGAAAAAGCATATACTGAGCATGGCAAGTTATTTAATTCAGGCGAATTTGATGGTCTTGATTTTGATCAAGCATTTAATGCTGTTGCTGATAAGTTAATTGCATTAGGTATTGGTAAACGTAAAGTTAATTACCGTTTACGTGATTGGGGTGTTTCGCGTCAACGTTATTGGGGTGCACCAATCCCAATGGTGACGCTTGAAGATGGTACAACCATACCAACACCAGAAGACCAATTACCAGTTATTTTACCTGAAAATATTGAAATGAATGGTATTACCAGTCCAATTAAGGCAGATTCTAACTGGGCTAAAACAACCGTTAACGGTCAACCTGCACTACGTGAAACCGATACGTTTGATACCTTTATGGAATCTTCTTGGTATTATGCTCGTTACACTTGTCCAAACTACGACAAAGGTATGTTAGACGAAAAGGCGGCAAATTACTGGTTACCTGTTGATCAGTATGTTGGTGGTATTGAACATGCCATTATGCATTTACTTTATTTTAGATTTTTCCATAAATTAATGCGTGATTTTGGTTTGGTATCCTCAGATGAGCCAGCAAAACGCCTACTTTGCCAAGGTATGGTATTAGCTGATGCATTTTATTATACTAGCCCAACAAATGAACGTATTTGGGTTTCGCCAACTGAAGTCACTATTGAACGTGATGATAAGGGCCGCATTGCTAAAGCTGTCGATAGTCATGGCAATGAGCTAGTTCATGCTGGTATGACAAAAATGTCAAAATCAAAAAATAATGGCATCGATCCACAAGAGATGGTTGAAAAATATGGTGCTGATACCGTTCGATTGTTTATGATGTTTGCTTCGCCTGCTGATATGACTCTAGAATGGCAAGAATCTGGCGTTGAGGGTGCAAACCGATTTATTAAACGTGTATGGCGTTTAGTTTATGAACATACCCAAAAAGGTGTAGCAGCAAAACTAGACGTTACAGCTCTAGATAGTGAACAAAAATCATTGCGTCGTGAATTACATAAAACCATAGCGAAAGTGAGTGATGATATTGGCCGCCGCCAAACATTTAATACTGCTATTGCCGCTGTGATGGAATTTATGAATCGCTTACAAAAAGCACCACAAGAAACTGGGCAAGATCGCGCTCTAATGAATGAAGCTTTAAATGCGATTGTTCGACTACTTTACCCTATGATGCCTCACGCTTGTTTTGTTATGTGGCAAGCTTTAGGTAACAACGAATCGATTGATAATACAACTTGGCCTGTTGCAGATCAATCGGCAATGGTTGAGGACGAAAAACTCATTGTTGTACAAATCAATGGCAAAGTCCGCGGTAAATTTATTGTACCTGCCGATGCCGATCAAGATTTTGTTGTATCACAAGCAAAACAAGAGCCTAACATCCAAAAATATTTGAATGATGTTGCTATCCGTAAAGTGATTTATGTACCGGGTAAATTATTAAATCTTGTTGTTGGTTAATATTGTTTGATAACTAAATTTAGGCGGTTATTGATATGAAAAAATATTTAGCATTAATTATGTTATTAACAATATCCTTAACAGGATGTGGATTTCACTTACAACATGAGACAGAAGTGCCAGAAAGTTTTAAAACGATGTCTTACATAAGTTATGACCCTTATGGCAGGTTGTCTCGCAATATTAAAGAGTTATTACACGATAATGATGTGACAATAACGAATAATAATACTTCCGGTCAGGTACCATTGTTAAAAATGGTAAGTGAAAATCTAAGTCGCAATACCATCTCGATTTATCAAGATGGTAAAGCTGCCGAATATCAATTAGTGTTAACGGTTGAAGCACAAGTTATTGTTGCTGGTCAACAGACTTATCCAATAAGCGTACGCGTGTTTAGAACGTTTTTTGATAATCCTGCTGAAGCTTTGGCTAAGACGGTTGAACAAGACTTGATTGAAAACGAAATGTTTAAACAAGCGGCTAAACAAGTCATCCGTAAATTAAAATCGATTCATACAGTAAATTAACGTTGACATGATTAAAATTAGCGCCGATCAAATTAACCATAAAGTGGGGTCACCCTATTATTTAATTTTAGGTAGTGATCCCTATTTACAGCATTATGTGCAAACTGAGTTACGCAAATCCTTTTTACAAAAAGGATTTGACGATCAACTTACTTTTGTAATTGATTATCAAACCGATTGGACAGCGATTTATGATAGCTGTCAGGCTATGAATCTATTTTCTGCAAATACTCTAATTTTTCTTGATTTTGGTGAGGGTTCATTAAACGCAGCTATCACTACCAAACTCAATACACTAAGTGAGGTTTTAACCCCTGGTATTGCGCTGGTTATTACACTTCACAAAATTACGAAATCGCAAGAAAATGCTACTTGGTATAAAGCGTTATCTGATAAATTGGTGGTTGTCAATTGCACTACACCCGATACTTTACAGTTGCCACAATGGATTAAAAATCATTTGCAACAACAACAAATGACCATTGAACCAAAGGCAATTGAACTGCTTTGCTATTGTTATGAAGGCAATTTACTAGCATTAACACAAATTATTGCACAACTTAAGTTGTTGTATCCTAATCAGAGCATTTCTTATGATGAAGTCGAAAATAATATAAATGATTCGGCAATATTTACACCATATCATTGGACTGATGCGATGATTGCTAATAAAACAAAGCGAGCCATTCATATTTTACAACAGTTAAAAATAAATGAATTTGAGCCGTTAATTTTATTGCGGATTGTTCAACGTGAATTGATATTGATGATCAATTTAAAAAAAGGATTGCAACAAAAATCATTAAAACAAGTTTTTGATGAATATAAGGTTTGGCAAAATAAAAGAACGATATATACCAGTTATCTAAACCGTTGCGATATTAATGACCTATTTAATTTATTAGCCAAATTGACAGAGATCGAAATCAGTTTAAAGCATAATAACCAAGCACGAATATGGGACGCAATGTTTAATTTATCGATGCAATTTATGGGATTAGATAAATGTTAACTGCATTATTAGGAGGAACTTTTGATCCGATCCATTATGGACACCTTCGCCCTGCTATTTCGTTAGCAAATGAAGTTGGATTAAAGCAAATTAGTTTATTGCCTAATCATGTCCCTCCTCATAAACCACAACCAGAAGCGAGTACTGAACAACGCTTGGCAATGTTAAAATTGGCTATCGAAGGTTTACCATTATTTGCGTTGAATGTAAGAGAGATCTTACCTGAAACTTCAACACGTCCTTCTTATACTATCGAAACGCTTCAAGCCTGGCGACAAGAAAATGGAAATAGTGAAGGATTGGCATTTATTATGGGACAAGATTCATTATTGAGTTTACCGACTTGGAATAAATGGAAAACGTTGCTTGATTATTGCCATTTACTAATTTGCCGTAGACCAGGTTATGCCCAAAAAACTGATAACATTGAGTTACAACAATGGATTGATGTGCATAATACCACAAACGTTAAAGATCTACACAATTCACCACATGGTTATATCTTTTTTGCACATACACCACTTGAGGATATTTCAGCTACTGAGATCAGGCAAAATATTAACAACCAAGTCAGTTGTGAAAATTTGTTACCACCCAAAGTGTGGCATTATATTCATCAGCAAGGCCTTTATACTGCAAAGAAATAGTAGAAAGGGCTTTACATCTGACAGTTTTTTCGGCATTATTTCGCCGCTGTGTTTATTTATTTTAAACTCAGCTTTTTGTGTTTATACTTAATTTAACTTTACTTTGTCATCGAATAAAATACTTTCTAGGTGACATAAAAGCGCAACGCTATACCTTTGCATTATATGCATGCTTAGACGAGGAAAGTTGGTTGAGTATATTTAATTTGTACTTATTATTAAGAGGCCCCAATGGCAAAAGAAGATAACATTGAAATGCAAGGAACTATACTTGATACTCTTCCAAATACGATGTTTCGTGTTGAACTTGAAAATGGTCATGTCGTTACTGCACATATTTCTGGTAAGATGCGGAAGAACTATATTCGTATTTTAACTGGTGATAAAGTTACTGTTGAAATGACACCTTACGATCTATCTAAAGCACGCATCATCTTCCGAAGTCGCTAATATCGTTATCAGAATAAACTGTTATCGCTATATAACTGTTTATTTCTCTCTTTTTTAATAAAAAACCGTCGACAAAAGTCGACGGAGAAGTGAGATATTCAAACTAAGCTAGTGAGTTAATCATCTTTAGAAAAGTTCATTTGATCGTATTTAACCCATCTTGTTTTTTTAACTATTTTATAGCCAAAGTAAATCATTAAAAATAATGGTAAACCGATATAGGTTGCAATTACACTATTCCAATCAATAGTATCTTGTAGGAAGGCTTCGTAATTTTGGCCAAGTGTTATAATTAAACATAATACGAAAGCAAAAACAGGGCCAAATGGGAAGCAGCTTGATTTATATGGTAATTGATTAACATCATGACCTTGCATAAGGTAACCCTTTCTAAAACGATAATGACTAATTGCAATTCCTAACCAAGCAATAAAACCAGTCATACCGGACATATTGAGCAACCACAAATAAACAACCTGATCTTTATACATCGACGTTAAGAAGCAAAGCATAGCCACAAATGTCGTTGCTAACAACGCTGCACGAGGTACGCCTGATGATGATAATTTTGCAAAGATTTTAGGTGCTTTACCTTCTTTAGCAAGAGCATAAAGCATACGGGTCGAAGCATAAAGTCCTGAGTTACCCGCAGATAAAACTGAAGTCAGTATAACTGCATTCATTAATGCCGCAGCTGATAATAATCCTGCATGTTCAAATACTAGGGTAAATGGACTAACACTTATATCGGTTTCATCATTACGTAGTAAATTAGGATCAGTATAAGGAATAATTAAACTGATGACTAAAATCGCAAAGATATAAAATAACAGTATTCGCCAAAAGACTTGTCGCATTGCTTTAGGAATATTTTTTTCTGGATCTTTTGATTCACCAGCTGCAATTCCAATTAATTCGGTACCTTGAAATGAAAATCCAACTACCATTGCTACACCAATCATTGATGAAAATCCACCTGCAAAAGGCGCTTCTTTGATGGTCCAATTTTGCCAGCCCACACCTTCTGCACCATGGAAAATACCAATAATCATTAATAAACCAACAATAATAAAAACAATAACGGTGACGACTTTAATTAATGAAAACCAAAATTCAGCTTCACCAAAGCCTTTAACTGAAATATAGTTTAAACAAAAGATGATACTTAAAAACAATAAACTCCATAACCAGCTATAAGGACCGGCATCAAACCAATAAGAAATAACTAGCTGAGCGGCAACTAGGTCAACCGCAACCGTAATTGCCCAGTTATACCAATAGTTCCAGCCAATGGCAAAACCAAACGCTTCATCTACATAACGTGAACCATAAGTTGCAAAGGTGCCTGAAACAGGTAAATATGCAGCAAGTTCCCCTAAGCTAGTCATTAAAAAGTACACCATTACACCTATAATGGCATACGAAAGCAAAGCTCCACCGGGACCTGCCTGAGCAACAGTTGCTCCTGAGGCAACAAATAGCCCAGTGCCAATTGAACCACCAATGGCGATCATGGCTAAGTGACGCGCCTTCAAATCTCGTTTTAATTTGTTTTTCATATCAATATTCTTCTTTGTTAAGGAGAGTAAATCTTATGGAGCATAACTTTTTATACTCCACATTATTTAACAGCCAAGTAGGCAGCTAAAAATTTATATTAATCATTACAGATAAATAAAATGAGTGAAAGTGTATCAAAAAAAAATGATGGCGAGATAAATAATTCTAATAATCGAACTGTTTTGTTAACTATATACAATAATTAACCTTTAGTTAGCTGTTCTAATTGAGTTAAATAATTCAATGCTTGCGAACGGTTATTACCACACATTTTGATACAAGGTTTTAATCGACCACAAACTGTCGGTCTTGATGGGTGAAAAAACAATTTACATTGATAATTGTTATCTAAATGAATACAAGCAATACCAGCTGGTTTGCCCTTAGGCATATCAGGGATAGCTGATGAAATTGAAGGAGCAATACAACAGGCACCACAGTTTTTTCGACATTGGAGTGAATCTGTCATGGTATTTCCTTTATTTTAAGTTTATTTAATAAATTTTGATGGTGACAATAGCAAGTTGGCGGTAAAATAGCGAGCTAATTTTTTAACCTTTTTTATTAATCATGAAGAATATATATTATGGCTAAAGCAAATGAAATAAAACGTGGTGACGCGGTCACCTATAATGGTAAATTATTACTTGTTAAAGATATTGATGTTCAAAGTCCAAGTGCACGCGGTGCCAGTACACTTTATAAAATGCGTTTTAGCGATGTAAAAAATGGTGGGAAAGTTGAGGAACGCTTTAAAGGTGATGATATCCTCGAAACAATTGAACTATCCCGTCGACCTGTTAGTTTTTCGTATATTGATGGTGATGAATATGTGTTTATGGATAATGAAGATTTTACCCCTTATATTTTCAAAAAAGAACAAATTGAAGATGAATTATTGTTTATCCCTGAAGGCGGTATGAATGGTATTCAAGTGCTAATGGCTGATGGTGAAGTTCTTGCCTTGGAATTGCCACAGACTGTTGAACTTGATATTGTTGAAACCTCGCCAAGCATTAAAGGCGCTTCAGCAAGTGCACGAACCAAGCCTGCCACCTTATCAACAGGGCTTGTTATTCAGGTTCCTGAATATATTGATAACCACGAAAAAGTCAAAATTCATATTGCTGAACGTCGTTACATGAGCCGTGCCGAATAACAAATAAAATTGTGATGAATACATATAATCAAAATAAACTACATAAACGATTGCGTCGCTTAACTAGCGAGGCAATCGCTGACTTTAATATGATCGAAGAAGGCGATCGTATTATGGTTTGCTTGTCTGGCGGTAAAGATAGTTATACTTTGCTTGATATTCTTATTAACTTAAAAATCAGTGCACCAGTACATTTTGATCTAATAGCGGTTAACCTAGATCAAAAACAACCGGGATTTCCTGAACATGTATTGCCTGAATATCTAAATTCGTTAGGCATTGAATATAAAATTGTGCAAGAAAACACCTACGGTATTGTCAAGGATAAAATCCCTGAAGGTAAAACAACTTGCTCGCTTTGTTCACGGCTACGCCGTGGCATTTTATATCGCACAGCGACCGAACTTGGTGCAACAAAAATTGCCCTTGGCCATCATCGTGATGATATTTTAGAAACACTATTTTTAAATATGTTCTATGGTGGCAAACTCAAAGCAATGCCTCCAAAGCTAATGAATGATTCAGGTGAACATATCATTATCCGGCCACTAGCTTATTGCAAAGAAAAGGATATCGCCAAATATGCTGAAATTAAACAGTTTCCGATTATTCCTTGCAATCTTTGTGGTTCACAACCAAATCTACAAAGACAAGTGATTAAAGAGATGCTAAATGGATGGGATAAAAAACATCCAGGGCGTATTGAGACCATGTTTCGTGCAACAAAAAATATCACCCTATCTCATCTGTGTGATACCAATTTGTTTGATTTCAAAGGAATTAAAAAAGGTGATCTTGCCGTTAATGGTGGCGATATTGCTTTTGACCGCGAAGATATCAAACCGATTGTAGGCTTTGATAGTTCAGATCTTAAAAATCAAGATTTGATTTTATGGAAAGAAGTTAAATAATTAAGCTTGTTAAAATATTAAAAACGCCGTTCTAGTCGGCGTTTTTTAATACTATTATTTCAGCCACTTTTGCCAACTTTGATTGACTATTTCTGTTTCTTGCTTAAACTGCGTGCTATCCACCGTACTTGGTAATAATTGCAATGCAAGTTGATGGATTTTATTACGCATATCAATATAAGCTTGCGTTAGTTGCTCTGCTTCGTGAATATCAATAATTTGATAATTTGTTGCTAGCTCTAAAATACGCACATTATCACTCCATTTCGTCATTTGAGGGTGCTGGTAAGCATAATTAAGCACCAAATATTGTGATAAAAATTCAATATCACCAATTCCGCCCTTATCAATTTTTAAATTGAATAAATTATCTTGAGTGCTACCTAAATGTGAGCGCATTTTTTCACGCATTTCACGCACTTCTTTTTTTAATACAACTTCATCACGCTTTTTACAAAGTACATTATGGCGAATTTGATTAAAACGAGCGATTAATTCGACTTCACCATATACAGCTCTGGCTCGTACTAAAGCTTGGTGTTCCCATGTCCAAGCCTCATTTATTTGGTAATCTTCGAATGCATCTAAACTACAAGCAAGAAGCCCTGCATCACCTTGAGGGCGAAGTCTTACATCAACTTCATATAAAATACCAAAGCTAGTGCATACATTAAATAAATGAATAATACGTTGTACAAGGCGCAAATAAAATTGACGACTATCGATCTGCTTGTCACCATCGGTGACGCTATTAACAGGACAATCATGTAAAAAAACCAGATCGAGATCCGAACCATAACCCAGTTCACAACCGCCTAATTTACCATAGCCAATTACCACCAAGCCTTTATGATTATCAGCCAAATGCTCAGGCTTGCCATAGCGAGCAATCATTTGATTCCATGTCATTTGTACGACAAAATCTAATAAAGCTTCGGCTACATAAGTTAAATGATCGCTAACTTTCATAGTAGTTAACACATGCTCAACATCAGCTGCGGCAATATGCAGTAATTGCATCTGCTTAAATTGACGTAAAGCTTCAAGTTGTTGTTCTTCGCCATCAACTTCAATACGCAATAAATATTGATAAAGCTGGCTTTTATATTCATTTGGAGCAACAGTTTGATAAAGCGAATTGATATCAATAAGCTCATCTAACAATATAGGGTAATGAGCCAGCTGATCGCTAATCATTGGTGAAGCACTACATAAGCGAATCAATTGCTTCAAAGCAGTTGGATATTCAAGTAACAGTTCTAAATAAGTGGTACGACTAACAATATTAACAAGTAACGGCAAAATTCTTGATAACACGATTGTTACTTGCTTTTCACTACAGATAAATTCTAATAAACGTGGCATTAATTGATCGAGTATTTCACGCCCTCTTACACCAATTGTACGTTTACCAATATCATCACGAAATTGTATTAGCATTTGATGGATCTGTGCGATTTGTGTTTCTGAATAATTGGGTAGCACTGCGCTGACATCACTGATTTGAAGATCTGGCACCCAAAGATCATCAAATTGATCATTATAAGACTTGGTTGTTGAAGTAGATTTTGATTCGTTTTCGCCAATAAGTTCATTAAAAATTTGGCGATTATGTTGCATTCGTACTAATAACGCTTGTTCAAAATCATGCCAATGATTAAAGCCCATGCTTGTCGCTAAACGGGCTTGTTCCAGTGCATTATCTGGCAAGGTTTGGGTCTGTTCGTCAGCAATAGCTTGTAGAAGATTTTCACAACGGCGTAAAAATAGGTAATTTTCTCGTAATAACGATACTTCATTCGATGCAAGTAGCGATTCTTGTTCAATCACATTAAGCGCATTTAATAACGAACGAGTTTGCAACCCCACTACTCTTCCACCACGAATAAGCTGAAAAACTTGTACAATAAACTCTATTTCACGAATCCCACCAGCACCAAGCTTAATGTTATTTTTTAAACCACGACGACGCACTTCACGTTCAATCATGCTTTTCATATTACGCAATGATTGTAAAACACTAAAATCAATATAGCGACGATAAACAAAAGGCTTCAACATTTGATACAGTTCGCCTACATAAGGAGCATGCTGATCACCAAGAACTTTGGCTTTAACCATAGCATAACGTTCCCAATCTCGACCTTGCTCTTGATAGTAATCTTCCATAGAAGAAAAGCTCAGAACTAAAGGCCCCCCATCACCAAGCGGACGCAAACGCATATCCACACGATACACAAAACCATCTTCGGTAATTTGATCGAGCGCTTTAATTAAGCGTTGGCCTAATCGAGTAAAAAAGACAGCATTATCTAATTCTCGCCGACCACCTTTTGTTTGCCCATGCTCTGGATAAGTAAAAATCAAATCAATATCGGACGAAAAGTTCAGCTCCCCACCGCCCAATTTACCCATACCTAAAATCAGCAGTGGCTGCCCCTGACCTTGAGCATTACAAGGTGTTCCCCACTCTTTGCAACTAAGCTCATAAAGCCAATTACGAGCTGTAACAATAATCACCTCGGCCAATTCGGTCAATTGCAATAAAATCTGCTCATCATGACTTATTTTCGCCAATTGTGACCACTCAAGGCGCACTAGCATAAAATGCCGAAACAGCCTAAGCGTTTTCATAAAAATAGCTTCATCGGTCACATCTGTTAATTGCGCATCTAACCAAGATTGATAAAATTGCCGTTCATCGGCTCGCGGTGGGTTTTGTATTATGTCGGAAAACCAATTAGGGAATCGACAAAACGCATCGACCAAAAAGTCACTCTGTACCAAAATATCAAGGTGAGCTTGCACTTGAGCCAGATTGCATTGGTCAAGTTGAAGGGCGACTTTTTGCTTTTGTTGTTCAAGCAAAGAAGAAAACGACGAGTTAAATTCTGACATAGGCAAGCTCTCTTAGAATTCATTAACAATAATAAAAATCAGTGCTAGCTAATAAATAATTACATTTAGACTTAAATATTTTGATAATTTTTATCCATTTTACCAAATAGTTGTTTAACCGCTATTCTCACCAATACACAGCTTAAAATAAATAAAATTACTACCATCATAAAACAAATCATTATTATTTTTAAGTCACTTATTCTTCTCCAATATTGAAAATAACGTATTAATGAAATACTAAAAATTACTAATACGATCAATAATAAACAATTTAATAGAAGAATACCTATTGAACTAAAAACGAGCTTTTTAAAAGCGATAGTTTCCGTTACACCAGTAAAACATCACCTTAACAAAAAATAACCATGTAAATTCACAATTGATAAAAATATAGTTAAACCAACTATAGCAATAATGATTTTTTTAAAACTGTAATAAAATATAGGTGTAACAATACAATCGGCCAACAATATCGCCTAATGTAATTAATGCGGCAAATATAAACTATTAACAATATTTTTTTGATTGATTTGATTAATATTATATTTGTTCAATAACAATACGGAAATCGTAAATAGCACAAGTGTGCTAGGTAGCTGTAAAAAGAAATTGAGTAATATTTGCTTAATAAATTTTATAATAATCTGATGGGTTGTCATATCTGACGATATAAAAAAATAATCATCAAATTTAACACTATAAGTAATAACAAAAACAATATTAAATATCCAATAAAATAAAACTAATGATAAAGATAATTTAAAAAATGACTTTTTCATCTATATATCCTTATATTTATATGTTAATTTTATTTATTGCAACAATTAGCATTAGTTTTAGCTTCGTATTTATCTCACTAAAAGCAAATTCTTTTACAGAATTAATAACCAACAATGTCGCTTGCCATTGAGCAAACTCTAGCTCGTTAGAAAGCGGTTTATTGGTTAACTGATCATTTACCTGATTTAAAGTTTGCTTGTAGTATTCTAAATCATCCACTTCTAACGCATATTCTTCGTTTTGTTGCCAAAACTCAAGCAATTTAGGCAAATCACATTGACTTGAAAGCACATAATTGCACTTTTTAGGTGCCAAATTATTCAGTAAACGATACCCTCTAGAAGCTTTGCTTTGTGAAAAAAGATGCAAATTAAATCGACTTAGCTCAATAGCAAAATTAAGTAAATCGTGTTTATTGCCTTGCTTGATTTCAAGTTCAACTTCTTTAAAAGGAATAGATTGATTATTTGAACTAATTTGCCCTTGATCTAACGCAACTTCAATTTCACTACTTGCAAACGAAATTAACCACGCTTGCCGCTCAAAATTGGTGGTAAATAGAGGCTGTAAATCCCGTTGTAGCTGAGCAACATCACAGCTATTTGGCAATGCATGGTAAGGTAATACGGTTAAATCGGGGACTGAATTAGGTAAATCGACATTAAATTCTGCACGCTCATGCAACCCCGCAATCGATTTTTTGTCACGCTTTAATGTGATTTCAAAACGTTTTGCGAAATTATCATCACACCCTCTTACACGCAGCCCACAACCATGATTACGCAGGTAATAATCACTAGTATCGTAATAAGTATTGGTCAAGTTTTGTTTAGTAACATTACGTTTTGTTGATGATAATGCTAATGATGCCGAAAATTCGGCCTCGTCACAATCCGCCCATTGATCTAAATAATATTTTAAACTGGCAATATCATTGGTATTGATTTCAAATTTTAATTCGATTTCGTTACTCATTGTTCTGTTCTGTTCTGTTTTGTATTGGTTATTTTGCTATATCATATATTGAATATTTGAAGAAATACACTTAAACATGTATTAAAGTAGGGAGGGATAGGTGTTTATGGTTTGGGTGTTCAAAATAGAAATAGTGGTTATATTTAGATTGGGGAATTAGCGATTGACTAATGATCCATACTTTGGCTATTCGATACCAAAATAAGACAAATGATATAAATATTAGGTGGTTTTATAATATTAATTGTTATTAAAAACTGGCAAATAAAATCAATTAATTTTCTGATTACTTTTTACTACAAATGAAGTTAGTTATTTGAAATGAATAACACTTTTAGGTAGTTAACCACAATAACATTTCTCTAACCTAACTGACTTGGCTTAATGTTGAGGGGCTTCACTTATTGGTTGATTGACCTTCCAATTTGCACAATTAGCTCCCTACAGACAAAGAATTAAGAACTAAACGTTAAAAACTAAGGTACGGTGCAAACAGCATAGCCACCTCCAAAGGTGCCCCACTGATCCACATAACCATTACGGTGAATATATAAGTGAGTTGTATTTGATACCGCATCATTCGTCCAAATATCACCACGACCAAAACCTGCCACATCACCATAATAGGATACATCACTCCACTCACTTAAAAATCCTGCCCCTATTTGACGTTGGTAATATAGACTACCGGAAGACGGTGTGGAGCCATCTATGTCGCTTATACATGGAAAATAAGCATTATCCACACCACATTTCGCATTGCTTAAATCTCTTATCTTCGAAAAACGATAACCCAAACTACTACACCAAGTTGCTTGCTCAGGAACAGTAGTATATTTCTCTCCCCGATGGACAAACCACTGCTTTAGCTCAAATCCATATTTAACAACCACACCACTACTATTCTTCCCTTCCAACACAAATAGTTGCGGCAAAGATGGCACAGTAAGTAGACTAGGATTACTTGATTGTATTTGGGTATTATTCGCCCTAGGGCCATTTAACGTTACTCGCGTTACGTTTTTGGATTTATCTGTAATCCAATCATCATATGTAGTAGTGCCCGTGCAACTTCGGCATGGAATGGTGAATGAGTCTGAACGAGGTTTTACCCAATTCACTGTTGCTGTTATCCCTCCGTGAGTTTGTGAAGACCACGTCAACTGACTTACATCCACCCCACCTATATCCAAATCAAAATATAATCCATCAGCCCCCGTAGTGGGAAAATTAAGGCTATAAGAAGATGGATTAATTGACTGTGTTAAAAAACCTTTAGTAGGATCCCATATGCTAGATGGACCCGCAAAGCGAGGATTATCTCCAGCAAAATTAGTACCGCCAAATATCAAACGAGGCCTTACATAGCAAACTTTAGGTTGCTGTGAATTTGGGTTGATATAATATGACACCGTATTTCCGCTAAAAGTAATTCTATTTGGCACACCATACTTTGTTGCTAAAGTAGCATCCGTACTACTTAATGTTATCCTATAAGGTGCATTACAAATATCTAATATATCACTGCGACTAACGGCATTACCATTTTTATCAGTAAACGATACTGATATATTCCCTGTCGCAGTGGCACTATTAGCTCCCTGTCCATCTCCATCATCATCTCCCCAATTACCTTGAGTTACCAAACTACTTGTACTTATCAAGTTAGTTGATGGGGGAACTATCATTTCAATATTAACAAGGGTATCACCGGCATTAGGTAACTGGATTGGAGTCATCGCTGAGTTATTATTTTGTGGACTGAAAACTTGACCGTTTGATAATTTAATACTTAATAAGTCATTAGTTGTAGCTAATTTGGTAACGCCACCATCAAGTGTCAAATATGGCGACGAGCCATGAATGACCTGAGATGTATGAGTGGACAATGCTTGTAAATCTACTGAATAGAGCAATAACAGTGGCGGTACAAAAGTTAAAGATGATTTGGATAACAAGTTAAAAATTAGCGACAACCTTGGCGGTTTCGTTTGACCTGAAGATAAAAATAAGAATGGAATCTGTTTTTGATTGCAGTCAAACTTAAATAGGTTTAGGGTACAGAAATACCAACACTTTTTATTATGATAACACACAATTTCTAATCTCCAATTAATTTGTTGTTTTAATTTTATAATTGCTCATTTTTTAATGAGATATATTTTGTCAAAAAACAGTCAAAATTATAGTTAACCAAATACTAAAACGTCAGTTTTAGTTAATTAATTGTAAATTATTTTTAAATAATGTATTAAACTTTAACTTGAAAATTTTATAGCGGCATTTTGTTAGCGGTTTTGTTTTAGCTAGAAATTGTCATATAAAAAACATGATAAAATCAATATTTTTTTTCTAGTTAGCTTTTAAACGAACCACTACAATACCTTGATTTAATATCGATTCGCGTTACAAACACATCGCTATTAGCAAATGAATTTAGCTCTAATCTCATCGTATTAGCATCATCAAAGACACAAACTGCCAGCAATTAGGTTCTTAAAAAGCACCTTATCAAATAATAAAAAAACGCTATTTAACAACTCGAAATGGATTCGGTTTTGATTTAGATTGTTCAGGTTGTGAGGGCAAAGATTCGCTCTGTGTACGATATTGTGGCTCATCTTCAAATCCCATACCAACACCGTTTTCACGAGCATAAATCGCCTCAATCGCTGCCATTGGTACAACAATATGTTGTGGCACACCAGAAAAGCGAGCATTAAATTCAATTTGTTCGTTAGTAGCCAAATATTGGCCAACGGATTGTGGGGCTATATTGAGTATAATTTGATTGTTTTGGATAAATTCTTGTGGCACTAACACACCATATACTGATGTATTAACCACAATATAAGGCGTCAATTCATTATCCAAAATCCAGTCATAAAAAGCCCTAAATAGATAAGGGCGACGTGGCGTCATTTGTTCAAGTTCCATCAAGGCTACCTTGGCTAAAATTATCGTAAATAAAGATAAATTTAATTGTTTATGATCTTATCTTTTTTTCTGCTTCAGTTAATGAATTAATAAAAGCAGGGCGTTCAAAAATTCTCGCCATATAGGCTAAATAATTCTTTTCGGCTACTTTTGGTAATTCAATACCAAGCAATGGCAAACGCCAAAGTAACGGCGCAAAGTAACAATCACATAATGTAAAATCATCACTCATAAAATAATCTTTTTCTTTAAACATAACCGAAACTGAAACAAGATCATCAAGAAGGTTTTTTCGTGCTGTTTTAGCCGCATCACTATTAGGATCAGCAATAATTGTTTCGTATGCACTATACCACTCTTTTTTAATACGGTACATTGTTAATCGTGAATTAGCGCGAACGATAGGATAAACAGGCATTAATGGTGGGTGCGGAAAGCGTTCATCCAAATATTCTAACGCAATATGTGGTTCATATAACGTAAGGTCACGATCAATTAAAGTTGGAATTGAACTATATGGATTAAGATCCAATAATTCCTGTGGTAAATTATCTGCCGTTACAAACTCTATTTCCGCAGTTACCCCTTTTTCTGCCAGAACAAAACGAATCTGATGCCCGTAAATATCTGTTGTATCACAAAATAATGTCATTACAGAACGTTTATTAACAGCAACAACCATATCCACTCCAAATTTATAAAATTAAAATAAGTCTAGTTGCCGTCTATTCTAACAAATTGGATAACAAAATTGTTAAAAAAAATAAATTTTCTTTAATTCTTTTCCTCAAGCCCTAATTTTGACAAGCAGTTTCATAAAACATGTGCTTAAGTATAGGATTTATTAAATTAGTTAACCTAATAATATTAAATAATATTTATTTCCTAAATAATCTTAATTCTTAAAAATATTTAACCTACGTAGTTTAACTTTTTAATTAACCAAATCAGCATAAAAAAACCCAGCATTTGCTGGGTTTTGAAACAAAATTGTAACGTTTTTGTAATATTGCTGCTAACGTTTGCTGAATTGAGGACGACGACGAGCTTTGCGTAGACCCACTTTTTTACGTTCAACTTGACGTGCATCACGAGTAACAAAACCTGCTTGACGTAACGCAGAACGTAAAGTTTCATCATATTCCATTAACGCACGAGTAATACCGTGACGAATCGCACCAGCCTGACCTGAAATACCACCACCTTTAACAGTGATATAAAGATCAAGTTTGTCAGTCATTTCAACTAACTCTAACGGTTGCATAACAACCATACGAGCTGTATCACGACCAAAGTATTGCTCTAAAGAACGCTTGTTAATAACGATGTTACCACTACCTGGTTTGATAAATACACGAGCAGCAGAACTTTTGCGGCGACCTGTACCGTAATATTGATTATCAGCCATCTTTTATCCCCTTAAATATCTAATACTTGCGGTTGTTGTGCCGCATGATTGTGCTCACTACCAGCATAAACTTTTAGTTTACGGTACATTGCACGACCAAGAGGACCTTTCGGTAACATGCCTTTTACAGCAATTTCGATGACTTGTTCAGGATGACGCTCAATCATCTCTTTAAAAGTCGCTTCTTTAAGTCCACCGATGTAGCCAGTATGACGATAATAGATCTTATCAGTGCGTTTTTTGCCTGTTACAGCAACTTTTTCTGCATTGATAACGATAATATAATCACCTGTATCAACATGTGGTGTGTATTCTGCTTTGTGTTTACCACGCAAACGGCTTGCGATTTCAGTAGCTAAACGACCTAACGTTTTACCTGCTGCATCAACAACATACCAGTCGCGTTTAACTGTTTCTGGTTTAGCTGAAAAAGTACTCATTCGTAATTATCCAATTTTTAATTAATCTCACGTTAATAAATCATTTGATTTATTTACACTTTTTGATTGTTACCATTAATTAACTCACCCCTTCGAGTGGTTATACTAATATTGACAACCGAAAACAACGTTGGGAAGAACGTTGTCGTAACGTGGGTGGCAATATTATACAGAAATTTTATAAAAGCGCTAGAGTAAAAATAAAAAATCATAGCGAGAAGGAACGCTTACTGATAAACTAAAATCAACATTAAATAACAAAATATTTAAATAAATGAGCAATACAATTCAACTTTCAATAGAAGATTATATTAGCAGAGGATTGCACCGAAAATGTTATCGTCATCCAAATGATCCCAATAAGTGTATCAAAGTGAATTATAATGTTGGTGCTGAAGAAGAAACTGATCGAGAAATTTCTTATTATAAACATCTAATTAGACGTAATGTTTCATTCGATGCAATACCAAAATATTACGGTCCAGTTTCAACCAATTATGGCAAAGGCCATGTTTTCCAACTCATCCGAGATTATACCGGTGAAGTAGCTATACCACTTGAAAAATACCTCGCTGATAAAAAATTAACTAAGCAATATTATGATGATTTAGTTACTTCATTAAGAAACTTGAAATCAGCCTTATTAAAAGATCGTATTATTACAATGACAATAAAAAGCAAAAATATTTTGTTTCAACACTTAAGTGCAGATAAAAGTCGCTTAATTATTATCGATAATATCGGTAATTCAACTCTTATTCCTATTGCCAATTACATTCCTTTTTTTGCTAAAGCCAAAATTGAACGAACTTGGCAACGTTTTTTAACATCCATTATTAAAGAAAATAGCAACAATAAATTAATCACTCGTTTAGTTGACGAAGTGAATCAGTAATCCTCAATTGTGCAATAGCACCTTTTACATTATTAGGTCTATTTTTTAAGGTAAATAGACCTTGATGTAATTTAGCAATACGGTTGACTATACTTAAACCAAGCCCAATACCATTATGCTTGCGATCCATACGAAAAAAGGCTTGGGTCAGTTTTTCGCTTTTAGACTCATCAATGCCATTACCTTCATCTTCTACAGTAATAATGATATCTTTTTTAATTTTGTAACAACTTACCACAATTTTAGTGTTCTCAGGACTGTAGCGATAACTATTTTCAACTAAATTACGTACTAATAGTCTTATTAAGGTTGCATCACCATTAAAAATAAGGTCTTTATCAGTCAAATACCATTCAAGCTGTTGCTGTTTTTGTGAAGTCAATTCTGTTAGTTCATCAGACAGCGGAATCATAATATCATTATAAAAATTAATATGTTGATACTGTCCTACAGTAAACTTTTGACTAGCTCGAGCAAGCATTAATAGCTGTTCTACAGTACTGACTAATCGATCTATACGATCAATTAACTCTGTGCAATCAATGTTATTGTTATTTTCTAACAATTCTAGATGTAAACGAATGCCTGCTAAAGGTGTCCTCATTTCATGCGCTACGTCGGCGGTAAAAAGACGTTCTTGAGATAATGTTGTACTCAGCCTAATAAAAAGATTATTCAATACAGATGTAATCGATTTAATTTCACGCATATTGCTAATTGGCGCAATGGGTTTTAGGTTCTCTTCAGTACGTTGATTAAGATCTTTCTCTAAAATTTCCAACGGTTTTGTGATCCACTTGATCGCTTTGTACGCTAAAAATAGTGTTACTGCCATCATAGAAAAGGCTGAACAAAACAAAACAAAAATCGCTTCTAATTCTTCTTCTTCAACAACTTCATCAATTTTATTTTGACTTAGAGTCAAATTAACCAATACATCTATTTGTTCTTTACTTTCGTGCCATAACCAAAGGACAGTAATAATCTGACAAACCAACATGATAGAACCCAAAGTAAAAAATAGGTTCCAACGAATACTGTGGCGTATATTACTAAGTGATTCTGAAATCATAATTTAATTATCTAATTTAAATTAATCGAGTTATCAACATCCATCATTAAGTTGATAACCATAACCTCGTACTGTACGAATAAAATTTTTACCCAATTTATTACGTAATCCGTGAATATACACTTCCAAAACATTTGAGCTAGGGTCACTCTGCCAATCATAAAGATCATTTTGCAATAAGTCACGGTGGACCTTTTCGCCAGCTTTTAGCATTAATCGAGATAATACAATAAACTCTTTTGGTGTTAACACTACTTCTTGGTTATTAACAGTCGCTTTTTGTTGTTTTATATCAATAGTAATAGGACCATAACTGATAAGATTATCTGCGGTACCTTGATCTCGACGAATTAACGCTCTTACTCTAGCTAATAATTCAGTTAAAGCAAAAGGTTTAATCAAATAATCGTCGGCACCATTATCTAAACCTTCTACTCTATCTTCTATGGTATCGCGTGCAGTTAAAATCAAAACTGGCGTTGAAATATGATTTTTTCGCCAGCGAATCAGTAAGTCAAGTCCATCACAATCAGGTAATCCTAAATCGAGTATAATTAAACTAAACTGCCCAAATTGAATATAATCTTCAGCTTGTTTACCATTTGTAGCAACTTCACAAACATAACCATTTGACGTTATACCATCGTATAAACCTTTCTGTAGCAAGCTATCATCTTCAACAATTAATATTTTCATTGATGATTTACCTTATATAAATGTTGGAATCACTAAGAATTCTCAATCGTATAATTATCAGTAATTATATACTTCACGTTACATATCTAAAGCTATTAATTGCGCTCAATAAGAACATACTTATTAAGAAACTTGTTAATACTTATCCAATTTTTATTAATTAAATACGCCGATAATATACTTAAAATAAATCCGACAATAATATCTAATGGCCAATGAATCCCTAGATATATACGACTCCAACATACAAGTACAGCAATTAAAGCCAATAAATATAGATCTGTTCTAAAGCGATATGCATTATCAAAAAAAACAGCAAAAAACATTGTCCACACAAATACCGCATGTTGGCTCGGTAAAGAACTTGTTTTGTCATGAAAAAGATAATTAGTACCAACTTCAACCTCAAAAGGGCGTGGAGAATAAAAACAATAACGAATAACAAAAGTAACTAATAATGCTAACCCTAAACTAAATACTATTTTTAAAATTAATTGCCTATAAATAGGCCGAATACACCAACCGATTACCATAATAATAACAGGTAGGTAAACCAAATATTTAGCACAAAAAATAGCAAAAAAGACTAATGATTTAGATGCATGATCTGAAGCGTTTATTAATAAAAAAAATTTGTGTATTAAAATCATGCCACATAAGCCATCTCTCTAGATTCACCCAAATTATTAATAATTTAACGTATAAACCTTAAGAGAACCTTAATATAAACCTAGCCAATAATCGGGTAAATGAGCAAACAAATACAATTAAATGTTATTTAAAACAAAATAATTGGTATTTTGAGAAAAACGTAACTGCAAAATCAAGCGAGGCGCAGATGATAAAATAAACGACTATAACAAATAAAAAGATTTCTGTTGGATAAATCATACTACGATTATTAATTTGGGTTGCAATAAAAGTAAATTCCGCCACTCCAACAATATAGGCTAACGAAGTATCTTTAATCAGTGATACCCATTGATTTACAAAAGACGGCAACATCATTTTAAGGGCTTGTGGTAATATGATAAATATAATAACTTGCTTTTTAGTTAAGCCTAATGAAAACGCCGCTTGCCATTGTTCTTTAGCCACAGCAATCATACCTGCATGAACTGAATGTCCAATGTATGCAGCTCCTATCAAGGATAAAGCAAATATTACCGTTGCAATTGCTGGCACATCTACACTAAGTAACACAGGTAGAAGAAAGTAAGTCCAGAAAATAAGCATAATGACAGGAATAGCTCTTAAAAAACCAAGTATACCAACTAAAAAATAACGCATAACTCCTTTTAAGACAGTCAACCCGACTCCAGCAAGAATACCCAAAAAAGTTGAAAATATAATTGCGGCAAAACTCATTAACAGCGTTAAAAAAATTCCTCCGGGAAAATTTCCCCACATCATATAACTGAAATTGTGGTAAATAACCTCTAAACCTTTAAGCTCCATAAATGATTACACCTTACCTATTTGCAATCGTTTTGCTTGATAAATATTACCCAAAGTTCCAACAATCACTATCGCCAAAATATATAATAAAGTTGCAATAGCAAAATCTTGAAAGGTTTTTAATGATTCTGTTTCAACTTGACGCGATACATAAGAAAGTTCTAACACACCAATAGCCATTGTTAACGACGAATTTTTTATAATATTCATGTACTGACCAATTAAAGGTGGAAATGCAATACGAAAACTTTGTGGCAAAATAATAAATCGCATACTTTGCCACCAAGTTAAACCTAATGCCAATGAAGCCTGTTCTTGCCCCCGACTTACACCAGCTATACCCGCTCTAAATTCTTCTGCAATAAAAGCACTGGAATAACAAGTTAAACCAACTAAACCGATTATAAATTCAAATGATGGCATTTTCAGTGAAAAAAACAGCAACTGGATTTGCGATTCTTCAAATAACCATAATTTAAATTCTATTGGTAATAAATTACCCACACCAAAATACCAAAAAAAGAGTTGAGGCAATAACGGAGAATAACGAAAAATTGCGTTATACCCCATTACTATAACTTGAATGAATTTAATTCGACTTTGTTGAGCAATAACCAGCAAAAAACCTAGTGATGTTGAAAATATAATGGTTAGCAATGAGATAGCTAACGTAACTAAAAAACCATCCCATAACCACCACAAATAACGAGGCTCAAGTAATTGCTCATACATAACTACTGACCTTTACCAATTTTAAAATCACCACGAGGAATCGCTGATGCAGTTTCAGGTCCAAACCAACGATTATAAATCGTTAATGCTTCACCATCTTTTTCTAGTGTTAACAAAATTTGATTCACTTTTTCTTTCAAACGATCTTCCCCTTTTGGTATACCAACAGCTTGATATTCTTGAGTAATACTAAATGGTGAAATTTCAAATACAGCTCGTTGTTCTTCTGGTAAATTCGCTAATAGGCCGATTAATTTTGCATCATCTTGAGTAATTGCCTGCACAACACCATTACGTAATGCTGCAAACGCAAATGGTGTATCATCATAAGAAATTACTTTAGCTGTTGGGTATTTTTCTCGCAATGTAATTTCCATAACTGTACCTTTATCGGCACCAATACGAAGATTTTTCAAATCATCTGCTGATTTCAATACTCCTTTTTTTGCTACAAATTTCTGACCAGTCGCAAAATAAGGAAGGCTAAAATCAACGGTTTTTGCTCTTTCATCAGTAACGGTAAAATTAGCTACAATTAAATCGGCTTTTTGGGATGTTAATAATGGAATTCGATTAGCTGGATTAGTCGGAACTAGCTCAACATTGACCTTTAATGCTTTTGCTATCTCGTTGGCATAATCAACGTCAAGACCAACAATTTTATTTGTCTTTTCGTCAATATAACCAAATGGCGGATTACTATCAAATACCGCTATTTTTATTTCTCCTCGTTTCTCAATATCATCAAGGCGATCTGCATAAGCAGAATTTGCACCTAAAAAACTACTTACTAATGCAATAACAGTTAGTGATTTAGTCAACAATTTCATTCCGATTCTCCCTCAGTCAAGGTTATGTTATATACCGTTAAAGTTTAGCAACAAAGAATCGAATAAATAAATAACAAATACTCACATGGTTATAACTTAAAGTTATATGTAGTAGTTTTCGATTAATGACATTAAAAAAACTAATACAAGCTAAAACAGCTTATATCACTATTTTGATTTATTTAATAATATTGATTTACCCTACTATCTCGCTATCAACAAAAAAATAAGCAATTTCTTTTTCAGCCGAGGTTAGAGAATCTGAGCCATGTACGGCATTTTCAGTCATACAGTCAGCAAAATCAGCTCGTAAAGTGCCTGCGGCTGCTTTAGATAAATCAGTTGGTCCCATCAATTCTCGATAACGTTTAATGGCATTATCGCCTTCGAGAATCTGAACAACTATCGGCCCAGATATCATAAATTTAACCAACTTATCAAAAAATGATTTACCTTGGTGCTCAGCATAAAATCCTTCTGCCTGTTCTTTGTTTAATCTAAGCATTTTTAAGGCAATAATGTTAAGTTTTGCTTGGCTAATACGGGTTTCAATTTCACCAATCAATTGTTTTTTAACGGCATTAGGTTTGATGATAGATAAAGTTCTTTCAATAGCCATAGGTTTGCTCCTTGTTGGTTTAATCAAGGGTAAATGTCATTCGTGAAATTTGTCCACTTTGATCTAATAAAAATAGATGATGTAAACCTTTATGAGTAACTGTCAAAGCTACCTTTTGATCGCCATACGTTTTCTCAATAAGTTCACCATCTAAAAACCACCATTTGTCACCAACACCACCTTGTGGAGTTAGATCGATAGTGATATCTTGTTGCCCTGGTAATCGTTTTACCAATTGCTTATCTTGCAGTCCAATAATATTGAGTGGCAAAAAGATATCTTTACCAAACACTGGGCAATGATTATCAACTTCAGGAATTAGCGATTGCCGACGTTCTTTGGGTTGTAGCCAATTTTCTAAAGCTATTGGCCAAAGTGCAACCTGTCTTTTATGTGCATTGCTACAGTCTGCTGACACACGTTTGCCGGCATCATTTACCCAAATAGTCACCCACCCTGAACGATAAATATTATTATTAAGTGCTGTTATCGTATCAAGTGTTGGAGGTATCATATTATTTAATACCCATGCATTTTTTTGACGGTGGCAGTTTTCATCAGTTGCAGGTAACTTTTGTCCTGATGGCCAACAAATTTTTTCTAAGGTTACTGTTGTCGGTTTAGTTACTAAGGGAAGTGTGCGATTTATTCGTCGCTCTTTATTTAATAATAACGTGTTAACTTGTTGTAGTATCGGCACCGCTGTAATACTGCCATATTGACCTACAACGGGCGTTCCATCAGGACGACCGACCCAAATGCCAATCAAATAGCGAGGATTGACTCCAATCGCCCATGCATCACGATATCCATAGCTAGTGCCTGTTTTATAGGCAAGCTGATAATTATTAACTAGCATCTGTCTTGTGATCCATGCACTACCATCACTAATAAATGGCTTGCTTAGTAAGGGATCTGCTTGCGTAAATCGTAAAGGACTTACTTGCCCATGACGAGCAAAGGCACTATATGCGCTAACTAAATTATCCATTCTTAACGACGCACCACCCAATATATACGATATATTAGGATCATTACCTTTAGATTGAAGTGGTAAGCCAATACTAAACAGCTTGCCAGCAAATCGTTTTGGCCCATAAAGCTCAATTAACTCAACAGCAGGTAAGTTTAATGAGTTCTTTAATGCATCTGAGGCACTGATTGGTCCATAAAAATCTTCATCAAAATTCGTAGGTCGATAATCAGAACTGATTCTAGGTGTATCTTGCAATAACGATTCAGAATGAATCATGCCGTTATCAATCGCTAAAGCATACATAAAAGGCTTTAATGTCGATCCAGGAGATCGAAGTGAATTTATCATATCGACCTGACCAAATCGCTCTTTGTCGTTAAAATCAACCGACCCAACATAGCCTTTTACGGACATATCCGTATGATCGACAACTAAAATAGCTAGTGAGTTTTTGGGAGGTAACTGATTTTTACGATTAGCAGCAATATCTTCAAGGCTGTATTGAAGAGAGAGATCGATATTTGATCGAATAATATCAACATCAGGATATTGTTGACTTAACCTGCGAGCTAATAAAGGAGCTAATTGTGGCTTTTTACGTGGGTAAACCCATACTTCTTCTTTTCTAACTTGCTCTATAATATCAGGTGACCATACCTGATATTGGGCCAATCTTGCTAGAACTTTGTCTCGTGCTTGTTTGGCTCGTTCGGGATACCTATCAGGACGCAAACGACTAGGGGCTTGTGGTAATACGGCCAATAAAACCGCCTCACTACGTGTTAACGCTTTGGGCTCTTTACCAAAATATGACCAACTAGCAGCCCCTAAGCCTTCGATTGTCCCGCCAAATGGGGTGCGATTAATATATAAAGTTAAAATTTCATCTTTTGTAAAATGTAATTCAAGTTGTAGTGTTCGAAATATTTGTTGTAACTTTCCTGCCATGGAGCGATCGTGTGGATAAAGTAACCTTGCAACCTGCATCGAAATAGTACTACCACCAGAAATAATTCTTTTATTGGTGATATTTTGCCAAGCTGCTCTCAATAAAGAGGCAGGATTAATACCAAAATGATCATAAAAATGGCGGTCTTCATAATTTAATAACACATCAAGGTAATCATTGGGGACTTCATCTAATTTGATAGGATACCGCCAAATACCATTTTCATCAGCAAATCGCCACAGAGGCGAACCATCTTGCGCAAGAATTGTTTGTGTCGTTTTATTTTGTGTTATTGATAAAGGATAAAAGTAATCGGCAATAAAAAAGCCACATAATAACAAAAGGATAGAAAAAAATAAGAAAGCCAGAATTTTAAGTAGGCACTTTTTCATTTTGTCAAAAAACTTCCGGTAACACTATGTTTGAGTATAAATAGATACCGCTAACAAGTGTTAGCGGTTAATCAATTTGTTTACATTTTAAAAATCAAATTTAATTAATACATACTAGCTATTGTTGTTTAGGTTCATTGGGATCTACATTGCGCTCAACAATAGACATTAAGTCAAATGATTGACCAATTGCAAACCGATCCGGACGATACATAGATTCAACATAAGGGTATGGAATCATATAATTACCTGCCGTCACTGCTCTAGCCAAATAAGCAACCTGCGATCGATAAGTACCATCGCTCACATAGTGATTAATATCAACAGCCGCAACATATCTATCATCACGGAATTCTTGATATTTAATATCATTGCTATCTTCATCTTTCAACAAATTGGCAAGTTCCGGTATTGCCTGTAAACTTACACTACTATTTGTGAGATTTTGATTTTCTAACTCAAGTCCAGCAGGTAAAAAATCAACAATTAACGCATCGTGAACTTCTTCTTTATGTGCTCTAACATCCAATAATACCACCACTAAATCACCCACTTTCAAGTGATCAGGTTGAATTTTGTTACCTTTCAAATCGTAATAAGAACGATTGATAGTTAAAATATTTTCATCACTCGTTGGTGCAGGCGCTTTCTTGCCATAACCTGAAACGGTGAATTTAATATAAAGTGGTTGTGCATTTTCTGGATTAGAAATCGTTAATCTATTTGCTAAATTAGCAACACCAAAAGAGCGTGATAAAGTCGAATCAACCTCATTTGACTGCTCGTTGATCACAACATTAAATTTATGTGAAGATTTATGTTGTTCTAATGACCAGCCAGCCACAAATAATGCGTAAAGTTCCTGAGTTGAAAAATAACGAGTATCATTAAGCAAATCAGATAACTGAATTAAATAATCAGCTTGCTTATCAACACTTAAATTATTTTCTACCAATAAAAATAAAACTAATGCATTATCACGAATAGCACTACCATATTCGCCTAACCAAGAATAGCGATTATCATAACTTGTAGTAAATACTCGATGCATCAAATTATTATAAATATTGTCAAAACCAGCCAGCTTAGCAGAAAGCGCTAACTGAGCAACAGGTAATGGTGAGAATACCTTAAAATCACTCTCAGTGATCTGTTGATACATTCGATTAATTTCATTACGCATAGGCACAGTTATTTTATTTTGCCTTGCCAACACAGCTAAAGCATAAGCTTTAGTTGCAAATTGCGTATAATAGCTTACTTGTGAATTTTCATAGTAGCTTTGTAAACTATTAAATGCATTGGCATCATAAGTATATTGGCTGATACGGGTAATTGCTGCATCAAGCGCTTTATTATTGACATTATAACCACGCTCACTTGCTTGGATTAAAAAATCAGTCGCATACACAGTTAACCAATATTCCTCGGCACTGTCTTTGCTCCATAAACCAAAACTACCATTATTACGTTGCATTGATAAAATTCGCGAAATACCTAATTGCACTTTTTCGCGTCGCTCTTTATCCGATTCGGTTTTAATTCCCAAAGCTGCAAGTTGGTCTTGGTTTGCATATAATGATGGCATTAAACCACTAATAGTCTGTTCTAAACAACCATATGGATAAGCAAATAGCGATTTAATATATTGAGCAATATTTAACGGCGGTTGATTAGATACAATTAATTTACCATCAACCGTGTTTTCAATCATCTCAGCTATACTAGCTTCAGGTAAAACCCAACTTTCACCACCATTAATTGCCGCAGCATAATATTTATTGGTAGCGGCATAAGCCGGTCTAACACCGACTGCCCACGATCGTTTGATCTGATAATTTGAGCCATCATCCAATAAAATGCCTGTAACATTAATTGTCACTGTACCTTGTCCATAGCCATAATCAGCAACAACGGGCACTTGAATTATCTGTCTTTGCTTACTATCAAGTGTTATTTTTGTAGACTCAACAACATTTTGATAAATCAAACCATCCATCGAAACATCAACCTGCATTGTTTGCGTTTTTTCGGTTAGATTATTTAGATCCAGTGCCAAGGTAGCCTGATCACCACCCGATAAAAATCGCGGTGTAGATAATTCAGCAACGACTGGCGAGGCAACGAGCATAGTTTGTTCAGCCTTACCAAAACGGCTATCATCCCACGCTTGAGCCATTATGCGTAATTCGCCATTAAAATTAGGCAAAGTAAGATCTACAACGCCTTCACCGTCATCATTAAGGTTAATAGTTTGCAATTGTTGAGCCACAATTTTAACTTCGTTTAATGGTTTTTTACCGCCTGTGCCAGATTCACCAAGCATAGCATCACCACCAAAGCTTACATTCAAATTGCGACCTTTACCTTCAATTAATTTTCCATACACATCGTAAAGATCAACTTCATAACGTTTACGACCCAAAAATGCGCTATAAGGATCAGGTGTTGCAAAATTAGTAATATTTAAAACACCGGAATCAACAGCCGAAACCAATACTGATACTTTATTATCCTTTTGGATTGCACTTTTATCTACTTTGACCTTTATTGGAATAGTTTTTTCAGGCTCTGTCTTCTTAGGAGCTTCAATGCTCAAGTTTAATTGACGATTTGAAGTGTCAATCGGTAAATAAAGTAACCCTATTGCTCTTTTAATTGTTTGCACTGCCGCATCAGTTGATGGGCGAATAATCATCGCACTAATATAAATATCATGACGTTTCCAATCTTGGATTGGAATTTCAACATCAATGCCGTTTTCATCAACAGTAATATCTTTTTCCCATAACAGACCATCATTGGTCTCAAGTGAAATATAACCTGAGCCTGCCACTGGTGCTTGTACATGTATTTTAGCAGTATCACCGACCGAATAGGCAGTTTTATCCAGGCTCAATTTGACCTGATCTGGGCGAACAGCATTGGTACCATTGGTATTATCTTCCCAATTGTAACCACTTCTAAAACGTAAACTACTAGTAATATTATTTTTAGTATCAACAATTTCAATACGATATGAGCCATAATCATCAGTTTGGTAACTCACCTTAGCTGTACCATTGGCTTCTATAGAAAGTGGTTGTTCTTGTGCAACAAACTCACTTGAATTGTATTCTTGATGCCATCCAGCATATTCAGACCAACTCCAATAATAATTACGACGTTCACGAATAATTCTTGCCTTTAAATGGCTAGCAGCTAGCTTTTGTCCATCGCTATTGACATAAGCCACTTCAAATTCAGCATTAGCACCTTTATCAACTGTCGGACTAGTTTCATATTTATCTGATGACCAATCATAATAAGGTGCTTGAGAAAACAGTGCACGCACAGCAGGCATTTGCTGATTTGGCCAAATAGCCTGGCTGGCATAACGAGTAACAGGACGTCCCCCTGAATCAAGTAAACTGGCCTGCAAAATAAATTTAATAGGAGAACTCAACTTGCCCCAATCGCTAGTATCAATTCCAACTTGTGCATTACCATTTTTATCTAATGTCGTCTCAATATTATCAAGTTGTCTAGCTATATTATTGTCGGTCACATCACCAATTTTATAATCAGCAAGTTCTGGTATTGAATCAATTTTTTTAAGATAAATATTACCTTCTAAATTATTTCCTGCTGCTGGAGCACCATAAAGATACCAACCTTTAACATCAAAATTGACACGTTTATCAAGCATAATAGGCTTATTGGATGCAGCCCTAATTTCCATTGCCATGCGCTCTGGTAAAAATTCTTCCACACGAAACCACGCATAACGGTAATTATCGTCGCCTAAATTAAAGCGAAATGCCCATTTACCCGTTGCTGCATTAGCTGGAATAACATATTGCCATTGATATAAACCGTTAGATTTTGCTTTAGCATCGACAGTAAAATTCTCAACAACTTGATTATCTGGTGACATAACATCAACAACAACAGGTTGCAACGGCAATGGATAACCATCAGCATTACGCAAAAGTGCATTAAAATAGACCGTTTCTTGAGGACGATATAAATCACGAGGTCCAAAAGCGAAAAATTGTTTTTGATTAAAAGTAGAACCCGTTAAATTATATTCGCTTAAATTTAATGCACTACGATCCAAATTCAACAAAGAAATTTGATTGCCATCACTTGCAGTAAGTAATGCATAATCCATGCCTTTTGGCAAAGTGACTTCAGCATAACCTGTAGCATCAGTCTTAGCTGTAATGGTGGTACAATTTTTATTACTATCTCGAATACTTTTGTTACATAAAATCGATATATTTACATCAGCAAATGGTTTTCCATTATCAAGGCCATGAGTAATAACGGATAATTTACTATTGTTATAAGCATGAACCGCAACACCAATATTACTGATCGAAAATAGTGATGCAGGATTTGCATAATCATAACTTCCGGCTTGATTCATAACAGCTAAATAAATCCCTTCTTGTTGAAGTTGCGGAATGGATGATAAGTTAAGTAATACGGTTTCTTGCGAATTACGCTTAGGATTAAGATCAAACCGAGACGTATAAACTAAATCAGCAAATTTATTAATATTCTTTGAATTCCAAGTTGACACTTGGTTAATAAAACCATAATCAGCGATAAAATCAGATAACTGTTCTGGTTTAATTTTAAAGAAATTAACATCAATTTTATTAACATTAAGCGTAGTAACAGGTAAACCAGTCATTGATTTGCTTGGCAACAAAAAACCATTACTAGCAAATCCCACCATCGGCAGGCGATCTTGAGTTTTAATTTCTGCTTGGTAGACTTCTTTTAAACTGTTGCCATTAATTGCAGATAACATCTTATCAATGGTGAGATCTAATTGACGATTCGGTTCAAGATAGCGATGTCTTAATTCTAATCCGTTATCCGACAACTCCCAAGCCCCGTCAACATTGCCGGTTTGGCGATCAACTAAACGAAGTAAATTAGAAAAATTGAGTTTAGGATTTAAAGGAACCGAAAAGGTAATAACTAAAGTACTTGAACCATCAAGAATGACTTCTGAACTATCAATAACAGTTAATTGTTTACCGCGGTACTTTTCAACTAATTCTGACGTAGGGTTAAAGGCTGGTTTTGACGATTCATCTTGTACGATATTACCGTCATCACTAGGATTGCTAATATCAGCTGTTGTATTATTATCAATAACTTTTGTTTCTAATTGCGTTTTTGCCTGTTCAGCGCTTACGTTTTGCTTAGTGTCTTTATTGTCGCAACCTGTTAAAGCTAGCAACAGACTCAATACAGCCAGATGTTTTACAAATCCCATCTTATTATTACCTCGACCTTATATATTTTTATGTGTAATTGCTGTTTTTTAACTTTATTTTTGATTATATTTTGACCGCATATTATGCACTGCTATTTGTCTTTTAGCAAAGAAAGTTTGATCGCATTTAAAGAATTTGAAAAAAATAAAATCAACACTTTTTATGATTTTTAAACTGGTCTTGATAACTATTTAAAAGATTGTTTAATTAATCTAGATTTAGAACCTTTTAGCTTTTAGTAAAAAAGTAATAATTACCACGTTCAAGTCTATTTTTTATGCGATATCAAAAAATGACTCATATCATCAATATACTGGTATCTTCAAGACCTTTTTCTCTTAACTCAGATGCTCATATTTTTTCAAGAAAGCATCAGATGTTGACAAATTCTAGTAGGATAAATGCCAATAATAACATTTATATGTTGTAAAAACAGGTATGCGTTTTTATGGGTGGTTTTTCAATATTGAACATAAAACTCATTTAAAATAATTAATGAGTTTTATGTTTATTAAGATAATTAAATAAAAGATTGATTATAATAATTAGTTACTTTTAGGCATTGCAACTAACTTTTTTAGGATAAAATTGAGAATGACACCATAAAGTGGCAAAAAGAATAATCCGCAAATTAGAATTTTAAAACTATAGTCCATTAACGAAATTTCGATCCAATGATTTGCCATAAATTCATCGTTACTTTGATAAAATGCGATAGCAAAAAAGACAATAGTATCAATACCATTACCAAATATTGCTGATGCTGTTGGGGCAACCCACCATGATTTGTTTTTTCTTAAATAGTTAAAAACAGTAATATCCATTAGTTGTCCAACTAAATAAGCGGCAAAACTAGCCAATGCAATTCGAAATACGAAGCTATTAAATTCCGTCAATGCTGATAATCCAATCCAATGGGTTTCAAAAAATAGTACCGAAATCAGGTATGAAAATAACAATGCAGGAATCATTACAACAAAAATGATTTTTCTGGCTAAACTAGCACCATAAATTCGAATAGTCAGATCGGTAGTTAAAAAGATAAACGGAAAAGTGAATGCCCCCCAAGTTGTTTGAAAACCAAAAATTTCGAATGGGATTTGGACTAAATAATTGCTTGAAGCAATAACCAATATGTGAAAAAAAGCCAACCAGTAAAGCGCTTTTTGCTTTTGTTTACGGGTAAAACTTTTTTCTATCGATTCTGAATGAACATTTAAGTACATCTTTTTTCCTTTTTAATGGGGGTGAGAGAACCCAATGATGAATGAATTTATTTAGCTTGAGCCATATATTCTTGTAGGCCCTTATTGCGCAATAAACAACTTGGACACTTACCACATCCCCCTTCAACACCGTAATAACAGGTGTGAGTATTTTTTTGAACATAATCAAGATAATCTAGTTTATCAGCCATTTCCCACGTTTGCGCTTTAGTCAAATACATCAGTGGCGTGATGAGATTAAACGCATAGTCCATGGCTAAATTCATTGATACATTCATTGATTTAATAAAGACATCACGGCAATCTGGATAACCACTAAAATCGGTTTCACAAACTCCAATAATAATGTCAGAAATTCCTTGTTGCTTAGCATGACAGCCAGCCAAAAGTAAAAAAAGCATATTACGCCCATCAACGAAGGTATTGGGGTAATCGCCATCTTGAGCTGCTTTAATTTCTTGAGCGTCATCAATCAACGCATTATTTGTAGTTTGTTTGATAACTGATGTATCAATGACAGTTTGCTTAATACCAAGATCATCAGCGATCCATTTGGCTTTTTCAAGCTCTATTGCGTGGCGTTGACCATAGCGAAAACTGATTGCCTGAACGTTTTCACGTCCATAATCAGCAATGGCTTGCAGTAAGCAAGTGGTTGAGTCTTGCCCACCAGAAAATATAACTAGTGCTTTACGAGTTTGCATTAATGTTCCTGTTAAGATAGATTAAATTAGCGATTATCCACTTTTTCTGGATACATGTCGTGATTGGCTAATCGATTAGCCGCAACTTGTTCCCAATGAGTACCCAATTTGCCATAATTGGCATAAGGATCAATCGAAATACCGCCACGAGGTGTAAATTTCCCCCAGACTTCGATATATTTAGGATCCATTAATTTAATTAGATCTTTCATAATAATATTAATGCAATCTTCGTGGTAATCGCCATGATTCCGAAAGCTGAACAGATAGAGTTTTAATGATTTACTTTCGACCATTTTAATCTTGGGCACGTACGAAATATAAATTGTCGCAAAATCAGGTTGCCCCGTGATAGGACAAAGACTAGTAAACTCTGGGCAATTAAATTTAACAAAATAATCGTTATTCGGATGTTTATTATCGAACGTTTCGAGTATTTCAGGACAATAGGTTGTTGGATAGCGAACAGACTGATCGCCTAGTAGTGTAATTTTACTCATTATTTTTCCTTAGTTTTTTAGCGTGGGAGGTTCACGAACCACGTAACAAGACGCACACCATACTCTTTTTGCTTAAAAAAGTCTAGTACAGCAAGAGGATTATACAAAATATAAAACTAACACCATCAACAATAGCCATCGATGGTATTAATGATAAAAATGTCGTTAGAAAGTAAGAAAACTGGAAAATAGCCTAATCATTATAGCTTACTCTGAACCCAATTCTTTATAAAAATCAGATAATTTAGTTTTAGCTTCATCAAGTTCCATTTCGGCATCAGCTAATTTTGTTTGTTGTTTGATAATTTTCTGTTTATTACCTTTTGCTCTTGCTTGTTCTAATTCTTTAGTCCTTTCAGCCACTTTATTTGATTTTTCACTAATCCTTTTGTTATATTTGGCTTCTAAATCATCATTTGAACAATGCTCATTTACTTCGCGTAATGCTTTTTCAAGCCCTTGGATTTGATGAGAATTATTATTTTTTTTAACATAAACAATCTGTTTTTCAATGGACTGTTTTTTGCTTTCACACGTTAGTCCATCTGATTGACCATTTGAGGCATAAACACCAAATGAAAATGAAATAGCCAAAGTAATAATACTTAATTTACAGACCAACCAATTTACTGATTTCATATAAATTTTCCTTAAGTTTATTTTCTTAATTGGACACAATCAACTTTATGATCTTTACCTTTAGTTAGAATAAGACTCGCTCGTTCTTTTGTCGGTAAAATATTTTCAACTAAATTTAATTCATTAATTTCTCGCCAAATACGGTTAGCAATATTTGTAGCTTCATGTTCTGGAAGTTTTGAGTAGTGATTAAAATAAGAGTTAGGATCGCTAAATGCACCCTCCCTAAATTTTAAAAACCGATTTACATACCAGTCATGTAATAATGACACATCAGCATCAACATAAATTGAAAAATCAACATAATCCGAAACAAAAACACGATTATTCGCTTGTGGATAATTCAGCGTACTTTGCAGTACATTCAAACCTTCAAGAATCAAAATGTCAGGACTATCAATAACGATTTCTTCATCTTCGACAATATCATAAACTAAATGAGAATAAACGGGTGCTTTAACTTGTGCCTGTCCTGATTTTATATCAGCAACAAAATTAAGCAATTTTTTTATATCGTAAGACTGAGGAAACCCTTTTTTATTCATTATTCCACGTTCTTCAAGGCATCTATTTGGATATAAAAAACCATCGGTTGTCACCAAAGCTACCTTGCGATGTTCAGGCCAACGGGTTAATAATGCTTGTAGCACTCTGGCGGTAGTACTTTTACCTACAGCAACACTACCTACAATGCCAATAATGTAAGGCGTCTTTTGGCTTTTACCTAAGAATTTAGATAGGATAGCTTGCCGATTAAAATTATTGCTGATGTAATAATTAAGCAATCTAGATAAAGGTAAATAAATTTCACTCACTTCATCCATGGATAAATCTTCATTAATACCTTGTAACGAAACTAATTCATCTGCAGTTAAAGTCATTGGTACAGTATTACGTAAGCTAGCCCATTCTTGACGATTAAATTTCAGATAAGGGCTTAAGTGATTTTTCATTTTATATTGTTCTCTAATTCGATTTAACAAATTTATTTGGCTCAGATTATACATAAATTTCTTTTTTTACAATCTTAAATTAGCATGACGTCATCATCATAGCTATATTTTGGACTTACTGATAAAATACGTTTGTAAAATGATTAACCCTAATATTAGACAGAGATTTTATGTTAAAAAATAAATCAAAACAGAAAGCTAAAAAAAGCCGTCAAGAGATTAATGAAGAATCTCGGGAACTGAAGCGTAAACGCAAACACAAAGGTTTACCAAGTGGCTCTCGCTTTAATAAACTAGATAATAATAAAAATAAAAATTCGACAAAAACAACCAAAGATCCAAGAGTGGGTAGCAAAAAACCTATTTCTTTAATTGTTGAAGATTCTAACAATATAGAAAAACCTGTTAAACAATCTAAAACAATTAAAACGATTTTATCGCCACAACAAGAATTAGAACAGTTAGAAAACGATCCAAAATTAGATATGTTACTTGATCTAGTCGAGCAAAATGTCAAACTCACTAAAGATCAACAAATTTATCTTGATAGCAAATTGAATCGTATCGATGAACTGATGCAAGAGCTTGGTTATACTGATGACGACTTTGATGATTTTGAAGAATTAGATGAAAAGAAAGAAAATATTGTTAGTTTATTAAAACGAAACTAATGATAGTAAAATATAATCGGCAATCGTGATAGTATGTATCTTGATATCAGTAGGAATATAATCTATTGGATTATATTCCTACTGATAATTTAAACTTAAAATCCATTATTTTTATTCAGTCAATTAATAATTAACAGTGAGCAAATCATAGTGCCAATATTAATTATGTTAAGTTTATATTTTGGGTTGTTGATTTGCACATTGTTATATTTAAATAAAACTAATCGAATCAAAATTAAAACCAAAATCAATAACCAACAAAAAGCAATACTAAAAATTCATAAAAATAATAACACTAAAAATAGACATAAGCGGAAGTAAAAAGTATGACTGATACGCAATTATGGGATCAAGCGTTAATTGAAAAATATAATTATTCTGGCCCAAGATATACCTCTTACCCTACTGCACTTGAATTTAACGAAAAATTTAATGAGCAGGAATTTTTATCGGCGGCAACTCGTTATCCTACAAAGCCGTTGTCGCTTTATGTACATATTCCATTTTGTCATAAGCTTTGTTATTTTTGTGGTTGTAATAAACTTATAACTCGCCAAACACAAAAAGTTACCAAATACCTTGATATTTTAGAAATTGAAATTGCTGAACGTGCAAAATTATTCAAACATCGCACGGTAACACAAATGCACTGGGGTGGTGGTACACCAACTTTTTTAAACGATGCTGAAATTACTCGATTGATTACCTCGTTAAAAAAACATTTTAATTTTGTTGCTAATGCCGAACTATCCATCGAAATTGATCCGCGTGAAATTACACCTCAAACGATTGACCATTTAGCAAGCGTAGGTTTTAATAGGCTAAGTATGGGAATTCAAGACTTTAATCACGAAATCCAAAGTCTAATTAATCGCGAACAAGACGAAACATTAATACGGTCTCTTATTAATCAAGCACGTAAAAATAATTTTCACTCAATTAGTTTAGATTTAATTTATGGCCTACCAAAACAAACCATTGAAGGTTTTGCCGAAACGCTTAATAAAGTGATCGAGATTTCTCCCGATCGTTTAAGTGTTTTTAATTATGCCCACTTACCGAGCCGTTTTGCTGCCCAACGAAAAATTAAAGATGATGATTTGCCTAATGCCAATCAAAAATTACAGATCCTACAAACAAGTATTAAAAAGTTAACCGAAGCTGGTTATCAATTTATCGGCATGGACCATTTTGCTAAGCCTTATGATGATTTAGCTATTGCTCAACAAGAAAATAAATTACATCGTAATTTTCAGGGGTATACAACTCAAGGTGATACTGATTTACTTGGGCTTGGTGTATCGGCCATTAGTATGTTAGGTGATAGTTATGCACAAAATCAGAAAGATCTAAAAAACTATCAAACTCAAGTTGAGAAAAAAAGACATGGATTATGGAAAGGATTCACCTTAAATAGTGACGATAAGATTCGTCGTGATGTGATAAAACAGCTTATTTGTCATTTTCATTTAGATAAAAATGTCATTGAACAGCAATACCAAATTCAATTTGATGATTATTTTTCCGAAGATTTAAAATTACTGGCGCCATTGCAAAAAGATGGATTAGTGACAATCAATAATAATATGATTGAAGTCCAACCTAAAGGACATTTATTGATACGCAATATCTGTATGTGCTTTGATATTTATATGAGAAAAATAGCACGGCAACAGCAGTTTTCTAGGGTTATTTAATTTGAAATCTTTTCTCTAATTACTGTAAACAACAGATATGATTTCTACAAAGTAAATATTATGATAAGTTTTAGTGAAATTTAACAAAAGAAAGTAATAATTTATTTATTTTTGTTGTGATTAAAGGTTAGCTTTTAAATTCACAATTTTCAGTCTTTAGGCATGAAACTAAAGCAAGAAAGCTCATTTCATCAAATAAGAAGAATATGTGTGGCAATTATTTTCTTTGTGTTAGCTATGTTTATAGCACTAAAAATTATCCTAGATTAATTGATGATTATAAAATATCACACAATCCAGATGTGGTTGACTATCATGCAGGAGTAAAATGTCATCTAAGAGGTATTGTTGAGAATTGTTCAATGAAAATTATCACTAATACAGGACAAGTTATTAAACGTGATTCCCTCGGTGGGATAAAAAACAATCAAGTTGTAACTGTGGCTTCTGCCGATGATCCTTCACTAGTAACATTGTTTTAGCTATTGATAATATGCTGAGTCAATTTGTGATTACTGTAACTATCCCCTAAAATAGTACAGCAAAAAAGTAGAAAATTCTCTATGATAAAAGTAAAGGGGATTTAATTATGAAAAAAATGACCGAACATCAAATCGTGGCTATTTTAAAAGAAGCTGAAACTGGTATTCCTGTTAAAGAGCTGTGCCGTAAATATAGCATGGGTAATTCAACTTTCTATAAGTGGCGAGAAAAATACGGCGGAATGGAAACTTCGGATATCAAACGCTTAAAGGAGCTTGAAGCCTAAAACCGCAAGCTTAAGCAGATGTTTGCCGAGCTGAGCTTAAAATCACAGCTTCAGGAAGAAATCATAAAAAAGCTTTAGTGCCAACAAAGGCACGTAAAACGTGGGCACAGCAACTACAACAAAATCATTCTGTTACTATAGCTATGAGCTGCGCTATCGTTGGCTTAAGCCGTTGTGCTTACTATTATCAACCTAAGTTACAGGATGATTCAGTGATTATTTCGGTGTTGAATGCTATCACAGACCGGCATTTACGCTGGGGCTTTCCTAAATGCTTTAATCGTATTAAAAAGCTCGGCTATCAATGGAACCATAAGCGTGTTTATCGGGTGTATTGTGAATTAAAGCTTAATCTCAGAGTAAAGCGTAAAAAACGCATTCCTCCACGATGCCCGGAAAAGCTATTGGTGCCTAATAAACAAGGTGAATGTTGGTCAATGGATTTTATGAGTGATAGTAGCCGTAATCAACGTCGCTTTAGAACATTCAATGTCATCGATGACTTTAATCGTGAGGCGTTAGGTATTAATATTGCAGTAAGCTTACCAGCAGGAAGAATTACCCGTTACTTAGATAAACTGGCCGAATATCATGGGTATCCATTAAAAATACGGGTCGATAATGGACCAGAATTTACAGGAAAAACCTTTATAAACTGGGCTAAATCACATGATATAGTCATTGATTATATAAAGCCTGGTAGCGCTTATCAAAATGGCTATATTGAACGATTTAATCGTACCTATCGTACTGAAGTACTCGATTTATATCTTTTTAACAACTTAGCACAAGCAAGGAGAATAACCGAAGAATGGCTAACGATTTATAACACCGAAAGACCGCATGAGGCATTAAATAACATGACACCGATTGAGTATAAAACACTAAAACAGGCAGCTTAATTTTCTACGTGAATTGTGTACTAAGTTTGGGGGTATTTACATAACAGCTTTATATCAGGCAAAAAAATGCTCAAGGTGCAGATGTTAAATGTATAGCTACTGTTAATAAAAACTCAAACGGTGGACCAATCATTATAGGTGATATGACTAAAAATAAATGTAATGTCTTGGCCATAATCGGGCAAAATAATCCTATTCCTATTCTTCTTGATCAAAACTTTACACGCTGTGATTTTACCTATAATGAAATTCAAGCATTAAAAGAAGTTCTCTGTTAATGCAGATATGATATCAATAATAGTGTGAAACCAGTTTAAGTTTAAATATTTAAATTTTATATATAGGGCGATAGCATCGCCCTATTTCTTAAAACTTGTGATATGTATTGCAACTTATTTTTTTTAAGAAAAAATAAACATACTGCACTTATTAATGGCTTGCTAGATAAACCTTAAATTTTGTCGTTTGTGCAATCACTTCAACGCTTTTGAATGTTTCATCTAAAATGGTTTGATACGGTAAAAATGAATTTGCCACAATGCACAAATAACCATTTAATTTTAGGTGTTTTTTTGCTTCTTTGATTAACGTATTGACGGCCGTGTAATCAGTCTGTTTACCATCATGAAAAGGTGGATTCGAAACAATAAGATGATATTTATTATTTAGATTTGAAAAAACGTCACTCGCTACAACTGTGGCATTAACATGATTACGGTTTAACGTGGCTTTACTTGATTCAATTGCTGCACTGCTTACATCAGATAACGTTAGTGCTATATCAGGGTATAATTTCCCTAGTACCGTGGATAAGATGCCCGAACCACATCCCACATCTAATACATTACCTTTAATGATATCAGTATGATCCATCAATGCATTTAACAGTAGTTCACTGCCAGCATCTAACCCTTTTTGGCTAAAAACACCGGGTAAACTTTTGATTTCAATATTCTGATTTTCAATAGTTAAATGATAACTTAACCACCATTCATCAAGATCAAAAGCTAAACGGCTATCCGCCTGAAAATGATATAAGCCACAGCGCCTTGCACTATCGATTTTTTGAATTGTACCAAAATCACTCAATAAAGTTTCCGCACTTTTTACACCGGTTCTATTTTCACCAATAATAAAAATATCACTACCTTTTGGCATATTATGCAATAAATAAGAAAGCTGGAATTGTGCTTCACTTTTAGTTTTTGGCCAATAGTAAATCAACGTATTCATTCCAACGTAAAAATCCGCTTCGGGCAATAATGAAAAATAGGTGTGATTGCCTCGTGCACTAGATTTTAGACGTAAATAAGTATGAAATTGTGTGCAATGAATCTTAACTTGATTTGCCGACATAATAGATGGATAATTATCCTGAATATCACCAGCTATCAGCACATTTTTATCGTTAAAAAATGTTTGGTGACGCTCAAGTACTTGACTTGCTGGGGTAAAAGCAGATGTTGCCATATTTCCTCAATGAAAAACCTTTATAAATTGATGCATTGATTATACAATTAACTATCTTTAATCTCTAATAAAAAACAGTAAGTCAATAATGACACTACAAGATTGGTATCTAAAACAGTGCAGCATAACTCAATACGTTTTGAGGAATGCTAATGTTTTCAAAGGTGAAATAGCGACACAAATAAGTGAAGAAATTAGATTGATTGTAGTTGCAGAACAAAAACCAACACAAAAAATCTATTATGATATTTTAAATGCTATCCATCTAACTGAAAAACAAGTATTGTTTTTAACGCCACAACAATTAATTATTCCTGCTGATGAAATTAATACAGTAGTTTGGTTCATTGATATTACCTTGGATGAGTCTTGGATTAACCCATTAACTATTCAAACAACCAGTTTAAATCAGCTTGCAAAAGCACCACAACAAAAACGCCTACTATGGCAACAATTATGTCAATATGAAAACTATTTCCATCCTCACCGAACATGATTTAAAAAAAACTTTTGAATTAGAAAAGATTTGCCATGCAATTCCTTGGTCAAAACAAACATTCTTTTCAAACCAAGGTGAACGTTATCTCAATTTTAAAATAACGATTAATAACCAAATAGTTGGGTTTTGTATTTGCCAACATGTAGCAAATGAAGCAAATTTATTTAACATTGCAATACATCCCGATTTTAGAAAGCAAGGACTAGCAAGAGAGCTGCTCAACCATTTAATAGATACGTTAATAACGATAAAATCGCCCTATCCAATCTCAACCCTTTGGCTTGAAGTCAGACAATCAAATACGGCAGCACTTAAGCTTTATCACACGCAGGGATTTAACCAAATAACGATTAGAAAAAATTATTACCCAACAACTAATGGTAAACAAGAAGACGCTATTATCATGGCATATACTTTGGCTTTATGATTTACCAATAAAATGAGCAAAAGGAAAAAAGTGTAATGTCACAAAATAGAGCTTTACTTTTTATTAATGGTGAGCCACCACAACATGACTTTCACCATTTGGATAATTATACTTATATTGCTTGCACAGATGGGGCTTATCATAATTATCTGTCGACTTTGTCAATCGAACCAAACTTTATTATTGGCGATTTAGATAGCTATAATCCTAACAAAGCAATTCCACATAAAACTAAAATTATTCATACACCTGACCAAAATAAAACTGATTTTGAAAAAGCAATTTTGTTTTTAGCAGGTAAAGGGGTGAAAGCATTTGATGTTTATGGTGCTAGTGGCCATGCTAGCGATCACTTTTTGGGGAATATTTCTGTTGCAATAAGATATTATCATCAGTATCAAATTACCTTTTATGATAATTATTGTCATTTCTTTTTTGCCAAACATTATCAAGAAATAACCAATGTAAAAGATCATATTATTTCACTAATGCCATTTTCGAAAGTAACTGGAGTAACCATTACAGGCTTTCAATACCCCTTAATTGATGCCACATTATCGCTAGGAGGAGTTGTGAGTTTAAGAAACAAAGCGATTAGTGATTTGATTAAAATATCCTTTAAAAACGGTGATTTAATGGTCTTCGTTGAGAATTGAAATAATGTCAATTGACATTTATATTTACATTACTTTACAATCTCCCTTTACAAAAGAAGAAATATAATTGTAGTTCAAGGAAATTCGCCATGCTTCTCAAAAAACTTTCTGTGCTAGTTTGCGCATCTTTCGTTTCTTGTGTTTTTGCCCAAACAAATAATATACAGGATGAAACAGATAAGGTAATTGATACATTTTTGCAATGTGATAATCAGTTTTTTGAACAATTATCTAAACACAAAGAGTCAATAAATCAATACGTTGATTTAGCAACCACTCCCGATAATGTAACTTATATTCCTGTTGAATCTATTCAAAAAACCGACAAAAATAAAGTTATGTTTAAAAAACCACTTAAGTATCATGATTTAGAAATTGTTGGCTATCAAAATATTTATATTCCAACTACTTTATCTGGTCAGTTTCTTTATTGGGGATTTATCTTTGATAACAAGCAAGATGAAATTAAAAGTGCTTTAAGCAATATTAATTGGTTACACTATAGCCAAAATACTTACATAGCAAACGCCAAAATTTATGATAGAAAATCAAAATCTAAAACATGGGAAGATGATATTTATGCCATCGATGGTGTTATTCCAAGGTTTGGTACAATTAATAAAGCGCTTTATTTAGAATCTTCTGCTAATAATCAAAGTAGTATTTTTTGTTCTATTCAAGGCGATTTAGAAAAAGAAACAATTCTTACGACTCGCCCAGATCTAAAACCAATCATCAAAAAACAAGAAGCTGAACTGCAAGAGCGAATTAAAGTAAACCAAGAAAAAATGCAAAAAGAAAAACAACAATCTCATCCACAAATTAACTCTACAGAAACCAACTCAAAAGATGGAGATAATATTTAAATGAAAAAGGTCAGTTTATTTTTAGTTCTCCTGTCTTTTGCAACATTTAATTATGCAGTTGAAGAAATAGCCAATAGCAACGCTAAAACAAGTAAAAATACAGAAGTAGAAAGCTTAAAAGATCCTAGAATAGGTGAAAAATTCATTCCAACATCTAAAATAAATGAAGATCATTCTATTAGTTATTCTTTTTTAGATAGAAAATCTATCAAACGCCATCCTTTCAATCCTAGAATTCGTGTATTTAATGAAGTAACTAATTACAGCCCTGCATTGGTGCAAAAAAATGCAGATGGTACTGAAACTTTTTATCACTCCATAAAGATTGAATATTATGCCAATTGTGACAAAATGGAGTTAGCAAAAGGGAAATTTAAGATTATCGAAAAAAACTTTGGTGATGGTAAATTAGTCAATACAATTGAAATACCAAGCCGTTGGATATCTATAACTCAAGACAACGAACGGTATAAGCTACTTGTTATTGCCTGTTCCTTACCACTAGCTAATTAATTGTTGTTAAATCATAACAAATTTTACTCTCGCCGCCTTGCTGTGTGGCAGAGTATATCTATTTATGCTAATATCATTCCATTATTTATTTGAATGAATATATCTTTATGAATATCTCACAATTCCACATCC
Organism: Gilliamella sp. BG7; assembly: GCF_046635565.1. Classification (NCBI taxonomy): domain Bacteria; kingdom Pseudomonadati; phylum Pseudomonadota; class Gammaproteobacteria; order Orbales; family Orbaceae; genus Gilliamella; species Gilliamella sp. BG7. The sequence continues at coordinate 8,198 of NZ_JBIDFB010000013.1, read as the reverse complement.
TTACCGATCAATTGTTCAATAAAATCGAACTATTTTTAGATGATTATGCAGCTGAACATGACATCGATTTAGACTATGAAACAAACGGTAATGTCATCACCGTTAGTTTTCCCAATAGCAGTAAATTCATCGTTAATACCCAAGAACCTCTTTTTCAGGTTTGGTTAGCCACACAAAAACAGGGTTATCATTTTGATTATATTAATAATAGTTGGATTTGCAATCGAACCAACAAGTCGTTTGAGCAGATTTTTTCTGAATCTGTAAAAGAGCAAACCGATCAATAACACATAAAAAACGGAAATTAGTTTATATTTAATTCCCGTTTAAGAAAGTGTCACAAAATCTTACTTAAAAAAATCTACAATAAAGTAAGATTTGCTAATTTAATTACTAGCCATTTTATACCTTCATTAACAAAAGCAATTTGTACTCGCTTATGATCACCTTCGCCATCAAGATTAACAATAGTTCCTTCACCAAAACGTTTATGTAACACTTTACGTCCTAATTTATAACCATCACATTGATGGTTCATTTTAGGGTAAGATTTTCTTTCCTCAAGCAACACAGATCCTTGATAACTAATTTCATTTAATTTATCAACTGGTAATTCAGACAAAAAACGCGAAGGTAAATTACGTTCTTCACGTCCATAGAGGCGCCTTATTTGAGCTAATGACAATGTTAGACACTTACGTGCTCTAGTAATACCGACATATGCAAGGCGCCTTTCTTCTTCCATTTTATCGAAATCTTGAGAAGATCTTAAGTCTGGAAATATACCCTCTTCTAATCCAACGATAAAGACATTGTTAAATTCAAGGCCTTTAGCAGAATGCAGAGTCATTAATTGGACTGTATCTTGTTCATTAATCACATCTCGGCTTTCTAGTGACGTATATGCTAAAAATGATTCTAGAACAGTTAAAGTCTTACCTGTTTCTCTATCTTTAATAAGGGTATTTTCATTAGAACGATAAAACTGCTCAGCAGCCGATAACAATTCTTCAAGATTTTCTAACTTTGATTGCCCTTTAATGCCGGGCTCTTGCTCATACATCTGCAATATACCAGATAGCTTGATAATACTATCAAGTTGTTTATAAAATGGCTTAAGTTCTACTTCATTGAAGATAGATTCCATCAATTCCAAAAAACGACCAATGCCCGAACGTTGTCGATCAGTAAAAGAATTAGTTTGAATTAGCATTATACACGCATCCCATAATGAAATATTATACTGCTTTGCAGTCAATCTAACTTTATCTAGCGTGACATTGCCAATACCTCGTGTTGGAGTATTGATTGTAGCTTCAAACGCCATGTCATTATTGTGATCATGTAATAGCCGTAAATAGGCAAGTGCTAATTTTACTTCTTGTCGTTCATAAAAGCGAATAGAGCCATAAATTTGATAAGGTAAACCTGCTTGTAACAATGTATCTTCAAATATACGTGATTGTGCATTATTACGGTACAATATCGCACAATCTGCGTACTTTCCACCTTCGTCATGGATTTTTTTTATTTGACCAACAACAAATCTTGCCTCATCAATATCATTAAAACCAATATAAAGTGAAATTAGTTCACCATCGCCTATATCTGTCCATAAATTTTTACCTAGTCGATTTTGATTTTTTGATATCAATTTATTCGCAACATCTAAAATATTACTGGTTGAACGATAATTTTGTTCCAGTCGAATAATCTCAGTTTCAGGGTAATCGTTTATAAATAATTGGAGATTATCTGCATTAGCACCGCGCCAACTGTAAATAGACTGATCATCATCCCCCACAATCATCACATTAGCAGTATTCCCTGCTAGTTTTTGTACCAAATGATATTGGATCTTATTAGTATCTTGAAATTCATCAATTAAGATATTACAAAAACGATGATGACAATAATTTAAAACGTCTTGATTACGACAAAGCAGTTCATACGTTCTCAAAATTAATTCTGAAAAATCAACATATCCAACTCTATCACAAATAGTTTGATAGTCACGATAAATCGTTTGCCACATCACTTGTTTAGGATCTTCAGGAATAATATCTTCCGCACGCAATCCCTTTTCCTTTTGAGAAGAAATAAAAGCAGCACATTGTTTAGGCGACCATTGCTTTTCGTCGATTTTTAGTTCACGAAAAATTCGCTTAATAAGCCTTACTTGGTCTTCTGAATCAATAAGCTGAAAATTAGACGGCAACTTTGCTTGTTCAGAAAACATACGTAACAAACGATGAGTTAATCCATGAAACGTACCCACCCACATACCATTAAAGTAACCTTCGCCCACTAGTGCTTGAATACGTTCCTGCATTTCAGTAGCAGCTTTATTAGTGAAAGTGACCGCAAAAATTGATCCTGGTGAATAATGCTTCTCAACACAAAGCCACGCAATACGATGAACTAAAACTCGCGTTTTACCACTCCCTGCACCAGCAAGAACAATGGAATATTGGTTATCAGTAGTAACTGCTTTTTGTTGATCTACATTTAGACAATCTAGTAATGATTTATTAATTTCCATTAAATACAAACCTATTTGGATAATAGAAATCACCAACTGACATTAATATTGAGAGAATTATTAATATTTTCATCATGTCCCGAATACATTTTTTGACTGGAAACCAACAGAACATAAAGATAGAGTTTCTAAAATACAGTATCCCTTTACTCATAAAAACTTATATTTACATCACTGTTTATTTGTACAGATAATAAGTTTATTATAACAGATTCTCTAACTCAGGCAATTGGGTTATTTCGATGTGAGGTAAACATCTAGTGTCATCAAGATGTAAAATATTCTGGTTATAAATATTGATAAAACAGGCTAAAAAACCATTATTAATAGCACCATTAACATCCGTTAATAAATTATCACCCACGTGTAAAATAGAGTATGATGAAATATTAAGCTTACGAGATGCTAAATCAAAAATTTCAGGAAAAGGTTTAGAACGTCCGTGCTCGCCACCACGTAGTGAAAATTGGAAATAATCACCCAAGCCAATTTTATTAATATCAACATTACCATTAGTAATAGCGGCTAAAGGATATTTAGTGGCTAATTTGGTTAATAGTGAATGTGTTGATTCAGGAACTTTCATTTTGTGCCGCCAATAAATAAAACAATTCATTGATTCATCGATAACATCAGCAAATTTTGATACTGGTATATTGGTTTTATTTAATAGCGACTTAATAGTTTGAATTCGCCAAACATTTACATCGTGATAAATTTCAGGATCAAACGCAAGTACAGTGCGTTTTTCAGCAATGTATTCGGATAACTTAAGCGTGCGTAATTGCTCATACCCTTGAAGCGTTTTGAGCATTTTCTCTTCTGCATTTTCAACAATCATGTTGTTATTATATAAAGTGTCATCTAGATCGAAAGTAAATGCTTTAATTGTATTAATAGAGCGATAAAAGTGCACCGTTATTTTCCTCTTTTAGCTCGTGGATGTGCTGAATCATAAACTTCAGATAGATGTGCAAAATCCAAATGCGTATAAACTTGAGTCGTTGATAAATCAGCATGCCCAAGCAACTCTTGAACTGCTCGCAAATCTCCACTTGATTCTAGCATATGAGTTGCAAATGAATGACGTAATTTGTGAGGATGAACATGGCTGCTTAAACCTTGTTTAACTCCCCACTGAGCAAACCGTTTTTCAACATTTCGCGCTGAAATACGCTTACCCAATTTGGAAATAAATAAAGCATCATCATGTGGTGCTAAAAAATCTCGCATTGACAACCAGTGTTTAATCCATTTGATAGATTCTCGACCTAATGGCAGTTTCCGCTCTTTATTACCCTTACCCATTACGCGAATTTCACCATCAACAAGATTCAATTCTCGACAGTTAAGACTAACTAATTCAGAAAGGCGTAATCCAGAACCATACATAACTTCAAGCATAGCTCTATCACGAACAGAAAGAGGATCGTCATGGTCAATATCAAGCAATTGATTAATCTCATCAATATCAATATTTTTGGGTAAGTGTTGACCTAATTTTGGATTTAGCACGCCTCGAGCTGGATTAGCAGTAAGCTGCTCTTTTTTTACCATCCAATCACAAAAACTACGCAAAGCAGAAAGTCTTAAAGATAAGCTTCTTGCTTGTAATCCTGTCTGTTTGCTACGACTGATTAACAATCTAACTGCAGATGAATCCAAATTTTGCCAGTTCGAAATTTCAGCTTCACTTGCCAACGAAATAAGCGCATAAAGTTGACGCCGATAATTAATCTGAGTATTTAAGCTTAACTGCTTTTCTGACTTTAGATAATTTAAAAATTGATCAACGGGCAACGTTAATGTCATATTATCTTTTTTATTAGGCTGCACCATGATATGTCCTTATTTTGTTCGCATAATCCATCTACTAATTAAAATTGGTAAAATTTCACTCATTTTTTCAAGTAATAATGTACCTTGCCCAGATTGATAATGTTCTGGATTAGCGCTAGTAAACATTAAAAGCCCTAAATCACCAAATTGACCTAACAAAGATAATGCCACTGAGCCAACATAACCGTGTTCATCAGGTAATAAAAAATCAAGCTCGGTTGAATTTAATGTACCTAAATACTGTTGACTATACTGGAAATGTCTGACACGAATAAAATCAAATCGTGATGAATCTAAAGCTATGTAATGGTAATTTGATGGCGCACTAAGCAGCCATTTATCGTCAAAAAGGTATAAATAAGCGCCGCTAAGTCCTAATGATTTTGCCCATGCATTTAATAATATAATTAGTTGATTTAAATCCTGTGTTTTAATTAATTCAATTTGTAGATCCATTAGCTGGTTAAACAACAATTCGTTAGCACTGGCATGCTCTAGTAACGATGAAATTTCGCACTCTAATTGGTTGATTTTGTTGCGCTGTCGCGCCATGTTCCATTCAGGTAAAGAAATCATACCTCGAACAGGATGAGGCACTCGCATACTCTCAACATGTCGTGCATTTCTCACAAAAAATTCAGGATTATCGATAATATATTGACAAACAATTTCATCATTTAATTTTAATGATGAAGGTGATCGTCGCGCTTTTTTTACTCTTAAATTTCGTATATTTTTACCAACCATAATTAGCGTCTAATTTATTACCGTGTTATCTCATGTTTCTACCACTTTCGGTTAAACAATAGAAATTAAATAAACCCAATATAATAACCAATCTTTTGGCTTTATCATTTTCTGCCAATAAGTTACAGAATTTATCGGTGATGATATTAAAGTCAAGTAGCAATAAAACCATCATATACATGCGTAGCAGGCCCAGTCATATAAAGTGGCTGATTTCCACCTTTCCACTCAATCAATAATTTGCCACCAGGTAAATTAACATTAACATGTTTGTTTAATAACCCTTGATTAATACCCACTGCTACCGCTGCACAGGCACCAGTACCACAAGCTTGTGTCTCGCCAACCCCACGTTCGAATACACGCAAGTTAATATTATTGCGATCAATAATATGCATAAATCCAATATTGGCACGTTCAGGAAAGCGTTCATGTTGTTCTAATAACGGACCTATTGTTGCTACTTTTGCTGTTACAATATTATCGACTTGAACAACACAATGAGGATTACCCATAGATGCAACACCACATAATATAGTCTGTTCTTGTGCTCTGATTATATAGGTTTTTTCTTCTTTGATGGCTTTAAAAGGAATTTTATTAGGTTCAAAAATAGGCTGTCCCATATTTACACGCACGGTATTATCATCATTTACAGTTAAAATAATATTGCCTTTCATGGTACTAACTTTTAATACTCGTTTTCGGCTAAGGCCTTTTAAACGAACAAAACGTGCAAAACAGCGCGCTCCATTACCACATTGTTCAACCTCAGAACCATCAGAATTAAAAATACGATAATGAAAATCACTATCTGGTACATAAGGTGGCTCAACAATAAGGAGTTGATCAAACCCGACACCAGTATATCGATCTGCCATACGTTTAATCATTTCTGTCGAAAGATGAACATTTTGCGTCACCGCATCAATAACCATAAAATCATTTCCGAGTCCATGCATTTTTGAAAAGTTCATCGTTAGTTTACCTTCTGTTGTCAAACATGTTTTTCTTTTTTACTTTTAGTTTAAACTGTTTACCAACATCAACTAAAAGAGGAATGCTATTATGATTAAGCATTCAATAAACTGTTTAAATATTATAAAACCACTTCACCTCGCCATAAATCAGCGAAGGATTCACGCTGGCGAATTAATTTATGTTGTTTATCATCAATAAGCATCACTTCTGCTGGTCGTAAATGGCTATTATAATTCGATGCCATACTAAAACCATAAGCACCAGCACTACAAATTACCAACAAATCATCTTGTTTAACCGACAGCTCGCGCTGATAAGCCAATATATCGCTAGATTCACAAATAGGCCCCACAACATTATAGGCAAAAAATTCATCGCCAGCTTGTGGTTGCTTTTCAGGTAATACTTTCATCCAAGCATCGTAAAGAGCGGGTCGAATTAAGTCATTCATACCTGCATCGACAATTGCAAAATGGTTATTATCTTGGTGTTTGGTATATTCCACCTTAGTAATTAGCAAACCTGAATTAGCAACAATCGAACGCCCAGGTTCGAACAAAATTTCAATATCAGGATAATCAACTAATTTGTTCTTAAGTTCGGTTACAAGTTGCGATGCTGTTGGTGGTTGTTCGTTATCATAACAGACCCCTAAACCTCCACCTAAATCAATATGTTCAATTACAATATTATTAGATTGCAATTTATCAACTAAAGCGAGTATACGATCGGCAGCATCAAGAAATGGTGACAATTGAGTTAATTGAGAGCCAATATGGCAATCAATACCAACGATTTTAATGTTAGCTAATGAGCTTGCCTTTCGATAAACATCTAAAGCTAACTCATAGCTAATACCAAATTTATTTTCGCGAAGACCTGTTGAAATATAAGGATGTGTTTTAGCATCCACATCAGGATTGATTCTCAATGAAATCGGTGCAATTTTACCTAATCTTTTAGCAACTTCATCAACTCGGTATAATTCATCCTCAGATTCAACATTAAAGCACTTAATACCAACTTCAAGCGCACGTTCAATTTCAACTATTGATTTAGCAACACCTGAAAAGACAATTTTTTTAGGATCTGCTCCTGCTTTTAATACTCGTTCTAACTCACCTTGTGAAACAATATCAAAACCAGCACCCAGTTTTGCAAGTAAACTCAAAACTGCCAAATTACTATTAGCTTTAACCGCATAACAAACCAAATGTTTATTATTAACCAAAGCATGTTCATATTCTAAAAACTGTTTACTTATGTATTCAGCCGAATAAACATATAATGGTGTACCATATTGCTTAGCAAGATCTGCTATCGCTATCTGATTGGCAAATAAGCGATTGTGTTGATAATTTAAAAAATCCATCACTTTATTCCATTATGCAGTTTTAATAAATAAATCAGATTGAATTGAGGCTGTGGTTATTTTTGCTTGCTGCATTACTATTTTTTCAACAGGAAGATAAAGCGGACCTTTTAATCCACATCCCACTAATACCAATGTAACAAAACAGACAGAGAGTAATTTTATAGTTGATTTCATACAATTTTCGCAATTCTTTCCATTTTTTATAATGCTATCTATATTACACGATAGGCACAATGCTGCAAAGCGCAAATCATCATACATTCTCCAAACAGATATACAAAATTGAGAGAATAGTAGTTTGAGTAATCAGTCATAATGTCTATGGTAATTCGAAAAACTCATAAAGCATTTGAGCTTTTGTTTTCTATCTTTTGAATCGCTAAATATTTGCTGATTATGCCACATCTCAATTCAAAGTTCGTATCACTCTTTCGGCTTTCCCATTCGTTTGTGAGTAGGCGGGTTTGGTTAATTCTTGATTAATACGATGGTTATTACACATTTTGACATCTTCAATATATTTTTCGACTTATTGATAATGCTACCATCTTGTTTGACTTTTACAACAAGACAGTCCAAATAAACCATTGATCCTCGCCAAAAAAGTGGACAAAATTCGCCTCTATGATATAAACAAAAATCATAGGAGACAAATATCATGGTCAGAAAATTTAGTATCGAATTCAAACAACAATCAGTGGATTATGCGTTATC